>CAYOJF010000027.1:0-52949 GCA_964404215.1 uncultured Aureispira sp. | reverse complement strand
GGGAGCTAAAGCGAGGCTTTTTAACGAGCAAATGGTCAAAATTAGACTTTTTTCAGTACGGAAACATTTGTAAGATTACTTAAAGCTTGTTGAAAAAGGTTACATTTTGAGACTTAAACGTTTCAGCGTGTAACCTTTTTTAGTAGAGTTTTTTGTGTTTTTGAGGATTAAATGTGACTTGCTGACTTTATTAGAAGTTATTATGAATAGAATCGTATGGGACCAAAAATATCTTTTTCTGATTAAACTTCGGCAAGTACTCAATCTCGTAGCCCCTACGTCCGTTGGGACAGGCTTAGGCTACGAATTTCCGCCTTTTCTCGTTAATCAAAAAAAATCTATCTCGTCCCCTCTATACAACTTTATTCGTAATAACTTCTATTGATTCGGGCAATAGTTGATGAAAAGCAATAGAAAAAACAACTCAGTTTAGAAGTAAAGAGGTTTTTTAAAGAACTTCGATATAAAATCATCGGCATTCTATATAAAATCCCTTATTTTTATGGCTTCAAAATAAAAAAATCATGACCAAGTATGTATTTGTGACAGGAGGAGTTTCTTCTTCATTAGGAAAAGGAATTATAGCTGCTTCTATTGCTAAATTATTGCAAGCTAGAGGGTTTACCACCACTATTCAGAAGTTTGACCCATATATTAATGTTGATCCAGGTACGCTCAATCCTTATGAGCATGGAGAATGTTATGTGACAGATGATGGAGCAGAAACAGATTTGGATTTAGGACACTATGAAAGATTCTTGAATGTACCGACTTCTCAAGCGAATAATGTTACTACTGGTCGTATCTACCAAACGGTTATAAATAAAGAACGAGCTGGAGCTTATTTGGGCAAAACGGTACAGATTATTCCACATATTACAGATGAAATCAAGCATAGAATGCTTTTGCTGGGCAGTTCTGGAGAGTATGATATTGTTATTACAGAGATAGGTGGTACTGTAGGAGATATTGAATCTCTTCCCTATATAGAAGCCATTCGACAACTACGTTGGGAATTAGGAGCAGATAACTGTATCACGGTACATCTTACCTTGATTCCTTTTTTGAGTGCAGCAGGCGAATTGAAAACAAAACCTACCCAACATTCTGTCAAAGAGTTGTTGAGTGCGGGAATACAACCTGATATTTTGGTCTGTCGTGCAGAGCATCCTTTATCAATGGATTTGAGGAGAAAATTATCTCTTTTTTGTAACCTGGCTACAAATGCTGTTATAGAAGCTCGTGATGCAGATAGTATTTACGATGTGCCTATTTTGATGCTCAAAGAAAAATTGGACTTAACTATTATTACCAAACTGCGTCTGGCAGATAGGAGAGAACCTGATTTGACCGTTTGGAAAAAATTCCTAGGAAAACTTAAAAATCCTGTACATGAAATTCGTATTGGTTTAGTCGGTAAATATTTAGAGTTGCAAGATGCTTATAAGTCTATTTATGAGGCATTTGTACATGCGGGAGTTGCTAATGAATGCCGTGTCGAAGTCATCCCTGTTCATTCAGAAGATATCAACGAGGGAAATATCACTAGAAAGTTAGATAATTTGACTGGATTAGTTGTTGCTCCTGGTTTTGGTGAAAGAGGGATAGAGGGGAAAATTAAGGCCATTCAATTTGCTCGTGAGAATAATATTCCATTTTTAGGAATTTGCCTTGGAATGCAATGTGCTGTAGTGGAATTTGCTCGTAATGTATTGGGGCTTTCGGATGCCGCTTCTACCGAAATGAATCCAGATACTTCTGCTCCAGTAATCGACTTGATGAGAGAGCAAAAAGACATTGAAAAATTAGGAGGGACAATGCGTCTAGGTGCTTATCCTTGTCAGCTCAAAGCAGATACACTTATCCGTAAGATTTATCGAAACAAAAAGAACATTCAAGAGCGTCATCGTCACCGTTTTGAATTTAATAATGACTATTTAGAAACTTTGCAAGCGGGAGGAATGTTAGCCAGCGGAATTAATCCAGACACTAAACTTGTAGAGGTAGTTGAGTTGCCTAATCATCGTTGGTTTATAGGGGTGCAGTTTCATCCAGAATATAAGTCGACTGTCGAGAAACCTCATCCACTTTTTGTGGATTTTGTACGAGAGTGTTTAGAGGGATAATCTGCCTTATGTTTTTTGGTATCGGAAAAGTACCGCAATGAATATTCCTGAGAGGACAAATTGTAAGATTCCAGTAAGTCCCCATTGGAAGACACTCAAAAAAGGTCTTTTTTGGAGAAAAAATAATGGAAAAAAATCCTCTGTGTACTGACATGGAATATATAGACATCCGATTTGAGATAAAATGATAACCAATAGCAATAAGATAAGAAAACTATAACCTAGACTGCTTTTGATTGCTAAACCTAAGATTTTACGACAAGAAAAATAATAGATCAAGAAGCTACCAAATGTCATACACCCTGTACAGGATAGGGTAGTCTCATTGATTCCAAGTATATTTTGTTGACATAGATATAGACAGCTATATCCGAGACTATACAGTATCGTATGTACTAAAATGAACAGGGCACTTAGTTGTACAATACTATGTAGAGAGATACTATAGTCTTCAGGACTATCTAGTAAGTCATTTTTCATAAGGAGGCTATTTGTTTATATACAAATCGTTTGAAGTGAGCTCTAGTCATTATTAACGATAAGATTGTATTATTTTAATAGTTAAGATCACTAGTAAAACACAGAAAAGAACATAGAAACCTGTAACAGCTCCTAATATTAGGATAGAAGGAGTAGTTGTCTGCATGGACAATAGGTAGGGGGATTCAATTAAGATTTTTGGAAGATCTAATGGGTACAACACTAAAGTACTTGCCTCAAATAAGTTGAATAATAACATAGGAGATATAAAGGTAGAGAAAAACCAACCTCCAAACAATATGAAAAAACCACTCATAAACGCTACAGTAGCTTTTATGCCTACTCGTCGCCAAATTACTACTCCATTCAAAACAGGTGATCCAATGAAAAAACTAACATAAACGAATATTTCTATCCATTCTTCTAGCCGCCATTTACTTCCTACATAAGATATGCTTAATAAGCATCCTAAAAATAGGATTTGGAGCAAAGCATAGTTGATAACTATATTAGATATAGAAACAGTAGGTGCGACTGGCTTATCGTCTAGTATTTGTTGACTAGGCATGATTATAAATTTTATACTATGAATTTTAATGGCTCTTTCTCAATCAATAACCTTTAATCATCTCCATTAAAAATAAAATAAATATATGACGAATTCAATAAAAAAAGGATTAGTGATCGTTGTCTTTTGCTTACATTCTCTCTTGAGCAATGGGCAAAAATTAGAATATTTTTCCAACCATGATAATATCAATCAACTCTTCTTTGAGGAAGGTAAAATATGGGTAGCTACTAAGGGCGGACTTTTGGAATTGGATCTGAATGGTAAGTTAATTAAAAAGCATACGGTACTGGATGGTATTAAGTCTGCTGAAGTCAGAAGTATGTTTAGGGATATAGAGGACAATTTTTTGATTGAAGCAGATTTGTATAGTAACGATAGAATACAAGTGTATGAGGAGGGACGCTGGGTGGTACATACCGCATCAAAAGATAGAAAATACCTTTCGTTTGATAGCAATAAGGGATTGTTTGGATATATCAATAGTAAAGAAGAAAAGGTAAAGATTTATATCAATGACCAATGGCAGGAATATCAAATGGATATTGACTGGGGAGAATTGAATGAACAGGCGGTACTCGATAACGAAAATAACCTATGGGTAAGTTATGAAAATGGAGTAGTCAAGCATGATGGTAAAAGCTCAAAGGTTTATCAATTTATGAAAAAATACAAAGACCCTGTAATGCTCTTAAAAGATAAAAGTGATAATCTTTGGGCAAGGAGTTTTTTTGATGATTGGTATCATTATGATAGAAAAAAAGATAGCTGGTCTATTTGTGAAAGTGATACTTGTAAATTGATAAAGAATAGTCGATTTGCTTTCTCTGATTCTAAACAAAACATTTGGTTTACTAATGATAAAGGTAATGTTCTATATAAGTATAATGGAACTCAATGGGACGAAATAACGGTCCCGTTTAGAGACTTATCAAAAGATTGGAAAGCTAGAGATTATCATGATTGGCTACACTGTGGAGTAGAAGATAAAACCGGAAATCTTTGGTTTGGGACGCACTATGGCAATTTGTATAAGTATGATGGAAAAGATTGGACTTTTATAAATTTGTCTCAACCCAACCCTTATTTTTATGATGGAAGTATGCGTTCTACGGTCATCCATCAGGCGGTTGATAAGAGTGTTTGGATAGCAGGTTGGGATTATGTGTCTAAGCTTGGAATGGATGAAAAAGATAATCAATTTTTTGATAGAGGTGCGATAACACGAGATGGTAAAGCTGGGTTTCATTATGGATACCTAGCAACTAATTCATTAATAGAAGATGGGCTAGGTAATCTATACATTAACCCTCAGCAAGGAGTCTTCAAATATGACAAAGAGCTTGCAGAATGGAGCTATATATTAAGAAATCAAGATATTTCTTTCATGTATTATAATTCTCATGATAGTGCTTGTTATTTTCTAAATAATAAAGGAATGTTGATCCGAGAAACGGATGGAGGGGAAATCACTTTTCGACAGGTGGTCCAAATGGAGGAAAACAAGGGATATGTTCATTACGATTTGACTCATGTAGATAGGGCGGGGGCTCTTTGGTTAGTTGCTAAGGATACTTTGATGTGTATTAGACCAGATACTACTTTTGTTTTTGACGGATCTAACTCTCCTTTCAATGAAAGAACATCATATTATTTGTATGAAGATAGTCAGGGGAGAATTTGGATGAATAGGAAAGGAGGGGTTACCTATTGGAATGGTAAAAAATGGATCAGTTTTACAGAGCTTAATAGTCCTATTAGTGGTCTTTACAGAGCCTATGGCAGGGGGAATTGTTACCCTATTGCAGAAGATAAAGATGGAAATATATTTTTTAGTACAGGAAGCTCTGTTTTTAGATGGAATGGTGTAAAGTGGATGACGCATCGACGGTGGGAAGAAGCACTAAAAAATAGGAATGCTAGAGGTAATTTATTTTTTGATTCTAAAAACAATATGTGGATACTTGGTCAAGGTGGAAATATAACGAAATGTGAAGGAGCAGATTGTAAGCAAATTATCAATAGATTTAAAACGACTTATCTTGATGTGATAGAAGATAGTCAGGGACGCATTTGGTTCTTGACCGATGAGGGAGGATTATTTCGCTACACCAATTAAAATATAGATTAATTATGAAATTTATAGGATCAATACTGGGTTTGATTAGTTTATTTTGTAGCTCTTTTTTGTGCTCTGCACAGCAGCTAGAATACTTCTCCAATCACGATCGAATCAATGAACTTTTTTTTGATGAAGATAAGATGTGGGTAGCGACAGAGGGAGGCTTATTAGAGTTAGATTTAGAAGGGAATTTGATCAAAAAACATACAGTACTGGATGGTATGACTGATGCCGAGGTTGAACATGTTTTGAGAGGAGAAGAGAATAGACTTTTCGTAGGATTAGGCAATGATGATGTGCTGGTATATCAAGATGGACGTTGGGTAGATTATGATTTCAAAAAAAACGACTATTGTTCCTTTATCCATAATAATGGTTTATTTGGATATATCAATCATTCGAAAGAGAAAGTCTCATTGTACCATAACCAAACCTGGAAGAAATACAAGATAAATGGGGAAGGGTATTCTTTTGGATCAGCTACTGTAGTAGATGATGATAATAATTTATGGATTAGGTATAAAAATGGTGTTATTAAACATGATGGAAGTAGTATTAAGCCCTACTTATTCATGGAAAAAGAATATGATAGTCCTGATATGCTGTTAAAAGATAAGAATGGTACATTATGGGCAATGGACATTTCTAGTGACTGGTATACTTACGACAAGAAAATGGACGCATGGTCTATTTGTGAGCAAGATAGTTGCTTGGCTATTAGTAGGAGTAAATTTGCTTTTTCGGATTCTAAACAGAATCTCTGGTTTTCGAATAGGAAAGGGAGTGTTTTGTATAAATATGATGGGATGAATTGGGGGCGAATAGATATTCCTTTTCGAGCAGTATCACAACGATTTAGTGGGAAGAAAATAGAAGATAGATTAGTTTGTGGAGCGGAAGATAAGGCGGGTAATCTTTGGTTTGGGACACTCAATGGTAATTTGTATAAATATGATGGTGTATCATGGACTTTCATGGATTTGTCTCAGCCGAATCCTTATTTTATAGATGGTAGGATGAATCTTTCTACTATTCATCAAGCTATAGATACGAATATTTGGATAGCAGGCTGGAACATTGTCAAGAGGTTCAGTGCCAACGAAACAATTAGCCAATCTTTTAGTAAGACGGAGATGAAAGAGCAGTCTAAGGCAGGTTTTTATTATACGGTATTGGCTCCAGAGTCATTGATAGAGGATCAATCAAAAAACATTTATGTTAATCCTCAAAAAGGGGTGTTTAAGTATGATCAGAAGCTCGAAAAATGGCAGTATTTCATGGGAGATATGAGTGTCGAATTCATGCATTATCGGAAAGAAAGTGACCGACTATATTTTCTGAATGATAAAGGGATGTTGATGACAGAGACAGCGGATGGAGAGGTGACATTCAGGCATGTTGTTCAAGCAGATAGTAATGGTTATATTAGCTATCGTTTCAAGCATATAGACGCGGCAGGTAATTTTTGGATCAAAGCCAATGATACTGTGCGTTGTATAACGGAAGATAGTATTCTAATTTTTGATGCGTCTAATTTTCCTATTTATGATGGGACGAGCTTTGTCTATGAAGACAGTAAAGGAAGAATCTGGGCAAATATAGAAGAAGGCTTAGCTTATTGGGATGGTCAAGCATGGCACAGCTTTACGAAAAAAAACAGTCCTGTTCGTAAGACCTATAGTTGGTCTAGAAATAATAATAATACTTGCTTACCAATTACAGAAGATAGAGATGGGAATATATTAGTCCAAACGAGTGAGTCTATTTACCAGTGGAATGGGAAGAAATGGAAGACCAATCGAAGATGGAAAAATTGCCTAAAAGATGGAGGGCTTAGTATCAGTTTATTTGTTGATTCGAAGAATAATATGTGGATAATAGACTCTAGAGGAGGTCTGTCCAAATGTCAAGGAAAAAACTGTCAACCAATTACAGCAGACTTTTCTGCTCAATACCGTCAAATACTAGAAGATACCAAAGGAAGAATTTGGCTTATTACTAAGGCAGATGGATTATTTCGTTACACCAATTAATGCACACTAATTATGAAATTTATACAATCATATAGCTATATCATTACGCTATGTTTATGTTCCTATATATCTTACGGGCAACAGCTAGAATATTTTTCAAATCCTGATGGCATCAATGATTTTTTGTTTGAAGAGGATAAGATGTGGGTAGCGACAGAAGGTGGTCTACTAGAGTTAGATTTGGAAGGGAATTTAATTAAAAAACATACGGTATTAGACGGAATTAATGCTCCTCATGTAGAATATCTGGTGCAAGATGAAGAGGGTGATCTCTACATGAAAACCAGTTCCCGCAGGCAGTCCATACAGACTTATAGAGAAGGTCGATGGGTAAACTACAATGGTTTTGAAATTAATGAACCTATTAGTTTAATTCATTCGAATGAAGTGTTTGGTTACCTAGATAACAACAATAGTAATATTTATCTCAAATTAGATAAAAAGTGGCAATCTTATTCAACAGATCTCAAAGGCTATGAATTAGATGAGGAGGTGGTCATGGATGATGAGGAGAACTTATGGGTAGCGTGCAAAGGAGGAGTTATTAGACACGATGGACAAAATGTCAAGAAATATACATTTTTAGATGAATATGAAACTCCTGCAACACTGCTGAAAGATAAAAATGGCATCTTATGGGCTTTAGATTCATGGGAGGACTGGTATGTTTTTGATGTCAAAAAAGATAGTTGGTCTGCTTGTACGAGTAAGGAATGTCAGCAAGTTTCAACGAGAATATTTAGTTTTTCAGATACAGAGAATAATCTTTGGTTTGCGAATGAAGATCAAGATTCTATTTGTAAGTATGATGGGAAAAGTTGGACTTGGATATCTATCCCCGTTAGAGATATTCCAAAGTCGATTGATGACGAAGAAGGCAAAGACTGGGTCTATGTAGGAGGGCAGGACAAGCAGGGGAATTTATGGTTTGGTTCTCGTTCTGGGAATTTATACAAGTTTGATGGGAGAAATTGGACTTCATTTGATTTGTCGGAAAAGGCCCCGATGATAGGAGGGCGAAGCTCTGCTAATGCCCTCACTTGTATTATAGAAGATAAGGATAAAAATATCTGGATGACAGGGAGTGACTTTGTCAACTATTATGATGTAGAAAAAGATAAGAGTACCTTTTTTAGAAGGGATGATTTTGTAGGTGATTTTCAGTTTGCTTATGTTTGTGCTAACTCTATTATTGAAGGACAGAATGGAGATATGTATATCAATCCACAAGAGGGCGTTTTTCAGTACAGCAAAGTTCAGAAGAGTTGGGAATACATACTAGAAGAACAAGATATGGCATCTATGTATGCACATCCAGAAGGGAACAAAATATCTTTTTTGAGTAACGATGGACAATTTATTACGATGGATACTAAGGAAGGTAGTACCACTTATACTTCAATTGTAGAACCAACAAATCGTAACTATATTATTTATAGAGCAATAAAGTGGGATAAAGAAGGAGGGCTTTGGTTTTCGACTAATGAAAAACTATATTATTATAGTCAGAAGGATACACTTATTGTTTTTGATTCCGAAAACTCCCCAGTAGATCTATCTCCAAGAACTATATATGAAGATACAAAAGGAAATATTTGGGTGAATATTAAGAATGGAATAGCTTATTGGAATGGGGAACAATGGACAACTTTTACTAATGAAACGACCTTGCTGGAAGGCATTAATTCTAGGGGAAGAAATAAGATTGGTGCTATTACAGAGGATAAGAATGGTAATGTACTGGTTCGTTCTAGTAGTTTTATTTTTAGCTGGGATGGCAATCAATGGAAGAGCTGGCGACAATGGAATAGTTGTTTAGATGACAGCTATAGTAGTTCTTTGTTTGTTGATTCCAAGGATAATCTATGGATTTTTAATGCTCAAAAGAGCATTTACAAATGCAAAGGAACCGATTGTATTCCTATCATAACAAATTATGATGCAGAATGTGTTGACGTGTTGGAGGACAAAAAAGGTCGAATATGGATAGTGACAGAGTTTGGCGGTATTTTTCGTTACAGTGAAAAATAACTAGGGAAGTATTCCTCAAAGAAATTAGACGTAATGAGATGAGAAGGATCATATTTCTTTTTGAGTGCTACCATTTCTTCCAGATTAGGAGCAAACATTTTTTCTAATAATAGAGGGTCAATAAAACAGTTTTTGGCAAGATTGAGCGAGCCACCCATTTCATAGGCTAGCTCATTCAGGAAGCTATAACAATGCAACAAATCTTCTTTATTGGTTTTGTCCATAAAAGTAGTATTGACATAGAATCCTCCTGAATTACGAGAAGGGGATAGGACAAAAGGCTCATCTTTAGGGATATAACAAATATCAAACATAAATACTTGTAGTTGGTATTGCTGTATTAATTCAAAGACTTTCTTTGTAAATGTGGTAACTTTATCTTCACCTTCTGGAATAAAATAAGAGTTTTGGTATAGTTTAGCTTCATAGCCCAATTTGTTGAATAGAGGACTAACTTTTTTGCTCCAAACATAATCAGGTTGAACCCAAAAAGTGCCAAGGTGGATAGCTTCGCTGCTCTTGATTATCCTTCGTTTGTTGGCAGGGACATTGGCATCTGCTTTGATGGCTTTATTAACTAGAGAAGGGAAGATTCGGAAAAAACCACTAGCTAGCATCATGAAAAAGAATAGAATTTTACTGTTTTCTACTTTTTGATCAACCTGCTCATAAAAGGCATTATGAACAGAAACATTAGGGGTTCCATTATCCATGTAAAAAACAGAACCTTGAGCTTGTATATCTTTCAGTTCATTGAGCTGGGGCGATTTTCTAAGCCATATTTTGTCTTCAATAGCTTCTATATTATCGTGATGAGCCAAGGTTCTACTGATCTTGTAATGGCTACCAACATGAAAAGTTTGGTAAGTAATACGGGTAATAAAACCGAGTAGTCCAAACCCAGCAATAGTACCATAGAATAAATCAGGATGCTGTTCTCTAGAACAGGTGAGTAATCTACCATCTGTAAGCATAATATCAAAAGAAATACAATGATTGCCTTCTTTTCCTACAGAGGCAGTCGAAGTACTATTGCTAT
Organism: uncultured Aureispira sp.; assembly: GCA_964404215.1. Classification (GTDB taxonomy): domain Bacteria; phylum Bacteroidota; class Bacteroidia; order Chitinophagales; family Saprospiraceae; genus Aureispira. The sequence goes on along the minus strand of CAYOJF010000027.1, from coordinate 42,550 downwards.
TGACAGATAGTGTACCTCCAGCAGTTGGGACAGAACCAGTAATACAAGTAAATAGAACAGATTTATTTTGATAGACTACGTCCAAGATTTCTCCCCAGCTAGCTCCAGCACCTACCGTTACGGTATGGTTAGAGGGATCGTATTCAATGGTATTGAAGTTGATCAGAGAAATGACCGCATCTTTACTACTATTTTGTTGGTCAAAGGAATTGAATGATCCACCTACGGTTACTTTTCTTTTATCTTGTTGTAGTTGAGCTAAAAGAGTACGGAGATCTTCTATATTTTGAGGGCGAAATACCTCTGCTGTAGAGCTAAATATATTGCCATAAGAGTAGTAGGTTTCTTTATTGCCTTTCATGTTACTATCTATTTTTCACAAAAATATAATTTTAGGTTTAAAAGTAGACGTTATCTGATGAAGAATTGCTTATTCTTAAAAAGTGTGGCGGCTCTTCAAAAGAGGAACTGTTGTTAGATATATTCGGAGTTTTTTTGAGTAGAGTAGTAGGTGGTTTCTAATGAATAGTTAGAGCATGTCTTTAATAACCTCTTTTTATATTTAGCCATATATTTGACGATAAATAGTTTTGGCTCTTTCCATACTTCTTTGGTCAATACCAAACTGACGAATACGTCTTTTTTCTTCTTTTATCGCTGGATTTTTCAAAAAATAGTCTAACCATTTTATCGATTCTTGATAGCTTATTGGCATAGCAGGATCTACAATATAACCAATATTTTCTTTTTGGATCAAATCACTATCATCAGAGATGTTAGGGGTAATCAACACAGGTAATCCTAGTACCCAATATTCGCCATTCTTGATAGGGGAACAATAGCGTTTAGACGGAATTGGTTTAACTGGTGTCAATGCAAAATCAGCTAATCCTAAATAGTAAGGTAACTCTTCTTCTGATACAAATGCGGTTGTAATCTGATTCATTGGGATAGCGTATGCCTTACACTTTTGGGTAAGATATTCTATGGATGTATTTCCTAAGATAATCATATGAAATTCACTGCCCCAATATTGAAACGCAGTACGAATCAAATCGAATGTTTCATCTTCTAGATACAGACCGCCAAATTTACCAGCATATAAGCCTACTATTTTATTTTCAATTTTAAGTTTTTCTACAAATTTAGGATGTTTGATAAAGGCAGGATTATCAAACTTGGATACGTCAATGCAAGAAGGTTTTACGTAGAATTGGTCAATGGAAACACCATATTTGTCTTTGGCATAATGACGCATTCCTTCTGTCAAAGAAATAATATAGTCAGCTGCTTTAGTTTGCCTTTTTTCTAAAAAAAATAAAAGTTTATGGGCTAGTCCACCAGCTTTCCAAGAACCACTTTCGACCATTGCCTCGGCATGGGGTTCATAGCTATCTATCGTGAAAACGATTTTAGGATTCATGATTTGTAGTAGATAACCAATACTTCCTCCAGGAGTACAGAAACAGTGCAAATGAGTAATTTTTTCTTTCCTAATAAAGTACAATAGTTTTAGGACTAGAAAAAACATATTTAGCATAGCCTTAATACCAAATTGTTTGAAATTGAAACAAAGTAGTTGTGTGTTGAATGCAGCAAGGTCTTTGTTTGCTACTGCAATTTCTTCTTCTGATAATACTTGGTGCTTTTTGTTTAGAGTAAACAAATGCATAGGCATATCGGGATTGATCTCGTGTAATGCCTTAAGATAAGGAATAGTGAAATTTGAAATTAAGGATTCCTTATATCCCCAGTAAGTGAGTACTAGTGTTTTTTTAGTCATGAATAGAACGCTTTCTTTCTAGCATTTTTTGAGTCTTATTATATTCATCCCATACCCCTATATCCATCCATGATTTTTCACTGACAGGAAAGACTCCCACTCGACCACCTTGAGCAATTACTTTTTCCATCAAATGAGTAATATGAAAGAATTCCTCTTGTGGAATCAGGTCTAACATTTCAGGTTCTAAAATATAAAACCCTGTATTAACTAGAAAATTGAGGTTAGGTTTTTCGCTGAGTTTTTGGAGCAAACCATCTTGTCCTGTTTCAAACGTCCCATAAGGAATAGCATAATTTTTGATTGCTGCTACTGCTGTGATTAAGTTGTTATTGTCCTTATGGTACTGCATGATTTGACGATAGTCATCATCAATCAAGATGTCACAGTTAGAGACAAAAAAAGTTGATTTGATCTTATCTTTGAGCATATACAAACTGCCTGCTGTACCCAATGGTTTGGTCTCTTGTACGTAACCAATGGTATACGTTCGTTCTATATCATCAAAGTATTGTTCTATCATTTTGGCCTTGTAGTTGACCGTCATATAGAATTCAGAAGCCCCATGTCTACAGAAGTTATTCATAATAATTTCTACGATAGGCTTATCTCCAATGGGTACCAATGGTTTGGGGATGATATTGGTGATAGGCCGTAAGCGAGTACCTTGACCACCCGCCATGATCACGACAGGATATTGTGCTAGGACATCATCTGTTTGTTGAAGAAAATTTTCTTCAAACAGGTCTTCCCAAAAAATAATATGACTTACCCCTTGGGTATCAGTATCTACCACAGGCATATACTCCATACGAAGCGGAAGCATCACCTTTTTGATTGTTTCGTAGGCATCATTAGTAGTGGCACTCTTAGTATCTTTTCTCAATATCTGTTGTACTGGAGTAGATAAAGGAGTATTTTTGAGTATTGCTCGTTGTATGTCACCTATACTGACGACATTAATAAACTTTTGTTCTGTATCTACTACAATGAGTAACTTTCGCATCAATTCATCCATTTGCCTAATGGCAGAGAGCATACTGTCTTCTTGGAGAATGGATAAATCTTGTATTGAGTGTTTCATAATCAAATTTATTTGGATAGATAGGTAAACAGCAAATAGAACTAAAAATAAACGCTTATTGCATTTGTTTTAGTATCTCTTTGATTCCAGTATTCATATCCACTTTAGGAGACCAATTTAGATGTTTTTTAGCTAAGTCAATAGCTGCTTTAGTGTCCATTATTTCATTGGGGCGAGGCTGAGCAGTAGATACAATTGGTTTGTGAATACCTGCAATATCCATTACTATATGGACCAATTCTTCTACACTATAAGACTTCCCACTAGCAATATTAATAGTAGCACTTTCTGTCATATCAATACTCGCTATTATTGCCGTCACTAAATCATCAATATAGACATAATCCCTTTTGGGAGCTAGAGAACGCAGACTGACTTCAGAGATATTAGGATCTAATACTTGTTTACAAATCAGTTGAATTAAAAATTTATCACCTAAGCCAGCTCCATAGAGATTGAAAGGGCGAAGAATACAGATCGGAATATTAAAGTTATTGGCATAGAACTGACAAAGCTGTTCTCCTAATATTTTACTTTGCATATAAGGGTTGGCAGGGGTAGTACTGTGCTGCTCATCAATAGGTAAATATTGAGGTATTCCATAGACATAAGAAGAAATAAAAGTCATAGAAGCTCCTGCCTGATGGATACTATCTAAAACTCTTGCCGTGCCTAATGTATTGGTCTGATAAAAACTGACAGGCGTTTCCCAGCTATCAGGCACAAAAGTACGTGCTGCTAAATGAAGCACATGATCGCAAGAATTAAAGTTAGGAGCTTCTTTGTCTAAATCAACAGCAGAGGCTTCCCATTGATAGCCTACTTCCGATAGCTTTTTAGTGAGGTGTTTTCCTACAAACCCCCCTGCACCAGTAATCCCTATTTTCTTCTTTTTCATGCTATGTATTTAAACAAGCTATATAAGCTGTGTTTTGTTTTAGACATTATAAATCCCTGCCTTATATTGTTGTAAGTTTTCTTTTTTGCTAAACCATTCAATCGTCTTTTGTATGCCATCAGCTAGGGAGTGTGTCGGAATCCAACCTGTATATTCTTTCAGTTTTTGATTAGAGCCATAGAGTCGATATACCTCTGACTTGCTTGGACGCATTCTTTGTGGGTCTTGTACAATGACCGCTTTAGGATTGATTTGATTGATAATGGTTTCTGCCAATACTCGAATCGAAATCTCGTCCTGTGTGGCAATATTACAATCTTGACCAATTAGTTTTTCACATTTAGCAATTTCAAGAAAACCTCTTGCCGTATCTTCTACAAAAACTAAATCGCGGGTTGGTTTCAAATCACCTAATTTTATTTCATCAAAATTATTGAGCAACTGACTAATAATAGTCGGAATAATAGCTCTTGCAGACTGTCTAGGTCCATAGGTATTGAATGGTCTGACAATAGTAATCGGCAGATCAAAAGAACGATAAAAAGATTCTGCTATACAATCCGCTCCAATTTTAGAAGCCGAGTAAGGTGATTGAGGCTGACGAGGATGTTTTTCATCAATAGGAATATATTGAGCAGTACCATAAACTTCAGAAGTAGAGGTGACTAGGATACGTTCGACGCCCATATCTTTAGCTGCCTGAACAATATTGAGTGTACCTTTTATATTGGTGTTGACATAGGTGTCTGGAGAGTGATAAGAGTAAGGTATAGCAATTAGTGCTGCTAAGTGAAAAATAGTATCAATATCTTTCATTGCCGTACGAACACCATTCGGATCTTGCACATCTCCTGTAAAGATGTCAATTTTTTCCAATATATCTTTAGGTAGCGTATCTAGCCATCCCCAAGAATTGAAAGAGTTGTAATAACAAAATGCTCGTACTTCGTAGCCTTCTTTGACCAATAGTTCTGTCAAATGAGACCCAATGAAACCATCTGCTCCTGTTACTAGTACTTTTTTCATATTTATAGATGTTTTATGTTTTTTTAGCAAAGAATTTGCGGCTAATTTTTAGAATAATAGGAGGGTAGGTGATTATGGATTTTAGAATATATTGTAGTCCTTTTGACTTATTATTCCCATCGCCCCACCAAGATGCTCCTACAATTAAATACATATTAGCAAAGCACAAATTACGAAAAGATTTTGATTTGAATAGTTTATTAACTTCTGCTAATTGGTATGCTCTTAGAGCATCTTTTTCCATCAGAGCAATATTGCTATGCATATTTTGGTCATGGACACGATACATCCAGAGGGGAGTAGCTATTCGCCCAATTTTATAATATTGAGCTACTCTGAAAAAAAATTCTTGATCGGCTGCATTGGACAAACTGGTATTGAAGCCACCTACTTTTTCTATAACAGATCTTTTGACTAAAATACTGCTAGGTGCAGGTATGCAAGGTGTTTCCCATCGTAATAAATCTTCTAGTATCCAGCCATCTTTTCCTTTTAGATATTCTCCTGTAGGAGTGCTATTTTGGTCAAATACGATGGCATCAGAATGAACTAACCCTAACTCATTTTTAGTCTCGAATTGGGCTACTTTTAGGGCAATATTATCAGGAAGCCAGACATCATCAGCATCCAAAAAAGCAACAAAATCACCTTTGGATAAACGGTATCCATGATTACGTGCAGAAGCAACTCCACCATTTTTTTGTTTAATATATCGAATACGTTCATCACTAGCAACTAGAGGAGCTACTACATCTGCCTGATTGTCTGGCGAACCATCATCAATAATAATAAGTTCTAGATGGGTATGTGTTTGGTTCTGAACAGAAATAATGGTTTCAGTCAGGTAGGTTGCCGCTTTGTAAGCAGGGATAACTACAGAAACTAAAGGTGTTGCCACAGTTTATTTTAGGTTTGGAGTATGTGTTTCAATGATTTGGCTGGCATCAGCTAAAACATTTTCAAAAGTATATTTCCGAGCGTGATCGATACGCATTTGTTCTAACTCAGGAGCTTCGCCATTTTGGAGAAAACCTGCTATCAAATCCAATTGTTTATCCCCATTGTTGTCCATGTACATGATATTGCCCAGATTCTTATATTCACTAAAGATAGGACCAAAAACAGGTTTGCCCTGTGTTAGATACACTAAGGTTTTGTGATGATGAACTGTATTAGCGTGGTATTCCATATCCATGAAAGAAATACACAGTTTTGCTTTTTTGATATAGTTCTTGAGTGTTTTGAAATGTCTAGACCCGATACTATGCATATTAGGATATTTTTTCTGCTCAAAAATACGTTGAGCAGCCCCTAAGTCCTGTTCCTTGATAGTACGACTATATAGACGTACAGGGCCAACAAATACAAAAGGTAAGTCTGGGAAACGTAAGAGTGCTTTTTCTAGCAAAGAAAAATCCATGCGATGGTCGATCACTCCGACATAAACAGCATAATCTTCTGCTTCAATGTCTAAATTATCTAAATCTGCTTGTTTGGTCGCAAATTCTTCCGATGAAATACCATGAGGTACAACATGTTTAGGAGCATCATACTTGGTGTAGTCGTCTAGGAAGCGTTGCGAAGTAGAAAATAAGAAATCAGAATGGGTACAAAGTTCGTGTTCTCCTAAGTACTGAAAATAATAATAATCAACACAATGATAGATCCCTAATTTCGCTCCTAGTAGTTTGTGGTTGTACAGTCGCAATGGGTCAAAAGCCCAAACAATATAATCTTTAATTCCTTTGTTGTGGAAATACTTTTTAAGATGTTTGGAGACCATCTTATTATTCTTTCTGATAAGACTATCGCTGCGTAATGGAAGAAAGTTTTGATAATTGATATAATGCAAATTATCATTGTAACTCCCTTCTGTAATTGGATTACTCAATAAATTTTTGGGACTGTACTGAGTAGGAGGATTGATAAAGTAAACTGTATTTTTTTTGGATAACTCATAAGCATAATTTTGCTTAGAGTACCAAAGGTCACCCCAAGGCTCATTGGAAGTGACTAATATGGTTTGATTCTCAAGTTTCATTATTGAGCGTGAATTTGAATAAGTTTATGAATCAATCTTTCAGAAGTATGCCCATCCCATAGAATAGGAACAGCTCCCTTTTTCCATTGTTTTTGATTGAGGATACCAAAAGCAGCAATAATGTTTTCAGGTTTAATTCCAATCAAGGCATTGGTACCCACAGTAATTGTCTCTGGACGTTCCGTGTTTTCTCTCAATGTCAGACAAGGAACACCCAAGTAAGTTGTTTCTTCCTGTATACCTCCTGAGTCAGTCAATACCGCAGCGGCATTTTTGACCAAATAAATAAACTCTAAATAACGCAATGGCTCCACCATATGAATGTTATCTGGTAATGCCCCAATTGCTTTGAGTTGCTTTTGAGTACGAGGATGAGCAGGGAATACAATAGGTTTGCCTTGTGCTTGTTCTCCCAATAGCGTAATTAACTGTTGGAGTGATTTTTCTTCATCTACATTAGATGGGCGATGCAGTGTCATTAGGTAATATTCCTTTTCTTGTAGAGCAAGCTCTTCCCAAACACTAGGCTGCTGTAGACGCTCTAGGTTAGAGCAAAGAGAATCAATCATTACATTACCAACCAAATGGATATGATCAGGGTTGCACCCCATCTTGATTAATTTGTATCCTGCTTCTGGAGTAGTCGTAAAAAAAATGTCAGCAATAGAATCGGTTACCATTCTATTGATTTCTTCTGGCATACGCATATCATAAGAACGCAGACCAGCCTCAACATGAATAACTTTTATGTGCATTTTTTTAGCAACTAATGTACATGCCATAGTAGAATTGACATCTCCGACTACCAATAAGTAATCACAAGGATTCTGTAATAACTCTTGCTCAAAAGCAATCATAATTTTGGCCGTCTGGACGGCATGGCTTCCTGAACCAACCTCTAGGTTAGCATCAGGGTGGGGAATGTTTAGGTCGTCAAAAAAATATTTACTTAATTTTTCATCATAATGTTGACCCGTATGAATCAACCTATATTGAATATCGGCAGCATGATTGGATGTTATTTTTTTAATAGCATGTATGATTGGTGCTATTTTCATAAAATTGGGACGAGCCCCAGCTACTAACGTGATTTTCATAGGTAAAAGGTATCTTTTTTGCAGAATCTAATGAGGACAAAAGTAAAATAATTTTGTAGAAGATTGACATAATCTATCAAATTCAGAACTATAAACTTAAATTTACACTCGCTAAGTATATATTTATTAGAGAATTAGGTCTAGAATAATATTCTCAGGAAATAAGTATTGTATAATTTTTAATAACATCGTGTAGGCACGAACTATCAATTAGTATTATATTAGTTATATGTATAAGGAACTCGTCAATAAGGAAAAAAAAATAGCTGTTATTGGTTTAGGATATGTAGGATTGCCAATAGCATTAGCTTTTGCACGCAAAGTAAGTGTTATTGGTTTTGATATCAATGCAGCCCGTGTAGAGCAAATGAAGAATAATATTGATCCTTCAAAAGAATTAGAAGCAACTGCGTTTGAAGGATGTGATATTCATTTTACGGCGGATTTAGAAGAGCTTAAGGAAGCTAGTTTTTATGTCATAGCGGTTCCCACTCCAATTGATAGTTCTCGTACGCCTAATTTGAAACCTTTATTGGGTGCTTCGGAGACGGTAGCCAAAGTCATTAGCAAAGGAGATTATGTGGTCTATGAATCGACGGTTTACCCAGGTTGTACAGAAGAAGACTGTCTACCAATAATAGAAAAGGCAACTGGGCTAGAACGAAAGAAAGATTTTATGTTCGGATATTCGCCAGAGCGTATCAATCCAGGAGATAAAGAGCGAACTATTGAAAAAATAGTCAAGGTTGTTTCTGGTTGTTGTGAAACTTCGTTAGATACCATCGCAAAAGTCTATGAGTTGATTATAGAAGCAGGGGTGTATAAGGCAGCTAGTGTGAAAGTAGCAGAAGCTGCTAAAGTAATTGAAAATACTCAACGAGATTTGAATATTGCTTTGATGAACGAATTGTCTATTATTTTTGATAAAATGGATATTCCGACTACAGAGGTACTCAAAGCAGCAGGTACCAAATGGAATTTTTTGAAATTCTATCCTGGTCTTGTTGGAGGACATTGTATTGGCGTAGACCCTTATTATTTGACTTACAAGGCACAGAAACTAGGCTATACTCCTCAAGTAATATTAAGTGGACGTAGTATTAATGATGGTATGTCACAGCATGTAGCGACTAGATTGGTGCAAATATTGCTGCAAAAAGGAAAAGATCCTAAATCTTGTCGAGTATTGTTAATGGGGGTTACTTTTAAGGAAAATGTATCGGATATCCGTAATTCTAAAGTAGCCGATGTAGTCTATGCGTTGAAAGAATTTATGGTAGATGTAGATGTCGTTGACCCACACGCTGATAGTACGGAAGTACAGGAAGAATATGGGTTTGGGCTAGTAGCAGAACCTAAAGGAGAGTATGATGCTATTATAGTGGCAGTAGCACATGATACCTACAAAACATTGGATCAGACTTATTTTAAATCACATACCAATAATAACCCTGTTTTGATTGATTTGAAAAACTTATATACCAATAAGAGCTTAGATGAATTTACAGTTTGGAGTTTGTAAAAAAGGAATGATCTCTACTATATTTGATTGATAATGATGGTTTTACTACTTAGAGTGTTGTTTTTGTAGATGCTACTGAAAAATATTGTCAAAAAACTTTAGTGAAAGAAAACTTTATATTCTAATCTAGTGTCTAATACTGTAAGTAGTATCAATAGATAAATTATATCTACTTGATCAAATTTCTATATCAAACTAAGCTCTTCTGTCTTGCAGAAGAGCTTAGTTTGATATAATAGGTGATCATTCCAATAGAGAATTGATGTTAGCTCTCTTTTTAATATATGCTGTAATAAAAATTGAAATATGAAATTTTTAAAAACTTTCTGTAAAATCCTTGTAGGTGTACTTTGTACTATTGTTGTTCAGGCACAACCTATCGTCAATTTAGGAGCGGATACAAGTAGTTGTGATAATTTACTTTTAGATGCAGGGAATAATGGGGCAAGTTATTTATGGAGCACAGGAGAAACCACACAGACCATACTCCTCAATACAAGTGGAATTTACTGGGTAGATGTACAGGATGGAACAGGAACCACAAGAGATAGTATTGATGTGACCATCAATACGGTAGCCTCTGTAACAAGACCACTTGTTAATGGTGCTTATTGTGGTGGAGTACAAGTGCTAGAAGTAGGTGTAGTAGGAGGAACAGTATTATGGTATGATAGTACTGGTGCTAAAATAGCAGAGTCGGATACTTTGAATTATAATTTGACACAAAGTACAACGCTATACTACCAACCAACGAATTTGATTCCAACTAATGTAGGAACAGTAGGAGAACCTAGTGACTTTACGGTTTCTGGAAATGGTAGTTATAGGGCAGGTCAGAGTGGTAGAGGGATACAGTTTGATGCTTTGCAGGCATTCTACTTGAAAAGTACTTGGATAAGTGTAGATGCTGCTACGACCGCTTTAGTAGAGTTGCGAGATAATAGTGGAACAGTGTTGTATAGTACACCCCTTAATTTAGCAAGTGGAGGTGATTACCAAATTGAATTGGGGTATGAAATACCTGTGGGGACAAATTATGAGTTGGTGATACAGAATATAGTCGGGGGAAGAATCTTTGTACGTTTTCCATACAGTAGCTGGTCTACCTTAACTTATCCATTCTTGGATATGAAGACAGGGGTGAACGGAGCAAATGTATATACTTTTTTCTTTGATTGGGAAACTTATTTGATCCCGAATGGTGTGTGTACAGGAGCATTAGATAGTGTTCGATTGACAGTCCTATCTACCCCAGTAGTAGATTTGGGCGTGGATACATCGATTTGTGGGAGCAGTTATACTTTAAATGTCCCCTATGTAGGAAATAGTACGACTTATCAATGGAGTACAATGGATACCACAGCTTCGATTACAGCGAATAATAGTGGTAGTTATAGTGTAACCGTTACAGAGGGAGGACAATGTTCTGCAATAGATAGCATCACTTTAGAGATCAATCCAGTAGCTTCAGCTACTAGACCACTATTGAGCGGTACTTATTGTGAAGGTACACAAGTTTTAGAGGTAGGTGTAGTAGGAGGAACTGTAGTCTGGTATGATAGTACTGGGGGAGAAATCGCAACTGTGGATACTTTGAATTATAATTTGACACAAAGTACAACGCTATATTACCAGCCGACAAACTTGATACCAACCAATGTGGGAACAGTGGGAGAACCTAGTAATTTTACAGTTTCTGGAAATGGGATTTATGCGGCAGGGCAGAGTGGCCGAGGAATACAGTTTGATGCCTTACAGGAGTTTTACTTGAAAAGTACTTGGATAAGTGTAGATGCTGCTACCACAGCTTTAGTAGAGTTAAGAGATAATAGTGGAGCAGTGCTGTATAGTACTCCCCTCAATTTAGCGAGTGGAGGTGATTACCAAATTGAATTGGGGTATGAAATACCAGTGGGAGTAGATTATGAATTAGTTATACAGAATATAGTGGGAGGAAGAATATTTGTACGTTTTCCGTACAATGATTGGTCTACTTTAACTTATCCATTCTTGGATATGAAGACGGGGGTCAATGGAGCAAATGTATATACTTTTTTCTTTGATTGGGAAACTTATTTGATCCCGAATGGTGTCTGTGTTGGATCGTTAGACAGTTTTCAGTTAACATTGCTGCCAACTCCGTTAGTCGATTTAGGAGTAGATACATCAATTTGTGGGAGCAGTTATACTTTAAATATTCCTTATGCGGGTAATAGTACAACTTATCAGTGGAGTACAATGGATACTACTTCTTTGATCACCATAAGTAGTAGTGGTCAATATAGTGTAACTGTTACAGAAGGAGGTCAGTGTGTAGTAGTTGATAGTGTTAATCTAGAGCTTAATCCAGTAGCTTTAGCTACTAGACCACTTGTTAGCAATGCTTATTGTGGTGGTATTCAAACATTGGAAGTAGGTGTAGCGGGCGGAACGGTAGTCTGGTACGATAGTACTGGGGTAGAAATCGCAACTGCGGATACCTTGAATTATAATTTGACACAAAGTACGACGCTATATTACCAGCCAACAAACTTGATACCAACCAATGTCGGAACAGTAGGAGCTCCACGTGATTTTACGGTTTCTGGAAATGGTAGTTATAGGGCAGGTCAGAGTGGTAGAGGAATACAGTTTGATGCCTTACAGGAGTTTTACTTGAAAAATACTTGGATAAGTGTAGATGCTGCTACCACAGCTTTAGTAGAGTTGAGAGATAATAGTGGAGCCGTACTGTACAGTACTCCCCTCAATTTAGCGAGTGGAGGAGATTACCAAATTGAATTGGGGTATGAAATACCAGTTGGGATAGACTATGAGTTAGTAATACAGAATATCGTAGGGGGAAGAATCTTTATACGTTTTCCATACAATGATTGGTCTACTTTAACTTATCCATTCTTGGATATGAAGACTGGTGTCAACGGGGCGAATGTATATACGTTCTTTTTTGATTGGGAAACCTATTTTATACCGAATGGAGTTTGTGTTGGGTCTTTGGACAGTGTTCGTTTGACATTATTGCAAACACCAGTAGTTGATTTGGGGGGAGATACGGCAGTTTGTGGAAGTAGTTATACCCTGAATGTTCCTTATGTAGGCAATAATACTACCTATCAATGGAATACGACTAGTACTAATGCTTCAACTATTGTGAACACTAGTCAAATCTATAGTGTAACGGTAACAGAAGATGGACAATGTACGGCTATTGATAGTATTGACTTGACGATTAATCCCACTGCTTTTTTTAATAGACCATTGATAGATACGAGTTACTGTAGAGGAGTGCAGGTTCTAGAGGCAGGAGTAGCAGGAGGGACTATTGTTTGGTTAGATAGTATGAGGAACGAATTGAAGACAGGGGATACATTAGATTATAATTTGACACAAAGTACAACGCTATATTACCAACCAACGAATTTATTACCAACCAATGTCGGAACAGTAGGAGCACCACGTAATTTTACAGTTTTTGGAAATGGTTTTTATGCAGCCGGTCAGAGTGGTAGAGGGATACAGTTTGATGTATTGCAGGAATTCTACTTGAAAAGTACTTGGATAAGTGTGGATGCAGCCATGACCGCTTTGGTAGAGTTGCGAGACAATAGTGGAGCAGTTTTATATAGTACTCCTTTAAACTTAACGAGTGGAGGTGACTACCAAATTGAGTTAGGGTATGAAATTCCTATTGGTTTGGATTATCAATTGGTGATACAGAACATAGTCGGAGGAGATATATTTGTACGTTTTCCATATAGTGATTGGGCGAATTTGACCTATCCATTTTTAGATATGAAGACGGGGGTAAATGGAGCAAATGTATATACGTTCTTTTTTGATTGGGAAACCTATTTTGTGCCTAATGGATTATGTGTTGGGTCACTGGATAGTGTTCAATTGACATTATTACCTACTCCTGTAGTTGACTTGGGAGTAGATACGACTATTTGTGCTGGAGGGTATTTGCTGGATGTTCCTTATGTAGGAAATAATACCATTTATGAATGGAGTTCAGGAGCTACTACATCTTCTCTTTTTGCCAGTGCATCGGATATCTATAGTGTAACCGTTACGGAAGATGGTTTATGTAGTGTTTCTGATACCATAGATTTAGAAATTTATGCTGCCCCAACGACCACACAAACACTAGTCGATAGTAGTTATTGTGGAGGCAGTTTACTATTTGCTCTAGGGAGCAATACTGGAACTGTTTTTTGGTATGATAGTACCAATACACTTATAGGCAATCGGGATCCGTTTGTTTATGATTTTAGGCAGAGTGGTACCGTTTATTACGAGGCAAGTAACCTCGTGCCAACCACACCTAGAATAATAGGAGAGCCTGCGAACTTTGCCGTTAATCCAAGTGCTTTTTATGCAGCAGGACAGAGTGGTAGGGGGATACAGTTTAATGCATTGCAAGATATATATATTAAAAATGTCCAGATTAGTGTAGAGGCAGCATTTTCTGCAACTATTCAGCTTCGAGACAGTCAAGGAAATATATTATATAGTACTCCTATTGCTTATGGAGCAGGAGGCGATTATCAAGTGACATTAGATTATGAAGTGGAACAAGGAATAGGCTATGAATTGGTAATGTTAGGAATTACAGGGAAAATATTTGTTGATTTCCCCTATAATGACTGGAATAACCATAATTATTCATTTTTGAATATGACAGGAGGAGTTAATGCCAGTAATGTCTATGGTTTCTTTTATGATTGGGAAGCCTATCTGAATCCCAATGGGTCTTGTACTACTCCTAGAGATAGTGTTGTATTGACGTTATTGCCGACACCAGTCATTGACTTGGGAGTAGATACGACTATATGTGGTGATAGTTTGCGTTTAGATGCTAGTTATGCTGGTAATAATATGACCTACTTATGGGATGATCTGACAACTAACGCACAGCTAACTATTTCGAGCTCCAATACTTATCAAGTAACTGTTACGGAAAATAACTTATGTAGTGTAGTTGATGCGATTGTAGTGGATTTTTATGATGAACCTAATCTGTTAGTAAATGCAAATGATACTGCCTTATGTAAGGGGGCAGTTACGATTACTGCTGATGGCGGTAGTGATGTTGTTTTTTGGTATGACCAAGCAGGGGTGTTTTTGGGAGCAGGAGATACCTTACCCTATCAACTAGAAACACCTACCCAACTTTATTACCAAGCAAGCAACCAAACTATTGTAACGAGTACAGTGGGGCGAACAGATGATTTTATATTGACTTTTGATAGCCGATATTATCAAGGACAGGGCAACGAGGGAATTGTTTTTGATGTTTTGCAGCCTTTAAGATTACGTAGTGTCAAAATAGATGTTTCTTCTATTACGACGCAGTTTACAGCAAATGTATTGTTGCTAGATGCTTCAGGGGTAATTTTGTATACTACTCCTATTGTGTACAATCAAAATGGTACTTATGAGATAATGCTAGATTATGAAATACCTATTGGTAACGATTATACCCTTATTATTAGCAATCCATTTGGAGGGTTTTTGTATTCTACTGATAATGTAGATTGGAGTGATTATACCTACAGTTTTTTAGATATGAAACAAGGTACAGGGAGATTCCCTGACATGTATCGTATGTTTTATGACTGGAATATAAATCTGAATCCAGGGGCAGAATGTTTTTCTTCCTTAGATTCTGTCTTATTAGATACACTATTGACACCTACAATCAATCTGGTTGCCGATTCTATTTATTGTGCGGATACTATTTTGTTAGATGCTACTTTTGCTAATAGTAACTATAATTGGAGTACCACTGCTACAACCTCAACTATTGTAGTGACGCAAAGCGATGATTATATAGTGACTGCGACTATTGGAGGTTGCTCTAGAGTAGATACTGCTACAGTGTATTTAGTGCCAACACCAACTGTGCAGTTGACCTCTACCGATACAACAACTTGTGTCGGAACTATTACTCGAACAGCAACAGGAACCGTAGATCAATTTGAATGGTATACAGAGCCTTTTGGGGGACAGCTCATAGGAACAGATTCGACTATTGATTATTATGCACAAAATACAGATACAATATGGGTGACAGGCAAAAGCTATTCTGATAAAATATATACTGCTGGTTTAGAAAATACAGGTGTAGGAAACTTGAGTGATTTTTATTTTCCTAATCAAACCAAAGGTCTTGTATTTGATGTACATCAAACCATCCGCCTTAAAGATGTAGCGGTGTATCTTAATCAAACGCCACTCATTGGTACAGTACAGTTATGGGATAGCAATGATGTGCCAATTGATTCGGCTATTATTAGTGCAGTAAGTATTGGTAAGAATAGAATAACCCTGAATTTTGATATTGTAGCAGGACAGGATTACAAACTAGTACTGACTAACTACAATACAACTCCACTATTGGCAGAAAAAGCTTATATTCATTTTCCGATTGTTGGAGATGATATTAGTATAAAATCAGGTTTACCGGTCGCTAGAGATTATGAATATTTTTATGAATGGAATTATCAGCGATTGAGTTGTTCCGCAGATAGGGTACCTAATGTAGTAACAATATTGCCAACACCAATTATTAATTTCCCTAACGATACTATTGTCTGTGGAGATTCTGTAATTTTGGATGTGAGTAGTATTAATGCTTCTAGTTATCAGTGGAGTACAGGAACTAATGGAAATAATATTACAGTCAATACGTCACAACTTATTCGCCTCAATACAGTACTCGGGTCTTGTAGTGACGAGGATAGTATCAATGTGATATTGGTAGACCCACCAAGTTTGATCATAGCACCTAATGATACAGTAATATGTGAAGGCGAACTGACTTTATATGCGACAGGTAACGCCCCATATTATGCTTGGTATGATAGCAGTAATGCGACTAATCCGATTGCTTTGGGAGATTCGATTTTATTAAGTTTTGAGGATACAACTACATTGTGGTTAGAAGGGCTTGGCTTTTTGCCGAGTACAGAACCAGTAGGACTTATTAGAGGGGATTTGTCCAATCTAGAACAATGGATTAGCCCAGTCAATACACTCTATCCTGTTCGAGGATTAGAGTTTTTGGTAAATCGACCTGTTCGTTTAGATGAGGTTAGTATCTACGTAGATGCTCCTGTTACAGCAGATCTGACAATTCTTAAAAACGGTTTTCCTGTCTATACACAAAGCTTAACGCTCAATGCTATAGGTAAGAATGATGTAATCATCAATACCTTATTGGAGTCAGGGAACTATACGATGCAGTTGAGCAATGTGAATGGTGGTAATTTATTGATCATTACTCCTATTAGCAACTTTGGACAATTCAATACCCCTGAAATTAACTTTTTGGGAAGTACACCATTGACAGGGCAATATATCTATTTTTATGATTGGAAAGTGTCTACGCCATCTTGTGGTACTAGTAGATTGCCGTTCACGGTATTTGTACCAGAAGCTCCTGAAATCACTATGAATGCGGATACTGCTACTTGTACTGCTACTAGTTTGGTGATTAAAGCAACAGATCTGCCAAACAGTAACTATACTTATCTATGGAGTGATGGAAGTACTGGAGATTCTATTGTAGCATCTACTTCTGGGTATTATGAGGTGACTGCTACTAATAATGGACAATGCCAGACCATCAAAAATATTTACGTTCAATTATTAACTAACCCTATGGCACAATTGATCAATGATACAAGTATTTGTAGCCCACAAGACATAACACTGAATGGTACCACTAACAGTGGAATAGTAGTGTGGTATGACGAACCTACATTGTCTAATGTCATTGATATTGATTTACCTTATACCAGTTTCATTGCAGATACAGTTACTCGTTGGTTAGATGTAGCTCCATTAGCAACAACACGATTGGGAGAACAGTCAAGTATCAATGCTTCAAATACCAGTTCTTATTTCTCATTCAATATTCCAAATACATTTGATGTCAATCAATATACCGTGCTAGATTCGGTGGCTATTTATACTCATACAGCTCCTACAACGGTAGAAGTACAGTTAATGGATGCTACGGGAACTATTATTGCTACTCGCATTCAACTTGTTACTCAAGCTAAAGAGAAAGTATTTATTCCAATAGGAGTTAAGTTAGCCCCAGCTACAGGATACCAGTTGAGTTTCAATAATATGCAAACAAGTATTTTGGTAGATCAGTCTCCAATAGCTGTACCAAGTAGTAGTGCTAATGCAGCTGTCTTGACAGGAACAGCAACACCAGGAGTTAATTATACGACTTTCTTTGATTGGCACTTTAGTTATGCTTATCCTACCTGTCATTCTATGAGCGATTCAGTACAGATTACGGTCAATTTACCGATCCAGTTACCAGATTCTGTTTATGTATGTGATACGATTGTTTTATCGGCAGAACACCCCGAAGCTCAATCTTATACTTGGAACACAGGCGAAACGACTAGTAGTGTGATCGCAAGAGATATAGGCTGGTATGTAGTAACAGTAAGTGATGGATTAGGCTGTGTATTGTATGATAGTACTTATGTAGATATGCCTAAACCTATTTTTGAGGATACATTAAGTACCGTATGTGATTTTATATTGAGTACTAACTATACAAGTAGCGAAGCAACTTTCTTATGGGGTAATGGAGCACCAACGGAATCTATTGTTATCCCAAGCATCGGAACATATGTAGTGACAGTAACTACCAACGCAGGATGTATTTTGGAGGACAGTGCTACCATTAATCAAATTGTATTGCCTCCATTGCCAAACTTGCCAGCTAATATTACGACTTGTTTTCAGCAGGTATTGGATGCTGGATTTGGTGGACAAAACATGTCATACATTTGGAATACAGGAGACACGACACAAACAATTACAGTAACGGATAATGGGTATTATGCAGTGACAGTCACGCATCCATTAGGATGTACCGGAATAGATTACTCTGTAGTAGATATTGATACGATTCCACAGGCAGGATTTACATTCAATATATTCAATGGTAAGGATATTCGATTTAATAATACTACTACTAATATCAATTCAGGAACAACCTTTAGGTGGGAAATGGGCGATCCTGCACAAACTATCTCTACATTGCCAGGGCCATTTCACTCTTATCCTGCAGTAGACTGCTATGATGTATTGTTGATAGTAAGTGATCCTTGTGGAGTAGACACTTTTGCTTACGAGAATATACTCAATCTTCCAGATAGCATTTGTGGAGATAGTACCGTTGGTGTTTTTGCTTTACCAAGCCAATTGCAGAATAGTCCGTTTAGTATTGTACCCAACCCTAATGAAGGAAGCTTCTTTATTCAGTTGGACGCTAAATTAGTGGAAGAAACCCGTTTGCAGATAATGACGATTAATGGGAAGGTAATTCATCAGGAAATATTAGCTGTAGGGACTGATCAGAGATATGATATTGTTGCAGCTAATTTGCCAGCAGGAGTCTATTTGATAGAACTACAGAACAGCAAGCAACGACAAACAAATAAAATGGTTATAATTAAAAAATAAACATTATTGTATATTTTATGTGTCTTTTCTTAATTACTTCCGTCTTAAAAAAGTATCTTAGAGAAGCAGAATATAGTTAGTGGATCCAACTACTATAAGTTTGTTTTTAAAGAATTAAATTTTCATTCATCACAAAAAATAATAAATACCATGGATTTAATGGATATGTTCAAGCAGCAAATGACGAATCAAGTAGTTAGCCAAATGGCACAAAAAGTTGGTTTGTCAGATACCGCTCAAACACAAACCGCAGCTACAACAGTTTTTTCTACCCTAATGGGAGCTATCTCTAAAAATGCAGCAACAGAAGAAGGTGCAGCAAACCTTGATAAAGCATTGGAGCGTGATCATGATGGTGGAATGTTAGATAATGTAATGAGCCTATTCGGTGGGAGCGATGAGCCTGCTGCAAGTCCAAAAGCTGCTAATGGAGCAGGTATACTCAAGCACGTATTAGGCGGTAAGCAAGAAGGAATTATTGCGGCATTGAGTCAGACTAATAATATGAGTCCAGATGCTACTCAAACATTGATGCAATCAATGGCACCTATGGTAATGGGAATGCTAGGAAAAGCAAAAAAAGAACAGGGATTGAGTGCAAGTAGTTTAGGAGGGTTCTTGCAAGGACAAAAACAAGAGACTAGTCAATTGAGTGGTATTCTGTCTATGTTGGATAGCGATGGAGATGGTAGTGTAATAGACGATATAGGAGGAATGCTAGGAGGAATGTTTGGTAAATAATCCTTATCTATCAATTGTGTAAACGATAACCGTTACGATTGAAAGCTCTCAACAAAATTCTTGTTGGGAGCTTTTTCTCGTTATAGAAAATGAAACGATACCTAGTTTGGCAAAACTATTGCTCTTTAGGTAGCATAGCAGACTTACTTTAATTATGTTAGAAATAATGGATTTTATGTAAGATTGTATGTATTATTTTGAATATTTGCTATCTAATTATAGGTCTCTATACGTTTAGTAAAGGAACGACTAAGAAAAAGCAATATTATTAAACATAAAAGAGAGGAATTATTGAATCACTTCAGTAATAGAAATCATCTCTTCCTACAAAACTTAATATACTTTATGAAAAAATTATGGATGGTAGCTTTTGTTTTGCTACTAGGAGCATCAACAATGCAAGCACAACGTACCGCTTATGTTGATATGGAAAAAATTATGAATGCAGTACCAGAATATGAATCTGCACAGCGACAACTCGACCAACAAGCGGAACGATGGAGACAGGAAATTGCAAAAGAGTATGAGCAAATTGAATCTATGTATCGAGAGTATCAGACAAGAGAGCCATTGATGAGTGATGAGATGCGTAAAACTAAACAAGAAGAAATTGTTGCAAAAGAAAGAGCAGTAAGAGAACTGAATAAACAGCGTTTTGGAGCAGATGGAGAACTGTTTAAGAAGCGTCAAAGCTTGGTGAAGCCGATACAAGAAAAAGTATACGGAGCAATCAAAAAACTAGCACAAGAACGTAAGTATGAATTTATTTTTTCTGCTCCTGATGGAGCAACACTGATATATGCAGAGGATGATAAAGATTTGACAGCAGAAGTTATCAGAAGATTAGCTAAATAATAAACTAGAGCCTGTCTGAGTATTACTCAGACAGGCTCTAAATCTAATATAATAAATACAGTATGAAAAATTATAAATGGATAATCATAGCAATATTTTTGTTGGGAGGGAGCCATCTGGCTACCGCTCAAAATTCTGTTATGGCTTATGTAGATGTAGAGGCTATTATACAAAATATGCCAGAGTACAAAAAGGCGAAAGCTTCATTGGAGGCTTATCAAGGACAGCAGATAAAGGCAGTAGACGCAAAGAAAAAAGAAATTGCGGCTTACTATCAAGGAGTATTGAAGAAAATGGAAGAAGGTCTGATGACACGAAAACAACAGGAAGAGGCTGAAGCAAAATTACAAAAAATGCAGACTGAATTGCAAGATAAAACCCGTGCTATTGATCAAGAGTTAGTAAAGAAAGAACGAGAATATACTAAACCTATGTATGCCCGATTCGAAAAAGCACTCCAACAGGTAGCGAAAGAGAATAAGTATGATTATATCATAGAAAAACAGTTTATCCTAGGAATGGCTAATTCTATAGATGCTACCGCTAAAGTAAAGGCAGCGTTAGGAATGTAAAAAATATACTTAGACATGCTCTTAAGCATACTCCCTCGAAAAGCCATGAAACACTAAAGTTTTATAGCTTTTTTTATGTGGAGGGTAGTTTGTTGGATGTAGGGAATAAAAAAAACGCTACAAACTAGGTTTGTAACGTTTTAGTATAACTTTAGAAAGCTATGAGGTCGGAAGCGGATTCGAACCGCTGTACGAGGTTTTGCAGACCACTGCCTAGCCTCTCGGCCACCCGACCGTTGTGTGACACAAATATAGAGTCTTTTTCTTAAATATCAAATAAGGAACCTATTTTTTTATGTTTTTTTTCAATAGTTTAAAAATAGGCTGGGAGATAAGACCGATTTATATCATCATAAATAGGCAACAGAATAGGTATAGACTGTTCATAATACCTTTAGATTAGGCAATAAATACCTAATAGTTATAGAAAAATTAAAATAAAGCAAAAAAGTAGTTATTTTTGCATAATCCTTGATAGAAGAATTGGCAGATATTAACCTGTGACTAGTGAAGGAATAAATCGTCTTATACTAAAGAAATTAAAATCAATAGTGAGGACATTAAAATACACTTTGAATTATTATTACTTATTAACTTTTTTAAACACAACAACAATGAAAAAATTTTTGAGCCTATTGTTAGGAGGAATGTTAGCTGTTTCTTGTAACCAAGATGTTTGTAAAGATGTAGTTTGCGGAGACAATGGAACTTGTGACGAAGGATTATGTATTTGTGATGCAGGATATGAGCAAGATGCTGATGGTCTATGTAATGTAAAATGGTCAACTAAGTTTGTAGGAACTAATGTAGCTGTAGCAGATACTTGTTATGGAGATAATGGAGCTTTTTCAGCAAATTATAACATGACAATTACTAATGATACTACTGCTACTATGTTATCAACTACTAACTTAGGTGGTTTTGGAGCTACTAATGTTGTAGATATGGTTGCTACTAGTTCTACTACTGTATCTATTAATGATACTGACGTAGCACAGCGTCTATTTACTGGTACAGGAACAATCAGTGGAAGTACACTATCATTAAACTATGTAGTGACTTATTCAGATAATACAAAAGATACTTGTGACGCAGTAATAACTTTACCATAAAGTAAAGATTTAGGTGTACTTTAAAAATACCTAAAGTCTATCTATACCAGTTATAGATTGTAATAAAAAATGAGTTCTCCTATTTAATAGGATGACTCATTTTTTGTAATGATAATGCCTTTATGTTGGGTTGGTGCAAACGAGCTGTTCTTTAGTTTGTATAAGGAATCCTACTGGGGAATATCTATGCAAACTAAAAACAGGAGTCATTCCATAATAGAATAACTCCTGTTTTAGTATAAAAGAACTGAAATCGGTGTTAAATATAACACAAAGTAGTTCTTGTTCTATTTTATAGTAGCAAAGTGTTATTTTGGATTAACACCACCTCTTCTCTTTTGGCTACTAGGATCTGTAGTATTAGTTGCCCCACTTCTATCTTTTTGAGTAGATGTTGACGTACCACTTTTTGTCCCATCTGTAGTTGTAGTTACAGCACCACCTCTACCTTTTTGAGGATCTGTTTTTGGTGGTGGTGGTGGTGGTGGCGTTGTTGCTTTTGTAGGAGTGGTTGATCCGCCTGTATTTCCACTTGTTGCTGGTGGAGTAGTGGTTGTTTGTCTTGGTGGAGCTACTGCACCGCCACCTACAGATGGAGTTGATTCTTCACCATCTTGTGCTGCTGCTGGAGCAGCCATACGCTCCATTTCCATTTTGACAGCTTCCATAGCTTGTTCTTTACAAAGAGCCGTT
This sequence comes from uncultured Aureispira sp., assembly GCA_964404215.1. Taxonomy (GTDB): domain Bacteria; phylum Bacteroidota; class Bacteroidia; order Chitinophagales; family Saprospiraceae; genus Aureispira. The sequence goes on along the minus strand of CAYOJF010000027.1, from coordinate 19,628 downwards.
TGCTCATCATTGAATTGAGTTACCAATTCAGCATAAGCCATTTCTATCTTGCCTTCACTAGTTTGGGCATCGTCCGCTGAAATAAGAGCTCCTGCTCCCAATAGCGTCAATCCCAATAATCCTGATTTATATAATGTTGATTTTTTCATTATTGATAAGGTATTTTTGATTAAGAAATTTTATAATAAATAACAAAGGTATTATTTATTATTGTCCCATGGATTGCATAGCCTCTTGCTTATAAGTTTCCATGTTTTTTTCGCAGTCTGCATCAGCAGCAGCTTGTAGTTCAGCTTTTTCTGCATTAAATTTGTCTTGTGCTTTTGCCTGAATCTCAGCAGGTGTCAAATCACTAGCACAGCTAAATAGAGTACCCATACATAATAGGGCAGCTCCGCAATTAAGTAATGTTTTCATATTTCAAAAATTAATTAATAAAAATATTTTTCTAATAGAACAACCGAATAATACTAAATATCTGTTCATTATTCTAGTTCTAAAGAAGTTAAATTCTACTTCTTTTGTTATTACAGTTGAAAAACTAAATAGTTTTTAATTAGTTATTGCTTTTTATTTAGAGGGAATAACGATTGGATTTTTCCATTCTACCTCTTCAAATAAACTATCAAAAAAGTCTTGGTACCGAACTAAATTCATTGGAGCTTCATTCCTATTATAAATCGTTTTGGTTCCTTTGGCTGTTCTGACATATGTAATACAAGTGGGGAAATCAATAATCCCTAGTCCTGTTGTTGGATATTTGTTAGCCAGATCAAAATAGTTGATTTTGTGAGCTAATTCTAGTAATTGGAAAACTTTTTTGGTACTAATATTTGTGTAATACATACCTTGCGAGGAAACGTACTTTTTACCATGATAAACTACCAAACCATTACTGTAGACACTTATTTTGTAATAAGGGCATTTTCCATAACAGGTGGTACGTTCTAGAGAGGCTACTAGCAATGAATCTACTATTTGTTGTGCTACCATATAAGTATGTTGTAGCATTAGTAATAAACCAACTAGTAGTAGCTTTTTGAGCATCAGTCTTTATTTTATAATTAAAAAATGAAGTGTCTCGATGATTTTCAAAACACTTCATTTGTAAACGAAAGGACTATTAAAGTACTTCCTGTAATCTTTATACTTTGTCTGTATCAATTGGTGCTGTAGGATCAAAGTCATCATCCATATCTCCTGGCATTGGGAAATCAGGGTTGTCCATGTCTTTAGGGAAGTCAGGAATATCAATCTGATCGATATCGTCTCCAATTTCTACTTCTGGATACATGTCAGGGAGAACAGGGTTGTCACTATAATCGTCTACTATAGGAGCATAATCATTGTCATCAAAATTAACGGCTGGAGTAGTGATATTAGACGAAACGTTTCCATTTTCAGGAGCCGCTGTCTGTCCTGTATCAAAATTTACATTTACACCGCTAACTGGTTTCATAGTATTGTTCATCAAAGAATTGATTTGCAATTGGATGTCTTGAGGTCCAGCCCCATTGTTCACCAATTGTTGCATTTCCATAAGTTTCATGGTCGTTTTCATACGCTCCATGGCATCATTTTGTGCATTTTCAATCTTCATTTTAGCAATCTTATCTTCCAATTGTATTCTAGCTACTTCTTCTCTAGCCTTGATCATATCACGAGCAGAACCACTAATGAAGGTTTCGATAGAATCTACTAAACTATTCAATATTTTGTGTACTACTCTAGCAGAGAATCCACCTAAGAATGCTAACAAAGGTTTGTTAGACATAAAACCATTTACTTGATCAAAGTTATCGGCACTTTCTATGAAAATGAACTGAGCTAAAATAACACCAGACACAATACCTAATACAAAACGAATCCAATAGATAGAATCGTATTTAGAGTCATAAGCATTTTTAGAAATATACTTGTGTGCTTCAAATAAAGCATAAAAAGCAGAACCCAAAGCAGCAATCGCAACAATGACTAATTCATTCAGTAAAAATTTGATGGGGTCAGCATAAGATAAAATATCTCCATTGATCGTTTCTGAATCTACTTGGTCGGCAAAAAATAAGCCTAAGAAAGTAAAGAGGCAGATAATAGTAATGAAATTTAATCTTCTGACTAATGGAACTTGTCCAAATAATCCCGCAACACCATTTTTTCGATTGCGTTCTAGCATTAATACAGTAGCAGGAGAGGCTGGAGCAATTACGCCCGCAAGTTCTTTATGAATATCCCCAATCACAGCCATATTTAATGAACGTGGATCTAGTTGGTTGGCTTTGCCTTCAGCTACAGCTTGTTCTAAATCTCTTTTGATGGCATGTATGTCTGACAACATACGTAATGTATGGTCTGGTATCGCAAAACCTTGGTTTTGTGCGTAGTGAACCATTATGTCACATTCATCTATTGCATTGAGTTGATTCTCAAAATTGGGCAAATCTGCTAAGTTTTGTTTTCCTTTTCTGGCCATGAGTTTATATATCTTTGTCGTATATTAGGTTATTAATAGATGTGTAGGCTGCTGCCTTAGTGGGTAAATATATTATATTTATCTTAGATTTTTGAAGTAAATATTAAGTAAATGTTTTTTTTACGGAAAAATACCTTACTTTTGCATTGCTAAAATATGATTTATATAATCTTGATTAGTAAGAATAGTATCTACAAATTTAAACAATAAGTTAGAACTATTCCCTATCAAAAAATTTAAAAGTTAAAATGGGATATTACCTATCTAAAGAAAAAACTGCTGAAATATTCAAGCAATACGGCGGTTCTGAAAAAAACACTGGTTCTACTGAAGGACAAATTGCTTTACTTACTTTTCGTATCCAAGCAATTTCAGACCACCTGAAAGCTAATCATAAAGATCACTCTTCAAGACGTTCTTTATTGAAAATGGTAGGACACAGACGTTCTTTACTGCAATATTTAGCTGGAAAAGATGTTGTGAAATATCGTGAGCTTATTAAGCAAGTAGGAATAAGAGATGTACTTGGAATGAACAAGTAAGCATCCCAAAGAAAGAAAGTACCTTAATTAAGGTACTTTCTTTTTTGTTTTAGAGTGAATATTATTGAGGGCACTCTGACAATAAAGTATGTATATGTAAAAACACAAAGGCAGATGGCTTTTGTGATTAGATGAAAGATGAATAATAAAAAAAGAATTAACAATGGGTAAGAAAACACCTACAAGTGTCTCAGCTACAATAGCGGGACAAGAAATTACACTAGAAAGTGGAAAACTAGCTGCCTTAGCAGATGGTTCAGTTGTATTGCGTTATGGCGATATGATGATATTGGCAACAGCAGTAGCTGCACCTGAAGCAAATCCTGGTCAAGGATTTTTTCCATTGTCAGTAGAATTTAGAGAAAAATTCTCTGCGGCTGGTCGTGTACCAGGTAATTTTTTCAAGCGTGAAGCCAAGTTATCGGATAGCGAAGTATTGGTTTGTCGCCTGATTGACCGTGTGATTCGCCCAATGTTCCCGGATCATTTTATGAATGAAACGCAAATTTTCGTTTCGCTTATATCTGGGGACAAAGAAGTAATGACAGATGCTTATGGAGCATTTGCTGCTTCAGCAGCATTGATTGCTTCAGATATTCCGTTTTCAGAGCCTATTTCTGAAGTACGTGTAGCTCGTATCAATGGAGAGTTTGTGGTCAACCCAAGTCGTTCTGCTCTAGAAGAAGCAGATATGAACTTCATGATTGGTGGGACAATGGAGAACATTGTTATGGTAGAAGGAGAGTCTCGCGAATGTCAAGAATCAGACTTGATTGAGGCTATCAAAGTAGGACACGAAATTATTAAAGAACAATGCCAATTGCAATTAGAGTTGCGTGCAAAACTTGGTATTACTGAAAATAGACCTGTCGCTGAAAAAGCTGTTAATCCTGAATTGGAAAAAGAAATCAATGATTTGACTACTGATAAAATTTATCAAATAGCCAAAGGAGGATTGAGCAAAGTAGAGCGTAAAAATGGTTTTAGCAAAATCAAAGAAGAAGCTAAAGAAACATTACTCGAAAAGTATGGAGAAGAGTATATGGCCGAAAATGGTGCTTTTGTAGGAGAATATTTCTACAAAAACATGAAAAATACGATTCGTGAGATGGTAATGGCTGAAAAAACTCGTTTGGATGGTCGTAATCCAGATCAAGTTCGTCCTATCTGGTGTGAAGTAGATTACCTACCTTCTACACACGGTTCAGCTATCTTTAATAGAGGAGAAACACAAGCATTAGCTACCATTACATTAGGTTCTAAGTTGGATCAGTCTATGGTAGATACAGCAATGAACCAGTATTATGATAAATTCTACTTACATTATAATTTCCCTCCATTCTGTACCAACGAGGTAAAACGCCCTCGTGGTGTTTCTCGTAGAGAAATTGGTCATGGTAATTTGGCTAGACGCTCGCTAGAGATGGTATTCCCACAGGATTATCCTTATACAGTACGTGTCGTTTCAGATGTATTAGAATCAAATGGTTCTTCTTCAATGGCTTCTGTATGTGGTGGTTCTTTGGCATTGATGGATGCTGGTGTACCAATCAAGTCACCTGTTTCGGGAATCGCAATGGGATTGATTTCTGATGGAACACGTAGTGTTGTTCTTTCTGATATTTTGGGAGATGAAGATCACTTAGGTGACATGGATTTCAAAGTAACAGGAACGGCAGATGGTATTTGTGCTTGTCAAATGGATATCAAAATAGATGGTCTAGATTATGATCTATTAGCTACTGCACTAGGTCAAGCCAAAGAAGGTCGTATGCACATCTTGGGTATTATGAACGAAACATTGCCAACTCCTAACGAAGATATCAAACCACACGCACCACGTATTGAGCGTATGGAAATTCCTTCTGATAAGATTGGAGCAGTTATCGGACCAGGGGGTAAAATTATCCAAGGTATTCAAGCTGAAACAGATACTACGATTACTATCGAAGAAGATGGTGATAAAGGAATTGTATTGATTTCGGGTGTAGGACTAGAAACTGTTTCTAAAGCAATTGCGATGGTGAAAGGTATCGTAGTAGAACCAGAAATAGGAGAAGAGTATCCTGCTAAAGTAGTGAGTATCATGCCTTATGGAGCATTTGTAGAGTTCATGCCTGGTAAAGAAGGTTTATTACATATCTCTGAAATGTCTTGGTCTAGAATCGAAAATGTAGAAGATGCGGTATCGGTAGGAGATCAACTGACAGTAAAGTTACTAGATGTAGATAGTCGTACTGGTAAATACAAGCTTTCTCGTAAAGTATTGATGCCTAAGCCAGAAGGTTATGTAGAGCGTCCAAAAAGACAATTTAACGGAGACAGAAATAGAGGTGGAGATAGAAACAGAGGAGGTGATAGAAGAAACAATGACCGTCGTCCACGTAATAATGATAGAAACAGAGACTAAAAAATAGTCCTTTATGCTATTATAACTCAAAATCCTATCAAGCAACTGTTTGATAGGATTTTTTTTGGTGTTGTTAGGGAATATATCAGTATAAAAGTTGTAGTTTTGACGGGTATTTAAGGACAATCATTTATCAATCAAGTATGTTTTATTGGGTGTAAATATTCAATATAAAATTTATTTAATATGGTTCAGTACTTCCAAAAACAGGGTAAAGCAGTGCAGGAACTTAGTGGTTTGACCCCTAAGTGCTGGATTAATATTGCTCCTCCTTTTCATTCGGTTGAACTGGAGCATTTAGCCGAAGAATTGAGCTTGCCGATTGATTTTTTGACCGATCCATTGGATATAGATGAGAGGACCCGATTTGAAGTAGAAGATGATGCCCGATTAATTGTATTGAATACCCCTGTGCTAAATGAAGCATCAGAGACAGAGACGTTATATATTACAGTGCCGATTGGTATTATTACTACTCCTAATCATATCATTACAGTCTCTTCCTATGATACGGCTGTTATTCGAAAATTTAAGCAGAATAAAGTGCGTAATTTTGACCCTTCTGATTATGTTCTTTTTGTACTACAGATACTGGAACAGAATGTATTTACGTATTTGAGTTGTCTCAAAGATATTAATGTTCGTCAGAATACGATTGAGCAAGATGTTTATGAGTCGAGTAAAAATCAAGATTTGAAACGTTTATTGAGTCTCGAAAAGTCATTAGTTTATTTTGTGACAGCACTGAGTTCTAATGCACTACTAAAACAACGTATGCAGCGTATGAATTTATTCTCTATTCAACAAGATGAAGACAAGGCTGATTTACTTGAAGATATTATTATTGATAATTCGCAAGCTCAAGAGATGGCTCACATTTACTCCAATATCTTGAAAAATACAATGGATGCTTTGGCATCTATGATTTCTAATAACTTGAATGAAGTGATGAAACGATTGACTTTGGTGACCATTATATTGATGGTACCAACCTTAGTCGCTAGTTTTTATGGGATGAATGTTGATTTACCACTGAATGAAGAACCTTATGCCTTTGGATTGTTGTTCGGGGGGTCTATCTTCTTTGCTGTTTCGTTAGGAATATTTTTCAGAAGTAAACGAATGTTTTAAATCTTCTAATAGTCTTGGAGATGTGAAATTTCTCCTAATAAAATCCATTATACAACCTTCAACTATTTTTGGTGTTTTTTTTGTAACCTCTAATCAAAATAGCATTTTATTAGTGGAAAGATAATGGTCATAGACACGATAAATCTTCCACGTCAATACCTCATAATTGCATTAACTTATAATTGATATGAATCATTTTTTGTTTAGTATTTCTGTATTCCTATTCCTAACAATAGGAACTATTCAAGCTCAAGAAACAGAAATTATTTATTTGCAAAATCCCTCTTTTGAAGACCAGCCTCGACCTGGAAATACGCCTGAATCTTGGGCGGACTGTGGTCAGATGCAAGAATCACCACCTGATGTACAGCCCTATGGAGGTTTTAACGTAACTCGTCCAGCCAAAGATGGTAAAACCTATATTGGTTTTGTGACTAGAGATAACAAAACGTGGGAAGGTGTTTCTCAACGACTCTCTTCACCATTACAACAGGGGAAGTGTTATCGTTTTTCATTGGCAGCCTGCAAGTCTCCAACTTACATTAGCCCTACAAAAAAGAACCAGACAGTTCCAGTTAATTTTGGTAAAGGGATCATCTTGAGAATATGGGGAGGCAACAGTCACTGTGATAGAGCCGAATTATTGGATAAGATAGACGCTCCAGTCGAACATTTTGATTGGAGAGAATATAAATTTGAATTCAATCCAGAAAAAAGTAACTATAGTTATATATTGATTGAATCGTACTATAAAACTCCAACACTGAATTGGTATAATGGTAATATTTTGGTAGACAATGCCTCTGAAATCTTTTCGTGTGATATTCCAGATGAAAATCCTGTGATTGCACAAGTAGATAACCCTGAAAAAAAACCAAAGAAAATAAATACCAAACCCATCAAAAAAACAGAACCAAAAGTAGATCCACTCAACCCAAAGAAAACAAAGCCAAATACATCGACAACAGCGTTAGACTTGGTGGACAAAGGAAATTTCAACCCAGAAGAAATAGACGTAAAGAATTTGAAGGTAGGGCATTTGTTTCGTTTAGAGAAGCTTTATTTTCCTGCCGATTCGTCTCGAATTACACGTAACTCCGAAAAGGTACTCTATAATCTTTATCGTTTCTTGAGAGATAATGAAGGGCTTTCAGTAGAAATAGGTGGTCATACCAATGGATTGCCCGCACACGATTATTGTGACCGTCTTTCAAAAGCTAGAGCTAAAAATGTAGCTTCTTATTTGACCAAGCAAGGTATCGATAAGGATCGAATTTCTTTCAAAGGTTATGGCAAACGTAAGCCGATTAGTGATAATGAAACGGTACTTGGAAGGAGTAAGAATCAGCGGGTAGAACTGATAGTGACTGATATTCGGAAACGGGAATAGGAGACAATTAACTGTCTTATCAAGTAGAATACAAAAAGAGCAAAATGACTTATAGGAAGTTGTTTTGCTTTTTTTGCATAAGGATAAATGCAATATATGGAACGATTGGATATAAACCTTAGTTAGTACTATTTTTATAGCAAGTAAATTTAACTAATAATGAAAACAAAACGTCTTTTTCGTCCAGTAGGTAAAAAGGAGTTGCAGCTGATCTTGGATACAAATATGACCTCATTTCCACCAAGATTGGATTGGCAGCCTATTTTTTATCCTGTTCTGAATTACGCCTATGCTGAAGAAATAGCTGTCAAATGGAATTTGACGGATTCCTTTTCTAGTTATTGTGGTTTTGTAACATCATTTGATGTTGATAGCATTTTTTTAGATCAATACGAGGTGCAAAATGTTGGGAATGGAACCCATAATGAATTGTGGATACCAGCAGAAGATTTAGATGCCTTTAATGAGAATATAGAAGGACGTATTCAGATCGTGGGACGGTTTTATGGGAAAGAATACACAGGTTTACCTGATCAGACAACTTATTTAGCAGGCTTATCAGTTTTAGACCAAATAACGAAAATAATGAGTTTGGTGGGAAAGGGAATTGGTATAAAAGATATAGTGGAGAAAGAAAAAGAGACTATTTTATTTAATTGGAGCTATTGGCAACAATATACTACGGATAAGAGTGTTATGTTAAAATTAGAAAAAGAGTGGAAGTATCAATTTCCAGAGATAGACCTGAATGTTTAGAATAAAAGCGATTAGCAAATCAAATTTGCCAATCGCTTTTTCTATTTATCTATAGTATTCTTTACTCAAAGAATAAATCTTAGTATTCTTGCTTGCTATGAATTGCCGTCAAAAACTCCTTGCGTGTATTTTCATTTTTGAATGCACCACTATAAGCGGTAGTGATCGTGCTACTTGCATTGTCTTTGATTCCACGAGTAGAAACACACATGTGTTTGGCATCTAAATAAACAGCAACATCTTCTGTTTGGAGTGCTTCTTTGAGGTCTTCCATAATTTGGATGGTCAAGCGCTCTTGTACTTGTGGTCTTTTCGCAAAGTGCTGTACCATGCGATTGATTTTAGATAATCCAATTACTTTACCACTAGAGATGTAGGCAACATGAGCTTTTCCATAGATAGGTAAGAAGTGATGTTCGCAAGTAGACTGGAGTACAATATTTTTTTCGATTAACATTTCGCTGTACTGGTACTTATTTTCAAACAAAGCCATTTTGGGCCTGTTGGCAGGGTTTAGTCCGCTGAAAATTTCCTTTACATACATTTTAGCAACACGATAGGGAGTTCCCTTCAGGCTATCATCAGTGAGATCTAGCCCTAGAATATCCATGATCTCTCGGAAGTGATTTTGTATTTTTTCTATTTTTTCGTCATCAGATAGATCAAATGCTCCTGCTTTCATAGGAGTATCAATAGAAGTCATGATGTGCTGATCGCCCTCGTCTTCATATATTTCAATCATTTTTTTATCGAGAGTGCCGTTCTTTGTGATATTCATTGCTTAACAAGTTAAAAGGAAATAAATCCTTAGTTAATAAATAAAAAATTGGTACAACATGTTACATTAGTTTGGTAAGTGCATCTAATGGGAAAATACCCTGTAGGCTATATCATAATGTTGTATTAAGAGCTATTATTGCACGTTTTTGTTGACGCTCGATGAATATAACAAGGATTAAATTTCTTTGTTCATCAATTTTTTGTATGAACAACAAGTGGTATAGGTATATTTATCGTATCCATGTAACGTGACTAATGGTTAATTCTTAATACAAAAATAACAATAGCCTCATGTCTACTTAATTTGGTAGCAAATCTAGTACCAGCCTATTGTTTTCGGGCAAAACCTGACAAAATTACTATGGCATAACATAAGAGGAAAAGAACTATTCATCGTTTCATAAATTGCATTAACTTCTGTATATTGAAGTCAAATCATAAAACAGATAGAATGAGATACGTATTATCTATGCTACTTTGGCCATTATTAGCAATGACTTTAATGGCTCAAAATGGAGTGCCACAAAATGCTGGTGGACGAGGAGCAGGTTTGGCAAATGCAGACCTAGCACTAACCGATGTCAATACTATTTTTGTTAATCAGGCAGGATTAGGGTTTCTAGAAAACCTTTCTTTTTCTGCTTATGGTGAAACTAGATTTTTAGGGGCAACAGGAATCAATTCATTTTTGGTAGGAGTGGCATACCCACATGAAAAAATTGGAACGTTTGGGTTGAGTATGCATTATTTTGGTTATGGACCATACAACGAGCAAAAAATAGGATTAGCTTATGCTCGAAAACTATCTAAACGCTTTGCTATAGGAGCACAATTTGATTATATCGGGACACGTATTGCTGAATATGGTTCTGCTCATTCTTTTACGTTTGAGTTGGTGATTTTGGCAAAAGTAACCAAGCACTTTCATCTGGCGGCACATGTATTTAGTCCTGTTCGAGTGCAGCTACCTAATGGCGAAAACATTCCTTCTGTATTTAAATTGGGAGGTGTTTACTTACCCTCCAAGAAAGTACGCATTTCAGCTCAAATTGAGAAGGATTTAGAACAAGCTTTTGTAGGACGTTTTGGTATTGAATATCATCCCATGCAGGTACTTTATGTCAGAGCAGGTGTTTCGACTTCTCCTTCGTTAGCTAGTTTTGGGTTAGGACTGAACATGAAAGGACTTAAAATAGATGTAGCGACTAGTTATCACCTAGCACTAGGTTTTACTCCTAGTTTGGGGGTTAGTTATGTTGTGGGCGAAAAGCAACCAGAAAAACTACCTGCCGAATAATAGATATTCTTGTCTATATAACTCACTCTGTATCCCAACTATAGAAGTATCTTTTTACGAAAAAAAATAAGCATGCGTACGGCTATTATTACCAGTGTTTTTTTGTTTCTAGTGTCAGTATTGATGGCTCAAAAAAAACCAACAGACTCCAAGAAAGAATCGTTAGAAAATGAGGTAGAAGATAATACCGAATTTTTGATTGAAAATCTGGTACAAGATAACGAGTCAGAGGAATTTGATTTTAATGCAGAGTTTGACTATTTGGAAAACTACACTCGAAATCCTTTAGATCTGAATAGTGCGACAGAAGAAGATTTGAATGAATTTGGGTTGTTATCTGCATTGCAAATACAAGCATTGTTGTTATATCGCAAAAAATATGGACAAATATTTTCCTTGTATGAATTGCAAGGGGTACCAACCTATGATTTGAAATCCATCATGAAGATTTTGCCTTACATCACTGTCTCGAAATCAAAGGAAGAGGAAAAGATGAATTTTGGGCGTATGTTTAGTCGTTCACGTAATCAGATTTTTATTCGTTGGCAGCGAATATTGGAACAGCAAGGAGGATTTTCTAATGATAGAGAAAATCGTTTTCTGGGTTCTCCTGACAAGCTCTATCTGCGTTATCAAATGAAGTATAAAGATAGAATGAGCTTAGGTTTGACAATGGAAAAAGATGCTGGAGAAGAGTTTTTTACGGGATCAAATAAACAAGGATTTGATTTTTACTCAGGGCATTTCTATCTCAAAGATTTAACTAAAAATGTACATAGTGTTGCATTAGGAGATTTTCAAGCATTCTTTGGTCAGGGTTTAGTAATGTGGGGTGGCTTTGGTCTTCGGAAGGGAGCTGATGTATTGAATGTAAAACGAATTTCATTGCCCATACGACCTTATCGCTCTGTCAATGAAGCTTTATTCATGCGAGGAGCAGCAGCTCACTTTCAGTTTCTGGAAGAAAACCGTTTGGAGACTACTATTTTTGGTTCGCATCGATTTAGAGATGCGAATATTTCTAATGAAGTAGATTCATTATTGCAGGAGTTGGATTTAGCAGAAGTTAGTTCGTTGCAAGAGATCGGTTTTCATAGAACACCTAATGAGATTGCAGACGAAAATGCAACCCAGCAAATTACAACAGGAGCACGTGTGCGTTACAAGGGAGATAGCTGGTATGTGGCGGGTAATTTTGTGTATAATTATTTGACTAATCCTTTGGTACGCACAAACCCTAGCTTATACCAAATTTATCAATTTTCTGGGAATGAGACTTTTAATGGTAGTTTAGATTATTCTTTTCAGTACAAAAACGTACAGTTTTTTGGAGAAACTGCGGTCAATGAAGCAGGGGGAGTGGCTACGGTCAATTCTGTGATTACGGATTTGGATCCTAGAGTTGGGCTAGCAATAGTTCATCGTTATTATTCGCCAGAATATCAAACACTGAATGGAAATGGATTTGGAGAATCAACACGTTTAGGCAATGAACATGGATTGTATCTAGGATTACAAACCAATTTTGGTAAAGGGGTGAAAATGAGTAGTTATTTTGATGTGTTTGAATTTCCTTGGGCTCGATTTTTGACAGATGCACCTTCCAAAGGATATGAAATTTTTACAAAATTAGAATATAATCCTAACTATTATATTGGTACTTATATGCAGTATCGTTTTGAACGTAAGTCTAGGAATCTGTCTGGTAATACTACCAAAATTGATCAAATTATTAATAATGATCGACATAATTTACGTTTTCATTTTTCATACAAAGTGAATAGAGAAATTACTCTCAAAAGTAGGGTAGAGTTTGCTTGGTTTCAGAATGAAGAACTTACTAAAGGAGCGGTTGTTTATCAGGATTTGGTCTACTCTCCTCGCAAATTCCCCCTCAAGGCTCAGGTACGTTTAGCGTTCTTTGATACAGATGATTTTGATACCCGTATATATGCTTACGAAAATGATGTGTTATATGCTTTTTCAGTGTTGCCTTATTTTGGTCAAGGAATGCGATATTATTTCAATTTGAGTTATAAAATCAACCGCAATTTTAGTGTTTGGCTTCGTTTTTCACAGACTTACTTTTCAGATAGAGAGATTATTAGTTCTGGATTAGGGCAGATTGATGGTAGAACTCGTTCAGAAGTTAAGATACAGGTGCGTGCTAAATTCTAGATACTTTCACAAACTATTAACAAGGTAAACCCAACTGTACGGTGAAAAATGTTGTATTATTAGAAGAGTAAGAAATGGATGGTTTATTGGTAGGAAGTAGAAGGATGGTAATTTAGATGATTAGAGGTTAGACAGTTAGAAGTTAGATTTTTCTGTAGATGAAGAGTTATTAGAATAGAAATAAAAGATAGATGGATGTATTTCAAGCAATTGAAGATATTGATGAACTTCTTGTATTAAAGCTGATTCGTTCAGGGGAGGATTTTAATCTTGCGGATGAATATGGGGCGAGGAAATGAAAAATTCGTAGCATCTTTTAATGAATTAATAAAGAAGTGTAGTGATAGTTATTGAGTAGTTTTCTTGCTAAGGAACAGTTCAGGTACTAATGACATGCAATATAAAAGAATCAATGAGTATATTAAAAGAATATGATGTTCGCCAGACAGGCAACTTAGAATTATTAGCCAAACAAGTCGTGGAGGGCTTTATTATTGGATTACACAAGAGTCCATTTCATGGGTTTTCAGTCGAATTTGCGGAACATCGTATCTATAACCCAGGAGATTCTACTAAGAATATAGATTGGAAAGTCTATGCCCGTACCGATAAATTATTTACAAAACAATATGAAGAAGAAACCAATTTGAGATGTCAGATTGTGATCGACACTTCTTCTTCGATGTATTTTCCTGAGGCACCGACTAAGGGAAAACCCATGATTAATAAATTGGCATTTAGTGCTTTGGCAGGGGCTTCTGTGATGAATATTCTGAAAAAACAACGAGATGCCTTTGGTTTGAGTACCTTTGATACCGATTTGCAGAAGCACACACGAGCACGTTCGAGTACCAAACATTACAATATGGTAATGGCTCATCTGGATCAATTGCTAGACAATCCCACACGAAATACAACGACGGCTACGGCAGATTCTTTACACAAAATAGCAGAGGCAGTTCATAAACGCTCTTTAGTCATGATCTTTAGTGATATGTTTGATCAGTCAGAAGATGCAGAAGAAATTTTTGCTGCATTGCAACATTTGAAATACAATAAGCATGAAGTTATTTTATTTCATGTGACAGATAAACGTTACGAAGAAGACTTTGAGTTTGAAAATCGCCCTTATGTGTTTATTGATATTGAAACAGGCGAAAAAGTACGTGTACAGTCCAATCAAGTAAAAGAGTATTACAAAGAACAAGTTCGGAAATATAAAGAACAGCTTAGGACAAAGTGTCTTCAATATAAAATTGATTTTGTGGAAGCCGATATTAATGAAGGTTTTCAGCAAGTGTTGACCCCCTACTTGGTCAAGCGAAGTAAAATGATGTAATTTTTCCATTATGTACTTACCACCTCATTTTGAGCAAAAGGATAAAATATTAGCCATGCAATTTGTACAGCAATATCCTTTTGGTCTATTACTCACCAATGGTGAATCCATCCCCTCTGCGACTCATTTACCTTTTTTGATCGAGCAAGAAGGCGAGGATTATTACCTGTGGAGTCATCTTTCAAAAGCTAATCCGCAAGCTCAAGCACTTAAGGATAGAACAGCATTAGTTATTTTTTCGGAACCTCATGCGTATATCTCACCAGAGTATTATACAAGAGAAAGTGTACCTACTTGGAATTATGTAGCGGTACATTTGAGTGGTCAAGCAGAACTAATAACGGAAGAAAGTGCGGTCTTGAATTTGATGGAAAAGAGTATTCAATTTTTTGATGAAAAATATCTGGAACAGTGGGAGCAACGAACAACTTCTTACATACAAAAACTGTTAAGAGGAGTGATAGCCTTCAAGATTAAGATAACTGATTGGCAAGCGAAAGAGAAATTAAGTCAAAACCGTACACCAACAGAACAACAAAACATAATAACGGGCTTGTCTACCTCCAAAGACCCTTTGGCACAAGAGTTGGGGCAGATCATGAAAGAAAAATACAAATCCTAAGTATGAAGCACACTACCTTATTTCTAATCATAGCAACTATTTCATTTATTTTTCAGAGCTGTACCTATACAGAACGTATCACAGATGGCAAAACCGCTTACGAACGCAAGCAGTTTGCAGTGGCGATTCCTATGTTTGAAAAAGAGTATAAGAAAGAGAAAGATATTAATGAGAAAGGGCGTATTGCCTACCAATTGGCAGAGTCTTATCGCAAGGTCAATGATCCACAAAATGCTTCTGATTGGTACCGCAAGGCTCAGGAAAATAGATATGGTAAGGATACGGATTTGAAGTATGCAGAAATGTTGTTGCAATTACAGGATTATCCTGAAGCAAAACAGGCTTTTCGCAGTGCTGGACGTTATGCAGGAGATGCTCGAATGTATCGAGAGCAAATGTATGCTTGTGATGCTGCTCAGCGTTGGCTCAAAGAGGCAGATAGCTCTGAATACAAAGTGAGCTCATTGGCGACCAATAATACTGCTACAGACTTTTCGCCTGTTGTTTATGGTCCCAACCAATTGATTATTTCTTCTGATAGGGTAGAAGAGGACGAAAAAGAAGATTACAAATGGACAGGAGAGAAGTTTTTTGATTTGTATCTACTCGATATTGAATCCAATACGGTGACTTCTTTTGAACAGGAGAAATTAGATGATGCTTACCATCAAGGAAATTTGGTTTTTACTACAGATAAGAAAGCTGTTTTCTTTACAGAATGTGGTAGCGACTCTAAAGCTAAGTTTGATTATTGTAAAATCATGTATAGTAAGATAGATGCGGCAGGTAACTGGTCAACTCCTGTACAAATCACGCTGGGGCCTAAGGCTCAAAACTATATGCACCCGACGATATCCGAAGATGGTAATTTACTGATTTTTGCGAGTAATCCTGAAGAAGGCTTTGGAGGGTATGATTTGTATTACAGTATCAAAATAGATGGAACAGATACTGAATGGTCAGAACCTATCAATATGGGGAATAGTATCAATACAAAGGGGAATGATGTTTTTCCTTTTATGGACAAGGATACCCTTTATTTTTCGTCAGATGGACATGTCGGAATGGGAGGACTAGATATATTTAGAGTCGAAAAAAAGGCACAACGCTGGCAACGCCCTCAAAACTTAAAAGCTCCAATCAATTCGGGCGGAGATGATTTTGGTTTTATCATTGATAGAGAAGGAAATAGGCAAGAAGGAATCGAGCAGATTGGCTATTTTGCATCGAATAGAATAGGCGGAAAAGGAAGTGATGATATTTACCGTTTTGCCAAAGAACCAATCATAGAGCCTGTCGTTCCGCAACAAGATACCCCTCAGATTGTTTTTGTAATTAATTTAGAAGGTTTGGCAAAAGAGCGTCTTTTGGCTGAACCTACTAACCCAAATAGTACGGTAACTGGATACCAAAATCTGATGGGAGTTTCTATTCAAATTAGTTCGGAAGATACGGTTTATACGGTTGGTTCTGATATAGATGGGTCTTTCTATGGTACGCTCAAAGCAGATAGGGATTATTCTCTGAAGGCGACCAAACAAGGCTATTTTACAGAGACAGCGACACTATCTACTAAAGGCATTGTACTGACAGAATCTAATCCAGATACTACACTGAAAGTGGAAATGGCACTAACCAAAATCATTACTAATCAAGAGATTGTACTCGAGAATATCTATTATGATTTGGATAAGGCAGATATTAGGGAAGATGCTAAACCTACCTTAGATTCATTGGTCTTGTTACTACAAACTAATCCCACCCTAAATATCCAGCTTTCTTCTCATACGGATTGTCAAGGACAAACGAGCTACAATGAACGCCTTTCACAGCGTAGAGCCGAATCTGCTGTTCAGTATCTTATTCAGAAAGAGATTAATGCGGATCGCCTTACTGCTAAGGGATATGGAGAGAGCAAGCTAGCCGATGACTGTAAGTGTAATGAGTGTACTCCCGAACAGCACCAAACCAATCGTCGAACTACCTTTTTGATATTGGAGTAGGGTGCTACCGTTTTGGCTTTCTTTAACGGGAAGTAAAATGATAAGGAGGGAATACTCTTGCTAAATTATATATGAAAATGGTAATAACCTTGAGAAAGGAATATACCTTATCCACAAACAGGAAACTAGGCTCTATCTATATTGTAGCAAAAAGAAATGATATAGAATCATAATGATATGAATATTTTTTTTAGGTTTAGAATAAGCTTATACCTTATATCATTCCCTTTTATTTCGTTTTCTCAACTTGATAGTATAGAAGTTTATTCTTTACCTCCTAATTCTAAGTATTACTTTGCAATAACACCTGAATATTTAATAGAAAAGGAGATTGAGAGCTCTTACTGCAAAATATTAAAAAGGAGAATCTTGCGTAGAGTAGAATGTATAGTATCGAAACTAAGGGTAAAAGAGGGTGTATCAAAAGACTATTGGGGAAATTGTGACGCTAGATTACTCTGTATTCTTCATAAAGGAGAAGATATACAATACTTCATCATTAATTCAAATAATCAATGGTATTATGAGAACGCACTTAGGACAAAGAATAAAAGAATACTTAGGTTGATTACTATTGGTTGCGAAAAGGCTAGATAGGATGACTTTCCTAGGGAGTAGAGTACTAGCTCTAAACCAAATTATTCATTTTTTTATATAATTAGAACCAAGACAAATGATTTTAAATACATGAAAATAAATGTTTTTTATTGGTTGTGGCTACTTGTTTTGGTAGGATGTAACTCTAGGGAATATACTTTTTTAAAAGAGTCTTTCTTGCAAGAAATAGCTAAAAAAAGCCAGACAATTGATTCCATCAATTTAACTAGCTTAGTAAGCTTACAAAGCCTTACTAAGGATAATTGGGATAGTGTGTATATTTTTACTAATGATTATAGGGGAAAAAGTATAATTTCAGAATTGAAGGAAGACGGAATACTAAACCCTTCAGTGATAAAAAATCACAGCTTGATAGAAGAAGAATCATATATATTGGTTTTTACTAGTAAAAACAAAATAAATTTCACTTGCACTATTTTTTTTAATGAAACTTATAATGGTAGGAGTCTATCTTTTTTAGGTTATAACAGAAATGGATATTATATGGGCTTTTCTAAACTTCATAAATCGGAAGCCAATTTTTATATTATTGAAGACTGTATAAACATAAGTGGGAAGATTATTAGAGAATATGATGTCATGCCTAAATTTCTTCTTGAACAGAAAACTATGGAATATTGGAAAAGAACTTTTACTAAATGTTAGAAAATGTAATCTTCCTCAGAAATAGACCTTCGCTAGAGTACTAGAGAGATTAAAGCCATTATTGCTAGTTATGGGCACTAGATGTTCTGTATCTTGCAGGCTCATAATCTACCTCTATCCTTTATGAGAGCAATTTGGAAGGAAAATATTTCTTTAAAATTAATTATGAATCCGCTTAATTTAGTGCTATTAATGAAAGACAGAGTATTACAAAAATCAATCAAATAGTAGATGAATTAATGAATACAAAAAGACTATAAAGCTTTTTACAGGAGTATTGATAATCGGAAGTATACTCTCACAGTTATTATCAAGTAATTCTAGCATGCCGTGTGATGTATTAGAAACGATATTACAATCAGAAAAAATTATTTCCAATTGTTATTTGGATAGAGAACTTTTGGAAACAATCTATATCGTAGATACTACAAATACTTTTGAAGAATGTACTTTTAATCTGTTAAACAAGGAGGTAATACTAATGAAATCATCTCCGTACACAGAAAAATATGATAGTATCAGAGGACGTCCAGCTGGCTATCCTGCAAAAGAAGATAGATTTGACGTTTTCAAGTGTATTAAGATTGCTAACAATGACTATAAGCTAGTATTACTCAGAGAAAGAGGGGGTAATGTAATAAATTGTTACTTTTCTTTGAAAGAGGGGAATGTTGAGGTCGAAAAAATAGAAATGTGGGATATGTAGAGAAAGTGATGCCATTTAGGTCCTATTGCAGCTACTTTTAAATAGCAGTGTCTTTTCTCAACTTGCTTGGTGAATGTCGTCTAATATTTTATCCTATACTCAGGTATCAAATATAAAATTGCGTACAGATGAATAATTTTAAAAAAAATTTAATACTAGCAATAATCTTTTTTTCGACATCCTGTAATGGTTCCAATGTTCAGGTCATCAGAGGGCTTATTATTCCTTTGGATACCTTTGATAGGAAAGTAAAAGCACTTTGTGAAAATCACAATGATATAATAACTGATAGTACTTTAATAGAAAGTATAAGAGTGATAAACACATTCATGTATTATGATTCTCTAGAAACTAACTATAGTCATTTTTTTGATTGTTTTTATGAAAAATATTCTGAAAGAGTAATAGCGATGCCATGTGTGAAAATAGAGTTAAAAGGTTTTCTTTTTTGTGAGAAATATAATATTTGTGTGTCAGGTAGAAAACATAGTAATAGTTATTACTCAATTCTTGGATTGACAGAGAAAGGAAGGAGTAGATCTGAATTGATAAAACAAGAAAAAGAAATGATGAGAATTGATTCGATTCTTAGAGAAGAAGAGTTACGAGCAGTCAAAGGTGATCTGCCTCATGAATAAGCCAATTGTGGGGTGGTATAGAAAATGCGAGAGTAAATATGAATTCTAATAAACTAAGTAAATATTTTTCAATAATAGTATTGTTCTTAGGAGGAGGCTATTG
>CAYOJF010000026.1:7971-53718 GCA_964404215.1 uncultured Aureispira sp. | reverse complement strand
GTTTGACACCACATCAAATTCTAAAAAAATACTGGGGATACGATGATTTTCGTCCCCTACAACTTGATATCGTCCAGTCTGCTTTAGCTGGTCACGATACACTGGCTCTATTGCCTACTGGTGGTGGTAAATCTGTTTGCTTTCAGGTGCCTGCTCTTTGCATGGATGGCATTTGTGTTGTCATTTCGCCCTTGATTGCATTGATGAAAGATCAAGTCAAAAATTTACAAAAAATAGGCGTTAATGCTCAAGCTATCTATTCTGGATTAAAATACAAAGATATTGATCGTATTCTAGATAATTGTGTTCATGGGAATGTTAAATTTTTGTACTTATCGCCAGAGCGACTACAAAGTGAAATTGTGCTGGAACGGCTCAAAAAAATGAACGTTTGTCTACTAGCCATAGATGAAGCACACTGTATTTCTCAGTGGGGGTATGACTTTCGTCCCTCCTACCTAGAGATCGCAACTATACGTCCTTTGCTTCCCAAGACTCCTATTATTGCACTCACCGCTACAGCCACTGCTCCAGTAGTAAAAGATATACAAGAAAAGCTAGTCTTTGGGTCTACTGCTCAGGTTTTCCAAAAAAGCTTTAGCCGCTCTAATTTAGCCTATGTAGTACTCTATGAAGAAAATAAAAAAGCTAAACTACTGGAAATATTAACCAAGATAAAAGGCTCTGGCGTTGTCTATGTCATGAATAGAAGACTAACTAAAGAAATTGCGTATTATCTCAACCAAAACAAAATTTCTGCTGATTACTATCATGCTGGTCGTCCCAATGCCGAACGAGAGCAAATACAAGAAGACTGGATCAATGATAAAATCCGTATTATGGTAGCTACCAATGCTTTTGGGATGGGTATAGACAAGCCCGATGTCCGTGTAGTGGTTCATTTGACTTTGCCTGATAATCTAGAGGCTTATTTTCAAGAAGCTGGAAGAGGTGGACGAGATGGAAATAAAGCATTTGCTACATTGCTCTACAACCAAACTGACAAGATTAAACTAGAACAGCAATACGAACAAGCCTTTCCTCCTATTCCGTTGATAAAACGAGTCTACCAAGCTTTAGGGAGTTATTACCAACTAGCTGTAGGAGGAGGACAATGGCAAACCTTTGATTTTGATTTGGTTACTTTTTGCAAGACTTATAACTTCAAACCTATTGAAACACTCAATGCTCTCAAGATACTAACTCAAGAGGCCTATATTGATTTATCAGATAATGTCTTCATTCCTTCTACGCTCCAAATATTGCTCAAAAAAGAGAACCTCTATGACTATTTGCTCAAAAGTCCGAAAATGGAAAAGCTTATCAAAGTTATTTTACGGTCTTTTCAAGGAGCATTCAATCACCCCGTCAATATCAGGGAAAGTCAATTGGCCAAATTCCTGCACATTCGCAGAGAAAAATTAGTAGAATTACTCACTAAACTACATCAGGACGGTATCATAGCCTACAAGGGGCAAACCGATAGCCCTCAACTGACCTTTCTACTCGAACGCCTTCCTAGCGAATCTGTTGTAATCAATCAAGAACGATATCGTTTCCTCCAAAAAAGACATTTGTTTCGTATGAATAAAGCCGTTTATTATGCCGAAACTATGCAGTGTCGCAGTCAACTTTTGTTGGATTATTTTGACGAAAAAGGAGCCGATAAATGTGGGCAATGTGATGTCTGTCTGGGGAGACATGAAAAATACGTCAAACATCAAGAATACTACTCCATCAAGCAAAAAGTAGAATACCTGCTCAAAAAAAATCCTCTTGATCTACGTTCATTGGTCGATGAGTTTGAGGCAGTCCAAAAAGAAAAAGTACTCCAAACCATTGAACATTTATTGGATAATCAAATTCTAATGAGAGATAAAAGCTTATTATTGCGATGGATGGGATAAAATGGCTTATTATGGATGAGGAAGTCAGTAGTAAGTATGAAGTAGTGGAGGATCTTTTTAGACTAATAGAGGTAAGATAGTTAGATGTTAGAGTTTTTATATTAGGGGAGTTAGTATGAAGTAGCAGGTAGCAAGATTTTGAAGTAGATGGAAGGTATCAGAAGTTAGATAGTTAGAGGTTAGAGTTTTAGATTTTAATTTTAATTCAACAAAAGTAATCACTCACAACAGAAAAATCAACAATTCAACAAAAATAGCCACTCCTAATTAGAAAAATCAACGATTCAACAATTCAACAATTCAACAATTCAACAAAAACAACCACCCATAATTAGCAAAAACAACAACAAACAATTCAACAAAAAAAACATGTTTACAGGAATCATAAAAGAAATGGGCATCATTACCCAAATCGAACAAGAAGGGACTAACTTTCATTTTACGATACAAGCAGCTATGGCAGCTGAGTTGAATATTGACGAAAGTGTCGCTCATAATGGCGTATGTCTGACAGTAGTCAAAAAAACAGATATCACCTATACCGTAACAGCTATAGAAGAAACAATGCTAAAGACCAACCTAGGTGACTGGAAAACTAATACAGCCGTTAATCTAGAGCGTGCGATGCAACACAATGCTCGTCTGGATGGACATATTGTACAGGGACATGTGGACAAAACGGGCATCTGCACGGACATCAAAGAAGTAGATGGTAGTTGGTATTTCACCTTTGAATATGAAGTAACTCCTGAACATCTACTCGTAGATAAGGGCTCTGTCTGTGTCAATGGGACGAGTCTGACAGTAGTAGATCCTATAGAGAACAAATTTAGCGTTGCCATTATTCCTTACACCTACGAGAATACTATTTTCAGAGATATGAAAATTGGTGATCGAATCAATCTGGAATTTGATATTTTGGGCAAGTATATTGCGAAATACGCTCAGTTATATATGGCAAAATAAACGTCCTCCTATCCCATAGTACCCAAAAAGCCCTAAGAATGTATTATTCTTAGGGCTTTTTGAGTAAAGCTATATTACTTAACTCTTATCCGTATAAGGTTTCACTTCGTTGTTTTGTTCTACCTCTACACCATCCTTGATTTTGACGACTACAAACTCTACTCGACGATTCATCTGACGCCCCGAAGCGGTCATATTATCTTCTATAGGCTTTGCTTCCCCATAACCAATATATTTCATTCTATCAGAGTCTATACCTTGATCGACTAGATACTGATAAACAGATTTAGTACGATTTTCAGATAACTTTTGATTATAACTACTACTACCACGGCTATCTGTATGACCATGAATTTCAACCTCCATTTGAGGATAATCATTCATCAATTTGACTAATTCGTCCAACTGCTCGTTAGATTCCTCCAATAGTCCCCATTTGGCAGTCTCGAAAAATACGCGATCCAATTGGATTTTCTCTCCTACTTTAGGCTCTGGCATTTGAGGTTCTGGAATTGGCTCTGGTTCTGGTTCTGGCATTGGTTCTGGCTCTAATGCTGGTTCTGGCTCCTCTGGCAATGCTTGTGTCAAACAAAGCATTACATCATCAATCATATAGTAAGAGTTTTCAAATGCTTGTTCATCATTAGCACTAATCAATTTAGGTACATCTTTAGCGACAACTAATTTTGTTTTTTCATTGTCATGAAAATTACCAATAATCAAAAATTGGGATCTGTTAGCGGCAGTGAAAGTAAAAGAAATACGCTCCCATTGTCTACCATCTTTATTGATTAACCCGTCTACGTTATAAGTAGGTGGAACATCTGTCAATGGATCCCATTTATTCCCTTCCAGTGGTGTAGGAGACAGCACCACTCCCAAATTATTGGATATAAACTTAGCTTGACGTGCTCTCATTGCCCAAAATTCGCAATAATACTCCTTCCCTTCGATTAAGGGTTGTTTAAGTTTCACCTGCATATATTCTCGATAAGTATCACTACGTTCTGACCCTGGATTGTGTGTCAATATAGCAGCCATCTTATACCCAGAGTGAGGAGCATCAATCTTGACATCATGATACTGTTTTGCCTTTTTCACTTGTTGTGGAAATACAATTTTTATATCAGGCGTAGATTGTGTAGGGCTTTTCCAGTCTACACAGTTGTATCTAAAGACAGCAGATCCATCAATATCATCCTTAGGGGCTTTTCCTACCAGCTCTTCAAACCCTGGATTAGGCACTAGATTTTCACCATGCCCTGCAGGAGGTTGAGCATAAGCAATAGTGCTAGATGCGACAAGAGGTAAAATTATTTTTAGTCTCATATTATTTATAATTTATTAGTTTGAATAGATATGCTTATTATTAATACGTTAGTTTAGAGCAATTGGTCACAATTTTCTACACAATTTCCTTTTTTATCAATGCTGTAATGGATTGGGCCCTTAATTACTTCTGCACGACCATTTTCGAATTGTTTAGCAAAAGTAAAGTCCCCTTGTATGACAACATTCCCCTCTTTATCAATATAATTCCATTTTCCGTTTTCCATTTGTACGTTGGCTAATCCCTCATTAAAAGGTTGGCGAGAAGGATCCGGTTCGAAAAGATTGATTTCTTTGAATATTGGCTCAATAGCAACCATACCCTCTCTATCTAAAAACCCCCACTTTCCTTCACTAGTCAAAAAAGCAGCTAGTCCTTCATTATAATGATTGACTTCTTCATATTGAGCCGCTATAATAATATCTCCTTCTAAGTTCATAATTCCTTTACGCCCTAGTATATCATCATAAAACCAAATGCTTCCTTCATTAGGAATACCCAAATCGGCATATTCTATAGGAATTTTAATATTTTGATCTTCATCAATCAAACCATATCGACCATATTTACTAACTACAGCATGCCCCTCAAAAAAAGCTCCAAAATACTCATACAGCGTACTGTCTTGAGATTCTCCATCACAATTAATTTTACGATATACCCCTTTTTTTGTAGCCCCCAGCACATTTTTATTCGCTACTTCTATCCCACCTTTCACAAAATTCCAAGTTTCGTAAATCGTATTCTGACTGCCTTTTTCTTGTCGTTGTGTTGCTACAATAGTAACCTTAGCAGTGCTTCCATCCACTGTCCCTGTCACAGTAGTTTCAAATCCAATATATTGTTTCTGATCCGTAAAATTTCCAATTCCCTCTAATTCATTCCCTTTGATATTAATTTTGAATACCTGCTGATAGCCTCGTTCTGTGTACATATAACAGTGGCTTTCGCCCGAATCCGTATTCAAAATCGCCAAATCTTCTGTAGCTCCAGTATCACCACCACAACTAAATAGCCCTAATAATATTATACTAATAGTAGAATAAAAAAATGCTTTCATCGAATTATTATTTAGTTTTTTATTTGAATAGCTTAAATTTGTTCTGCAGAACATCTATCAAAAGTCTACTCTAAAGCCACTTTTGCTGTTCTCGATTTCACATAAACTATATTTTAATTTATTTATAAAAATATCCATGTCAAAAATAACAAATTTATTTCTTTTGCCGATGCTGTGTAGCTTTTTGCTAATATTTAGTGCTTGTAACGAGCCGACTCCTCAAGTAGAGCAAATGCCTTCTCCTAACAGTTTTGTGAGTGTAACGTCCTCTATTAGCCCCAAGGCTACTAATGCTACTATATTCAATATCAAAAAGTTATTAGACAAAGCCGATTATAGTGCGGTAACAGAAATGGAATTTTTTGCCAACTGGGCAAAAAATTCCATCAAAAACAATCCAGTATTGCTGGAGATCATAAAAGATCCAGCTAAATCAGGTATCCATATCAATGGAGAAATTGCTTACATAACTGTTGCAGGAGAAAACAATACTTTCAGTAATCAACTCATCTTTCCTATTGCTGACCAAGAAAAAATGAAAAAAGCACTGGCAGCAATGACAACAGACAATCCACTACAAGACAAAGGGAGCTACCAAATGATGCCTTTAGGCTCAAACCAAACCTTAGTCTTCAATGCTACTAAAGGAGCATTATTAGAAAATCCTGATGAAGCCACTATCAATAGTATTCTAAATCCTAGTGGAGAAGGACTAAAAGAAAACTCTAACTTCGCCAAACAATACAATACCAATAGTGATATTTTGGTATGGAATAACAGTACTAACTGGTTACCACTGCTAAAACTAATTCCAAATTCAGAAATAGGTATTTCGTTTGCTCAGATATCAAAACAAGATTTGAATGACAACTACCTAACTTATCACTACACTTTTGAAGATGGTACCGCCAATATGAAAGCAACAACAGAGCTTAACCCAAATTTAAAAGATAATCTAGGTAATTGGTTAGCAGACAATATCACAACAGACTATTCTGATGTTTTTCCTAAAGAAAATCTATTGCTCAATATGAATATGGGATTAGATCTGAAAGGAATTCTAAGCTTCATGACTCCTCGTGGATTAATCCCAATGGCAAATCCTCAAACAGAAAAATCAGTTGGATTAACACTTCCTCAAATAGAACAGTCACTAGCTGGTGATCTCTCTGTCGGTCTATATGCTACAGAGACAGGTAGTGCCGCAGTCTTGTTTGCGATTGGAATCAAAGACAAATCCCTTGTAGAAAATGCCTTATTCAAATTAGGAGTAGAGAAAAAAGGAGCTACTTGGAGCTGGACGGCTAAAAACGAAATGGATCCAA
Source organism: uncultured Aureispira sp. (assembly GCA_964404215.1). Lineage (GTDB taxonomy): Bacteria > Bacteroidota > Bacteroidia > Chitinophagales > Saprospiraceae > Aureispira. The sequence continues at coordinate 47,130 of CAYOJF010000026.1, read as the reverse complement.
CAGGAAAGGCCGTCGGATATACTCTAAAAATGACAGATGACCTGCTTATCGCTTCTACCAATGAAGCACTACTAGCCAAAGCTATCAAGGGTGGTCAAGACAATAATATTGTCAAAGATATTACTACTGGTTGGTTAGGGATGTACCTTGATTTCGAAAGTATCCAAAGCAATAAGGATCAAATCGCCATGCTTATTGGTAGAGACCCTAGTGAATTGAGTCCTATCCAAATGGAAGAACTTCGTTCTCTTACATTTAGTGCCAAAGGCAATAATATGACTAGTAGCCTAAAAACAAAAAAAGCTGATGTCAATAGTCTCAAAACCATCATCACTATGATGAATAACATCTATAAAGCTCAAGAAAATGCTGTAGATGAATTTGATGATTTTGATTCTGAATTTGGAGAGTCAACTACAGACAATAAGACAATCTAAAAACATGTCTAAAGGTATAGACATCATTCTACTAAAAGTATAAAGAATAAGCCTCCTACATTTCATGTAAGAGGCTTATTTTAATTTTGGGAGAACACAAAAAAATACCGCCCTACAAAACAAACTGTAAGACGGCATTTTACCCAATAACTATTTCAAACAAACATAAATAAGAGGTGACTTAGAACCTGAAACTAGCTCCTAAGAAAATACGTCTAGGTCTAGAGATATTGTAAGGGTTGTTTGCTCTCAAATCATATAGTAGTTCATAAGATTCTGGTTGTGTCGCTGCAAATCCACTCCCTGGACTGTTAGCTGCTGTCAAAAATCCATCATCTACAGGAGAACCTGTTGTAGAATATACATTGAGTACATTCTGTGTATTGAATAAGTTTTGTACACGGAGGTATACATTTAGGCGAATTGGGTTTTTAGTTTTCTTACCAATAACAAAATCTTTATCCAAACGTAAACTCACTCGTACATTCCAAGGCATTCTAGCTCCGTTTATACTACCTTCTGTGATTCTATCTGAAAAACTAGTTCCGATTCCACCAGGAATAGAACGACGTGTGTAAGGACGTCCAGAGTTAGCATTGACCGTCATAGACAAACCTGCATTAGCAAGTACATCAACACGCCCAATTTTAGGACCATTATACTTTTCGCCACTACCAAAACGATAATCCAATAAAGCATATAAAGTATGTCTTTGGTCCGAATCTACGGCAAATACATTTTTCAACTCTCTAGCCGCTACACCTGCTGAAGAAGTTGGATTAGATCCTGTTCCTTCTGCAAATTGCAAGACATAGTTTGCTCTCAATTTGAAATTTTTGACACGACGAGTTTCATACTCTAATGTAAAAGCTTTCATAGTAGCAAAATCATCATTCCCATAAGTAGTATAAGTAGTTGGGTAGGCATTAATATACTGTCTCAACTGTATCATATCTCTATCTTCTCGGTATAATAATGATACTTTCATTTTAGCATTTCTACCAACAGCCTGCTTGTATCCTACTTCGTAGTTTACGGTACGTTCAGGACGTAAGTTAGGATTATTGATAACACCACCACCACTCGTAATTTCTCTAAAATTGTAATAATCATAAGGGGTAGCAAAAGCTCCTACGGGAGGACGTTGAGCCAACACATCATAGCTTGCATAAAAACTAGAGGTTTCATTAATCGGAAAAGCAAAAGAAATGCGAGGCATCACCACCAATGTAGGGACATAATCTTCAAAAGCATCCTGTGGGCGATATTCATTTCCTTGTGGATCAATCTGTGCTGTTCCAAAACCTTTCAGAGCAGGAACAAAATTAGCCCCTAAAGCAGATGGTGTATTTACTGGTAATCCTTGTGCATTATACCATTGTTCGTTATTACGATACCCCACCACACTAGCATCTGAAGAATTGCTACTCACATAGACTGCATAATCGTCTCCTATATTGCTAGGGCGGTTATATTCTGTTCCTTGACCCGCGTCATACAAAGAGTTATTAGACTCAAACTCTGCTACTGTTTCGTATCCTGTGATAGAATAAGGATCTTTCATTACGCTAGTATTCGCATCATAATTATCAACCCTAACCCCAAAACGACAGATAACATCTTTGTAGGTAAATTGGTCTTGAATATACCCCGCAGTATAAATAGGATTGTTAGGTGCAATAGGTCTTGTTTTGTTACCATTAGCGTCTTCTGCTGTAAAAAATTCATTGAAAGTCGTATTTGTTCCTGTTTTGTTACCCAAGTAATCATATCCATAATAAGAAAGTACACGCTGTCTGCCTGTAATCAAAGTAGTAGGAGAAAACCATGCTAAATCCATCTGATCAGGAGTCATTTCGTGTACGCTAACCCAATCTTTCTTCTCTATGCCCATTGCTTCACGCAAATTAGCACCAAAAGTAGTCATCGCTACTTCATTACCTTCATCATCTGTACGGATTAAAGCTTCGTACAAATCATATTGACGTTGTGTATTAGGATCATAGTAAACCTCTCCTGTTGCTTTTGTCACATCTGTTGCATTAGAAATATGAGCATTAGTAGACTGGTAAGCCAAATTCCACAAACTAAATGGATCCATACTGTAACTACGCTCAATACGTTGCTCAAACAAACCTCCCATTTCTATCTTATGGCGAATAGGGTTTCCTGATTTTTGGTTCATTACCAAATCAAAATAAGTAGTTATATTGGCTCTGATTTGCGAAGTTTGTGTCTTCTGATAACTACTTCCATTCAAATGAGGAGCATTAAACAAACCATTGACAGTAGTACGTCCTCCTGTATTCAGTCCATTGATAATTTCCATTTCATTAATAGAACCTGGTCTATTAGCATCAAATCCTCCTATACTCTCAAAACCAATAGGCTGTCCAATGTGCTGATTGTAAGCAGCCAATCCTGGATTAATATCATTATTCGCTTCATAGCGGTCAAAAGAGTTGAAAAAAGCCTGATGCCCCAGATTAACATCCCATCCAACCGTATCTTGATTTGTATTCAGAATAGCGACCGAATCTACTGCTCCTATTACTGGACGACGACTCTCATAAAATTTACCTACATATCCATAATTCCAAAAATTATCTTTGTGACGAGGATCCTCTGTAGAAAAATTGGTTTCGGTATAATCTCCTTGTAGTTCGTAACTAAAATTCTGAAAAGTCTGGTGCATCTTTCCTTCTTCTTGGTTTCCAGGTTTCGTACTCGCTATTGTATGACGTAACCTAGCAGAAGCACTCCACACACTAGACTGCTGATTAGGATTAAAATCATAATTGAGCAACTGATTGCTAACACTAGCAGCATTACCCCAATTGAATTGACCTTGGCTACCTACACTCAGAAATATTTCATCATTAGGCTTGAAATCTAGCTTAGCAGCATATTGTCCAAAAGAACTACGAGCATTAGAACGAACATTTGTTTGTTCCAAATCATTGGCAGTAATAAAATCTGTCGAAGGCACGTAACCACTACCACTTGGATTCGCAATAAGTGGCGTCGCTAATATTTCTTGTCTTTTGTCTTCTCTCAATCGAAAAGTACCTAAGGCAGAAGGACGGTTATCTAGTGTTGTAAAATACGTTCCACTAAAACGATAGCCCAAAATAGGTCTTCTTACTGCTTTACCATCTTTCATAATTGGTTGACCATCTACATCATTGGTCATCACTCTAGTAATCAAAGGTCCTGATAGGTAAATATTGGCTCTATTTTCTCCAAAATTATCTAAGAATTGAGAACTTTCTAGCTGTACTCCTCCTCTAAACTTACGGCTAGGTCCTTTGGTCACAATATTGGCAATAAACCCTGTAGAGTTACCAAATCGAGCAGGTACCCCTGTCGTGATAACACTAATGCTCTCTATATCTAATGGATTGATCGACTCAATAGAAGTCGGGATATTATCTACATAAACAATATTGCCTGAAGAGCGGCCCAACCCATCTAGCTCTTCTCCCACATCTTGACTATTAACCAAGGCGGTAGAAGCTACAATTGATTTAAGGTCTCCTTCTGTATTTTTATCAATTTCATCTCCAGTTATATGATGAATAGGTACGATTCCACAACACAATGGTCCACAACATTTATTACCATCATCAGCTGTCACTACTACCTCTTTACCTATTGTAATCCCTTTTTCTGCCATCGTAATATTCTTGCGTAAAAGCTGTCCAGAAGCAACATAAATGCCTTTTTCTATATAATCAGGATAGCCTACATAAGATATTATTAATTCGTATTGTCCTACATCAACATTTGAGAAATTATAGTTTCCATTAAAATCAGAAACTGTCTGATATACTTGTAGCTCCTCTTGAACTAGGACAACATTAGCAAAAGCTAAGGGTTCATCTAGTTCCTTGTCCATAATTACTCCTTGTATATCTCCTGTTGTCTGTGCTTGGCTGATAGCAGTACTACCTAGTAGTAGGGCTATCCATATTAAATAACGAATCATAGGTTTGGTTTTATTTTCTTTTAGAATAGTGTTCTTCTACTTAGGTTTTAGGAGTCTAAGTAGTGTATTCGACAAGTGTGACTTACTTAACTTATGATACAAATATGCAGTGCTATTAGAGAGCATTCAACAACATAAAAAAACATTCCCCAAAACTATACTACTAGTTCATACCATTTATTTAAACAAACAGACAACTTTTTTCCCAATAAAAAAACTATTAAAAAACGTTAACTAAAATAAAAAAATACCTATAGGATATATCATAATTTATTTATATTCGCCATATTCAATAGATAAAAGTCTACAGATACATGAAAAACAAAAGTGCTTTTGTCTATCATTCACAAATATTTTTTATGAAATCTATACATTTACTCTTATTAGTAGGATTTTTCTTGCTCTCTCTCTCTCCTTTTTCTTTTGCACAAAGTACTTTCTCTGGTCAAAAAGTAAGAGGAATTATTGTAGACAGAGCTTCAGGTAATGGTATTGCAGATGCTGCTATAGAATTGCTTAATCGATCTCCTCGAATAGCAGTACAGACCGCTGAAGATGGATCTTTCAACCTCAAAAATATTCCTATTGGGCATCAGCGATTTAGAGTAGTAGCCGAAGGGTATTACGAAACAGTGATACCTCAACTGATTGTAGCTGGAAAAGAAGCCGTATTAACGATATCATTAGAAGAAGAAATTAAGACCCCTCTGATAACAGTCAATGCCAAGAAGAAAAAAAACACAAGAGATATTCGTCGATTTAGCAATGTCAAAATGGAAGCAGTTGACGAGATGAATGCTGTTAGTAATCATAAGATCAATGTAGAAGAAATCACTAAATATGCCGGGAATTGGGTTGATCCAGCTCGTATGGTTTCTAATTTACCTGGTTTATTCACCATTGACGACACCCAAAACTATATTGTTTCGAGAGGTAATAGCCCTTATGGCATTCGTTGGGAAATCGAAGGGGTTCCTGTTGATAATCCACAACACTTTGCTTCTCTCAGCAATACAGGTGGAGTTCTGCCTTTGCTCAATATCAATATGTTAGATAACTCTGACTTTGTCAACGGAGCAATGCCTGCTAACTTTGGCAATTCTTATTCTGGTGTATTTGATATTAACTTAAGGAAAGGTAATAATCAAAAATTTGAATTTCTAGGTCAGTTTAGCCTGTATGGAGCTGAAGCTATGCTAGAAGGTCCCATCAAAAAAGGTGGTGCCTCTTTTATGGTTTCATATCGTTATGGCATTTTCAATTTACTAAAGTTGCTTGGAGTAGATTTTAGTTCTAGTGGGAGTCCTGATTATCAGGATATCAATTTTAAGATTAACATTCCAACCAAAAATGCAGGTGAGTTTACCATATTTGGTATTGGGGGAACATCACATGCCAATATCTTTGGTAGCGAAAGTGATAGTAGTGCTATATTTGTCAATAAATATATTGATAGTGATGTTTACAATACTTCTGGGGTTGTAGGAGCAAGTAACCTCAAAATGCTGAATCGAAACACTTCTATGAAGACAGTAATTGCTCATTATTTCCATACCAGAAGCTATCGTCTAGATACCAATATTACCCAATCCCCTAATCCTTATTATCAAGGGGACGAGACACTCCATCGTACCCATATCACGAGTACTCTCAATCATAAAATAAACGCTCAAACACTTTTCCGAGCAGGAATATATGGTAATACAGAACAGGTAATGCTTCACAACCGTTCATTATGGACAGGACTAGTGGAAGAGTCCTTCAATGGACGAACCTATACCGCTGGAGGATTTGCTTCTTTTAGACATCGCTTTTCTACCAAATTTCAGGCAATATTGGGCGTTCATGGTCGATATTGGTCGCTCAATAAAAATTCTTGGTCTATTGAGCCAAGGTTATCACTCAACTGGTATATTGCCAGAAGACATAAAATTAGTTTTGGTTATGGTTGGCATAGCAAAACGCAACCTTTGCCAGTACTATTCCATCTCAGTCAGCGACCTGATGGATCTTACAATGCCTCTAATCAAGACCTAGGTTCTACACGTGCTCATCATGCTGTGCTTTCTTATAATGCCTACATTTCTAAATTTTGGGCACTAAAAGTAAATCTTTATACACAACTCAATACCAATATTCCGATTCATGAAAGACCATCTAGTTTCTCCTTAATCAACTATGGAGTTTACCATACTTTCCCCAATGCTTCTAATCTAGTAGCAGATGGACTTTCCCTTAGTTACGGGTCAGAAATTGCCGTTGAGAAATTTTTCAATAATGGTTATTATGGTTTAGCTGGGTTCACTTATGCTCGTTCTTTTTACCAAGCCAGTGACCAAATATGGCGAAGTACTTTATTTGATGTCCGCTATATTATCCAAGCAACCTTCGGAAAAGAATTTAAAATAGGAAAAGAAAAAAGAAACGTCTTTTATATTGATCTCAAATATGTCGGCAGAGGAGGTACACCTTATATTCCTATTGATTTAGATGCTTCTATTCAAGCAGGCTATGAAATTAGAGATAACCAAAATGCTTACTCCCAAAGATTGGGTGCTTACAATAGAATAGATGTCCGACTAGGACTTAGGTTTAATAATCTAAAAGGAACTATCTCTCATCACATCTACTTAGAAGCCCTCAATGTTGCTCGATTCAAAAATGATTTGCAAGTAGTTTTTGATCCTGAATCGAATACAGTTCAAAAGGGACTTCAATTTGGTTTAATTCCTATCATTTTCTATCAAATTCAGTTTTAACACTATAGACGTTATTACAAAATAAATATGAGCCATCTCTTCGGTAGGGATGGCTCATATTTATTTCCATATCTCTCAATAAAACATATACAAAAGATCAACAACCCATGCATCCCACATTTAAATATCCCAAAAAATAAATTTAACCTAATAAAGGTTATTAGAGCATGTTTAAATTTATCTTAATTCATAATATGAAATCCATTTTTCTACTACTTTTCGTCTATTTTTTGCTCAATAGCTAAGGCTATTCATCAAAAAATGAGTCTCAATTAGCCCCCAAGTAAATTGGGGATCAAAGACAAAAAAATGGTACTCATATTATTGAAAAATACAATTTTAAACATGCTCTTACGAATAAATTCGTAGGGAAACGAAAATATCTTTTTCCGATTAAACATCGTCAAGTACTCAATTTTGTAGCCCTTACGTCTGTTGGGACAGGCTTAGGATACGAATTTCCGCACCCGCTAGCGGCACAATTTAGTAGGTGTTCACAGAACACCTACTCTAGGAGTATATTCGTGTGTCCTCACTAATCAAAAAAATCTATCTCGCCCCCTCTGTACAACTCTATTCGTAATCACCTCTAATAAAAAACTAAAAAATAGCATTTTCAACCACAAAAACATTTTAATTACATGTGAATTTTAATTATATTAGCTATACACTACTGATAGCTAACACTCATCACTATTCAAATAAACACTACCCTATGAAATTCCCACGCCCCTTCCTATTGGTAGGTAGCCTCCTACTCCTGTTCACTTCTTTCGTTAATGCTCAGGATGGCACTTCTGGTCAGACAGTAAGAGGATTTATTGTTGACAGAGCTTCTGGTAATGGCACTCCCAATGCTGCTATAGAGCTACTTAATCGTTCTCCCCGTATTGCTACTCAAGTAAAAGAAGACGGTTCTTTTGAACTGAAGAACGTACCTGTAGGTCACCAACGCTTTCGGGTACTTGCAGAAGGTTATTATGAGGCTATTGTTCCGCATCTAATAGTAGCTGGAAAAGAAGCCATATTAACTATTCCCATAGATGAAGAAGTCCAAACACCTTTTGTAACGGTAGAAGCTCAAAAGACAAAAAATATAAAAGATATCCGCCGTTTTAGTAATATCAAAATGGAGGCTGTAGACGAAATGAATGCCGTTAGTAATCACAAGTTGAACGTAGAAGAGATTACAAAATATGCAGGAAATTGGTCTGATCCTGCTCGTATGGTCTCCAATTTCCCTGGTTTATTTACTATTGACGACACCCAAAATTACATCGTATCTAGAGGCAATAGCCCCTATGGTATTCATTGGCAAATTGAAAGCGTTCCCATTGACAATCCCCATCACTTTGCTTCTATTGGTAACACTGGTGGAGTTTTCCCTATGATCAATATCAATATGCTGGCTAATTCTGATTTTACAAATGGGGCGATGCCCGCTAATTTTAGCAATTCCTACTCTGGAGTATTTGATATTAATTTAAGAAAAGGTAACAATGAGAAATTTGAATTCCTAGGGCAAATTAGCTTATTTGGAGCAGAAGCAATGATCGAAGGGCCGATCAAAAAAGGTGGTGCCTCTTTTATGGTATCCTACCGCTACAGTATTTTTTCGTTGCTTCAACTTATTGGACTAGAATTCAGTTCTAGCGGCATTCCGAATTACCAAGATTTGAATTTCAAAATTAATATTCCCACTAAACACCTAGGAGAATTCACAATATTTGGTGTTGGTGGATTATCGGAGTCTGAAATTTTTGGTAGCAAAAGTGATAGTAGTGCTTTATTTGTAAATAAAAACATCAATAGAGACGTTTATACTGCTTCTAGTTTTATAGGCATTAGCAATCGTAAAGTACTCGCTCAAAATGCTTCTCTCAAAACAGTCCTTGCTCATTACTTCACTGACAGAAGTTCTCGTGTCGACACTGTAATCAACAACACTCCTACGCCCTCTTATCAAAGAGATGAAACACTCCACAGAACACATCTTTCGAGTACATTCAACTACAAAATAAATGCAAAAACACTCTTTCGAACAGGAGTATACGGTAGTGCTGAATTAATCCAAATCAACAATCGTTTTTTGGATAGACAACTACTTGATATAGCTTTTGATGGCTGGCTATTTACTGGTGGCGGTTTTGCTTCCTTTAGACACCGTTTTTCGCCTAAATTCCAAGCAATAATAGGTGTACATGGTCGATATTGGTCGCTTAATAGTCATTCGTGGTCATTAGAGCCACGATTGTCGCTTAATTGGTATGTAGCCAAACGTCACAAAATTAGTTTTGGTTATGGTTGGCATAGCAAAACTAAGCCAGTCCCTATCTTATTTCATGTTCAACCATTTCCTGATGGATCTTACAATCAATCCAACAGAGATCTGGGAGCTACTCGTGCTCATCATGCTGTTTTGACTTATAATGCGTATTTAGCAAAATATTGGGCATTAAGAATTAACCTCTACACACAACTAAACACCAATATTGCCATCAATAATTTCCCTTCTAGTTTTTCACTGATCAATTATGGAGCATTTATTGATTTCCCCCGCACCAAAAACCTTGTTGCAGAGGGAGTTTCATTTAACTATGGCTCCGAAATAGCACTCGAAAAATTTTTTAATAAAGGATACTATGGTTTGATTGGGCTTACTTATAGCCGTTCTTTTTACCAAGCTAGTGACCAAATATGGCGAAGTACACTATTTGACATCCGTTACATTATCCAAGCTGTAGTAGGGAAAGAGTTTAAAATAGGGAAAGAAAAAAGAAATATATTTTATATTGATTTAAAATATACTGGACGTGGGGGAGCCCCTTATACTCCCATTGATTTGGAAGCTTCAATACAAGCTGGACGTGAAATCAGAGATAATCAAAATGCTTATGCTGAAAGATTAGGTGCCTATAATAGAATAGATACCCGACTAGGTCTACGGTTCAACAACCGCAAAGGTACTATTTCACATCACTTATATATAGAAGCAGTCAATATCACCAACTTCAAAAACGACTTACAAGTTAAATTTGACCCTGAATCTAATACTATAAAGCGAGGATTACAATTTGGATTGATTCCTATCATTTTCTATCAAATTCAGTTTTAATATTAGACATTATTCACGATGAAATAAATCTGAAGTATCCCCTTAATAAGGATACCTCAGATTTATTTTTATGTCCAGTAAAGTAACTTTATTAAGACTCTCAAATTGACTGTATGGCATCAACTATACAGCAAACTTTAATAGATGCAAAAATATAGCTCTGATCGTTCCGGTTATTTTAACGCCCATCCCCTACTCAAAAACTCCTTACAGCTTATATTTTAAGGTAAAACCAATTTAAATAAGCTTAAAAACACTTTATACCAATCAAAAAACTATAAAAATCAATTATCGCAATAACAAAAACTTTAATTATATGTGAAAAATTACTTATATTAGCTATTCACTAGGCACACACTTTACGAATCATTATTCGAACAAACACTACTTTATGAAATCCCCACATTTACACCTATTGATAGGCGGCCTCTTGCTGTTTATCACTTCCCTTTCTAATGCTCAAAACAGAACTTCTGGTCAAACAGCAAGAGGTTTTATTGTAGATAGAGCCTCTGGCAATGGCATACGCAATGCCGTGATTGAGCTACTCAACCACTCCCCTCGACTAACAGCCCAAACAAATGAAGATGGCTCTTTTTCATTAGAACAGGTGCCACTTGGTCGACAAAGGTTTCGAATAATCACAGAGGGATATTATGAGATGATTCTACCACAGTTAATTGTAGCAGGTAAAGAAGCTTTCTTGACAATAGCACTTGATGAAGAAATCAAAACCCCTTTTGTTATTGTAGAAGCGAAAAAGAAGCGAAATCGAAGAGATATTCGACGATTCAAAAACATTAAAATGGAGGCGGTAGACGAAATGAATGCCGTCAGCAATCACAAACTAAATGTAGAAGAAGTAACCAAATATGCAGGTAACTGGTCTGACCCTGCCCGAATGGTCACTAATTTACCAGGTCTTTTTACGGTTGATGATAGTCAGAATTATATTGTTTCTAGAAATAACAGTCCTGATGGCATTCGTTGGGAAATTGATGGGGTCCCCATTGATAACCCTAATCACTTCGCCACATTAGGTAATACTGGAAGTCTACTTCCATTGCTTAATGTCAATATGTTAGATAATTCAGATCTCGTCAATGGAGCCATGCCTGCTAACTTTGGAAATGCTTACTCTGGTGTTTTTGATATCAACTTAAGAAAGGGAAATAATCAAAAGTTTGAATTCTTGGGACAATTTAGTCTCTATGGAGCAGAGGCAATGATAGAGGGACCGATTAAAAAGGGAGGGGCTTCTTTTATGGTTTCTTATAGATACAGTGTATTTTCATTACTACAACTTATTGGACTAGAATTTAGTTCTGGTGGGTTCCCCAATTACCAAGACCTAAATTTCAAAATAAATATCCCAACCAAAAAGGCAGGCGAATTTACCATATTTGGTGTAGGTGGGTTATCAGATGGTGTTGTTCGTGGTGCAGATAGTGATAGTAGTGAACTATTTGCTAATAAAGGAATCAATAGAGAAATAAATATGATTACTGCTTTTGCAGGTGTCAGTAATAGAAAAAAAGTTGGTCGAAATACTACTATCAAAACCATCCTTTCTCATTATTTCCATAGAGGATCTTCTGTAACAGATACCATCATAAACGATATCCCAATTGCTTATTATTTGCTCAATCAGCAAATAAATAGAACTCGACTTTCCAGTACGCTAAATTTCAAAGTCAATGCAAAAACACTCTTCCGTACTGGAATCTATGGACATGCCGAATGGATTGATATCAATAATCGTTTCCTCAACCCCAATATATCTCGTCAATTATTCAAAGGACTCTCATTCACCACAGGAGGTTTTGCTGCATTTAGACACCGGTTTTCTAGTAAATTCCAAGCTATAATTGGAGTCCATGGTCGTTATTGGTCATTCAATTCTAATTCATGGTCCATAGAGCCTCGTTTGTCCCTCAATTGGTTTGTTTCCAAACGGCACAAGGTAAGTTTTGGTTATGGTTGGCATAGCAAAACCAAGCCCATCACCCTATTAACACAAGTACAACAACGTCCTGATGGTTCCTACTATAATCCGAACCAAAATCTAGGTTCTACACGAGCTCATCATGCCGTAATATCCTACCATGTGTATCTAGCTAAGTATTGGGGATTGAGAGTTAATTTATATACGCAACTCAATACGAATATTGCAATAAATGATTCCCCCTCCAGTTTTTCACTCATTAACTATGGCGTATCGGTCCAATATCCAGTTGTCCAAAATCTTGTAGCAGAAGGAATTTCACTTAATTACGGTTTAGAGTTTGCCATAGAAAAATTCTTTGGTAGAGGCTACTATGGCCTATTTGGTTTCACCTATGGCCGTTCATTTTATCAAGGAAGTGATCAAGTTTGGCGAAATACCTTATTTGATGTTCGGTATATTATTCAGGCAGCAGTAGGAAAAGAGTTTAAAATTGGAAAAGAAAAAAGAAATATTTTTTATATCGACTTGAAATACCTTGGTCGTGGAGGGCTTCCTTACACTCCTATTGATCTAGATGCCTCGATTCAAGCTGGATATGAAATAAGAGATAATAACAATGCTTATGATAATCGACTGAGATCCTATAACAGAATAGATACTCGATTGGGTTTCCGATTCAATAATCGCAAAGGAACCGTATCTCATCATCTATACTTAGAAGCGGTTAATGTCACTAATTTCAAAAATGACTTACAAGTCAAATTTAACCCTGAAACCAATACCATTCAACGAGGAATACAATTTGGATTCATCCCTATCATTTTTTATCAAATCCAGTTTTAAAAATGAAAAAATCGACGCCTTTTACTATCTTTTTCTCAATAATTTATATTGGGTTAGGAATCATCTTCTTTGCTACTCCTGCTATAGCACAGCACACCAATGGTCAAACAGTAAGGGGTATCATCAAAGATCAAGCTTCCAATGCCGTTATAACTAATGCGGCAATTGAATTGCTAAATCACTCCCCTCGTATTGCCATTCAGACCAATGAAAAAGGGTATTTTGTATTAGAAAATGTCCCTACAGGACATCAGCGATTTAGAATAGTAGCAGAAGGTTATTATGAACTCATCTACCCTGAATTAATTGTTGGAGGAAAAGAAACGATACTTAGTATTGGTCTAGTAGAAGAAGTATCTGAATCGCCCTTTGTGGTCGTGGAAGCTAAACGAAAAAAGAATAAAAATGACGTGCGGAGATTTCAAAGTGATCATATTGAAGCGGTAGACGAGCTTAATGTAGTGAGTACACACAAATTTAATGTTCAGGAAGTCAATAAATATGTTGGTGGACTCAACGACCCTGCTCGCACAGTAACCAATTTCCCTGGTCTATTCAATATTGATGATACACAGAATTACATTGTTTCTAGAGGCAATAGTCCTTATGGTATACGTTGGCAAATAGAAGGAGTCCCAATTGACAACCCACACCATTTCTCAACACTCAGCAATACTGGTGGTGTATTTCCACTACTCAATACCAATTTATTAGACAACTCTGACTTTATCAATGGGGCAATGCCAGCTCACTATGGCAACGCTTATGCGGGTGTTTTTGATGTCAATCTAAGAAAAGGAAATAATGAAAAATTTGAATTCTTGGGTCAAATTAATCTCTATGGAGCAGAAGCAGTTGTAGAAGGCCCTTTCAAGAAAGGAGGTGCTTCCTTTGTAGTCGGTTATCGTTACAGTATCTTCAGTTTACTTAACCTAATTGGTCTCGAAATTGGGACTAATGCTGTTCCTGAGTATCAGGATCTAAATTTCAAGATTAATATTCCGACAAAGAACGCAGGAGAATTTGCCATTTTTGGTGTTGGTGGCTTATCCAACATTTCTTTTTTGGATACACAAAGAGACACCAACGATCTTTTTGCAGAACGTAATATCAATCTTTATATCCGTTCCAATACTGCGATTGCAGGTATTAGTCATCAGAAGAGTATTAACCAAAAAACCTATATAAAAACGGCACTCGCTTACAATTTACGAGATTATCATTCTAGTCGGGATACTATTATACAAAGCAATACAACACCCTACTACAAAGTAGACGAAACGATGCACAAAATATCGTTAAATAGTACGCTTCAATCCAAATTTAATGCTCGAGCACTCTTACGAGCAGGAATATACGGCAATGCCGAATTTTGGAATATCGATAATCGATCACTCCAAACTGGTCGTGTTCAAGAATACTTCAATGGCATATTACTATCAGGCGGAGGTTTTGCTGAGTTTCGATACAAATTTTCCTACCGTTTTCAAGCAGTAGTTGGCGTTCATGGTAGGTATTGGTCTTTCAATAATAAATCTTGGGCCTTAGAACCTCGAATATCCCTCAACTGGTTTCTACATAAGAGACACCGCATTAGCTTTGGCTATGGGTGGCATAGTAAGACACAACCACTTGCCATTTTATTCAGAGTACAGCACAATAATAATACTACTCAGTTGATAAACCCTGATTTGGGTGCTACTCGATCGCATCATGCTGTCTTATCTTATGATCTGTATTTAGCCAAATATTGGGGGCTCAAACTGAATGCCTATACACAATTCAATACAGGCATCCCTGTCACGAGTAATCCCTCTAGTTTTTCGCTAATCAATTATGGAGCATATGCTCTATTCCCCAATCGCCCCAACTTAGTGACAGAAGGTATTTCTCTCAATTATGGTTTAGAATTGGCGATTGACAAATTCTTTAGTCGAGGTTATTATGGTAAAATTGGTGCAACCTATTTTCGTTCACTATACCAAGGCAGTGATCTAGAATGGCGTAGCACAGCATTTGATGTATTTTATATCGCTCAACTTATTGGTGGAAAAGAATTTAAAATTGGTAAAGAAAAACTAAATACTTTCTATTTCGACATTAGATATAATGGACATGGAGGGCAACCCTTCACTCCTATCTTGTTAAATGCCTCTAGACTGGCTGGAACAGAAGTACTCGACGAAAAAAATGCTTTTAGTCAACGACTAGGTCTTTATAATCGACTAGATCTTAGGCTGGGTCTTCGATTCAATCATCGCAATAAAAATATTTCTCATCATCTTTATGTAGAAGTACTTAATGTGACCAATACTAAAAATGATTTAGCAATGCAGTATAGTCCAGAAAGTCAAGCGATTGGCAGAACAAAACAATTTGGGTTGATACCGATTGTATTTTATCAAATTAAATTCTAGTGAGGGCATATCTAATAATATTAGCCACCACCACGACTTATTTGGCATAGTGAGCAGAAACATTTTGCAATAATGGAGTTCATAAATACTCGAACTCATAACTGTAGCTATTATTAATCTACTAGATGTTTACCGAACTACCTATTAGTCATCTTAGGGTGGATGTCTATTTCCTCAATCAAAAAAAACTGCTGATTCACTTACATACAACTCCATTCGTGATAATACTTAGTAGTTTGAAAAAATGACACGAAGTTTTTAATTAAACAGAAACTATTGTGATAGAAGCACTTATAATTTTGTATGTTTAAGTTTGAATAGTTATACAAATATTCTCAAAACGTAGGAACACCTTCTTCAGGAGTATTCTCTACGTCATTAAGAGCGTATATTGCTTTAGCCATTTCTATAAGAGAATATTACTATTCTCTACGCCTATCCCTCCCCTAAGGATAAAATTCAATTTCCCATAAACTGACTTTTTTAAACATTTTCATTTTTCATAATGTCACTTTATACTCGGATATTTTGCTTCACAATATCATTCATTCTACTATTTTTAATCTCCAGTTTTTCTACACTTGCTCAACGTGCTACAAGCAATCAGACCGTACGAGGGATTATCAAAGATCAAGCTTCCAATGCCGTTATAACCAATGCAGCAATTGAACTACTCAATTATTCTCCTCGAATCGCAGTTCAGACCAATGAAAAAGGATATTTTGTATTAGAAGATATACCTACAGGACGCCAGCGTTTTCGAATAATAGCAGAGGGCTATTATGAACAAATTCAACCTACACTAATAGTAGGTGGTAAAGAAACTATACTCAGTATTGCCTTGGTAGAAAAAGTTTCTGAAGATCCATTTATCACAGTAGAAGCCAAAAGAAAAAAAAATACCAATGACATTCGACGTTTCCACAGTAGTAATCTAACACCAATAGATGAACTTAACATTGTTAGTACTCATAAATTTAATGTAAAAGAAGTGAATGAATATATTGGAGGAGCAAACGACCCCGCTCGTACTGTTACCAATGTTCCTGGTCTATTCAATATTGATGACACTCAAAATTATATTGTTTCTAGAGGAAATAGTCCTTATGGTATTCGTTGGCAAATTGAAGACATTCCTATTGATAACCCGCATCACTTCTCTAGACTTAGCAATACTGGTGCAGTGTTTCCGGTCCTAAACACTAATTTATTAGATAACTCTGACTTTGTTAATGGAGCCATGTCTGCACACTACGGCGATGCTTATGCAGGTGTTTTCGATATAAATCTCCGAAAGGGGAACAATCAAAATTTTGAATTTCTGGGTCAAGTCAGTCTATATGGGCTAGAAGCTGTAGCAGAAGGCCCACTCAAAAAAGGAGGAGCTTCCTTTGTTGCCAGTTATCGTTATGGTGTTTTAAGTCTTTTAAACTTAATCGGTTTAGATGTTGGCACTAACTCAATTCCTGAATATCAGGATATTAATTTCAAAATTAATATCCCAACTAAAAAAATGGGAGAATTTTCTATATTTGGAATAGGAGGTCTATCTAATGTCAATATATTTTACAATAGAAGAAATACCAACGATGTCTTTGTAGAATCTAATATTGATGTCTATTCTCAATATAACATTGGAATACTTGGCATCAGTCATCTAAAGAATATCAATCCAAAAACTTACACTAAAACAACTTTGGCGTATAGCACTCGTATCCATAGTGCTATTCGAGATACGATTGTAAACGATACCGCTAGTTTATATAATCAAGTATATGAGAGTATGCACAAAATATCTCTGAATAGTGTTATTCAGTCCAAAATCAATGCTAAAGCATTATTCAGAGCTGGGATCTATGGAAATATTAGTTTTTGGGATGTCAACAATCGTTTTACCCAATCCAATACATCTGTAGACTACTTTAAAGGATTGATCTTAACAGGCAGTGGATTTGCAGAATTTCGTTATAAGTTCTCCTATAAATTTGAAGCTGTTGTAGGTGTACACGGACGGGCTTGGTCACTCAATAGAGAATCTTGGGCGTTAGAACCTCGTTTATCGCTCAATTGGTTTGTACATAAAAGACACCGAATTAGTTTCGGATATGGCTGGCATAGTAAAACACAACCACTTCCTATCCTATTCAAAGTGCAAGCCCTCAACAACACTCTAGAACGAATGCACCCCAATCTAGGAGCAACTCGTTCACACCATACCGTATTGTCCTACGATCTATATCTAGCTAAGTACTGGAGTCTCAAATTAAATAGCTACGCTCAGCTCAACACCAATGTCCCCATTACCCAAACACCATCTAGTTATTCTCTTGGCAATTATGGTGCTGCTCAAGTTTTCCCTAATAGACCCGACTTAGTTACAGAGGGGCTTTCCTTTAATTATGGTTTTGAGCTTGCTCTAAACAAGTTTTTTAGCCGGGGGTATTATGGAAAATTAGGTGGAACTTACTTCCGATCTCGGTATCAAGGAAGTGATAAAGAATGGCGTAGCACGCCATTTGACGTACTCTATATTGCTCAATTAATAGGCGGCAAAGAGTTTAAAATTGGAAGAGAAAAACGCAATGTATTCTATTTTGATCTACGCTACAGTAGTCGTGGAGGACAGCCTTACACTCCTATTTTATTGAATGCTTCTAGACTGGCTGGAACAGAAATACTAGATGAAAAAAATGCTTTTAGCCAACGTCTAGGAAATTACAACAGAGTAGACATCCGTCTAGGTTTACGACTCAACCATCGTTACAATAATATCTCCCATCATTTCTATATAGAAATCCTAAATGCTACAAATACTCGTAATGATCTAGCAATGCGATATAGTCCGCAGAGAGAAGTAATCATAAAAACAAAACAGTTTGGACTAATTCCCTTTATTTTTTATCAAATTAGATTTTAAGGATTTACCTAAAAAAACTGCTCTAAAATCACTACTATTGTATTATACAATTTTATCAGCAAAAATATAACCTTATGAATATTGGTGTTCTATTGGCCGGTAATGGCGTCTATGATGGCTCTGCCATCCATGAAGCTGTTTTTACGCTATTAGCTATTGCAGAGACTGGAGCAACTTACAAATGTATCGCTCCTAACAAGAACCAACATCATGTCATCAACCATATGACAGGCGAAGAAATGTCTGAAAGTAGGAATGTCCTTCTAGAGTCAGCTCGTATAGCCAGAGGAGACATACAAGACCTTGCTACTGTTAATCTAGAAGAGCTAGATGGATTAGTCATTCCAGGTGGTTTTGGTGCGGCCAAAAATCTTAACCAGTGGGCTATTTCAGGAGCAGAAGGAGGTATTGACACTGAAGTCAAAAAATTAATTCTTGATTGTATTAAAGCAAAAAAACCAATCGCAGCATTGTGTATGGGACCTACAGTAGTAGCGAGTGCTCTAGCAGGAGAAGACTTCTATGTCAGTATGACAGTAGGTACAACCGAAGCTCCTTCTCCCTATCATATACAAGGAATATCTGATGGCATGGCAAGCCTAGGTGTACAGCCTGAAATGGCCACTATCGAAGAAGTAATTGTAGACCACACGCACAAGATTGTCACCGCTCCATGTTACATGATGGAAGCCTCTATCGTAGCGATTAGAGAAAATGTTGCTATGGCTATAGGTGAACTCGTCCGATTAATTCAAGAAGCTTAATCCCTTTATCCGTGCTAGATCTTCTTTTAAATTTCCTTTTAGATAATTGGTTAAAATTATTAATCATTCCTCTAATTTCTGCAATTATTGGTTGGGGTACTAATGTTCTAGCATTAAAAATGACCTTTTATCCCATCGATTTTTTTGGATTTGAGGTCAAAGGACTCAAAGGCGTAGGATGGACTATCCCTCCTATTGGTTGGCAAGGAATTGTCCCCTCTAAAGCGGAAAAAATGGCTTCTATGTCGACAGATATGATTACCTCTAAACTAATCGATATTGAAGAGCAGTTTGGTCGTATCAATCCCAAAATCGTAGCCAAAGAACTAGAACCGAGTATGCTTCGGCTAGCTCGTCAAGTTACGGATGAAGTAATGACCAAACATGTCCCCGTCTGGAAAATTGTTCCACAAAAGACCAAGGAAAGTGTCTATGAAAAATCTGCTAAAGAGATTCCTCTAGTTATTGAGCAGATTATGGAAGAGGTAAAAGTAAATATCACAGAGGTATTTGACCTCAAAAAAATGGTCATTGATTTTTTGTTAGAAAATAAAGAATTGATGAATCGAATTTTCCTAGAAGTAGGCGATAAAGAATTCAAATTCATTGAGCGTTCTGGCTTTGGTTTTGGTTTTATATTTGGTCTTATCCAAGCATTGATTCTAATCAACTATGATGCAGATTGGTTGCTTCCTGTAGGTGGACTAATTGTTGGTTATTTAACCAATGTCTTAGCTTTAAAAATGATTTTTTCACCTGTACATCCTATCAAGTTTCTAGGATTCAAAATACAAGGATTATTCATTACTCGTCAGAAGGAAGTCTCGCAGGGATATGCTAAATTAATAGCAGACAATATCATGACTATGGATAATGTTTTCACTGAAATGTTTAATGGTGCAGGGGCTGACCAACTCATTGGCATCATCGAAAAACACTCCCAAGAAGGTATTGACAAAACAGCAGGGTTCAATTCTGCACTCATCAAATTCACTTCTGGAACCGATACTTATGACGAAATCAAAAAAACAGTGATTAGCCGTTTCATTGATGCCGCCCCTAAACAGGTTAACCTAGTATTTGACTATGCCAAACAAGCTTTAGACGTCGAAGAAACCCTTTCTTCCAAAATGTCCAGCTTACCGCCTAGTGATTTTGTTAATTTCTTACGACCTGTTTTCCAAGAGGATGAATGGAAACTAATCGGTATAGGTGCACTATTAGGTATGGTTGCTGGTCTATTGCAATATCTAATTTTTGCGGTATAACACATCCATAATTTTTTGAGTCGCCCCACGATGCTCCTCAAGATAAGTCTGAGCAGCCTTTTGTATTGCTTTCTGTCTATTTTCTTCTTCTATTTGAGCTAATACACTTAGAGTATCCCTAGCCGTCTTAACCTCAAAAGCTACTCCTAACTGTATCAAATCCTTTGCTTCTCTAAATTTGTGATAATTACTGCCAAATAGTACAGCAATCTTATAAACTGCCGCCTCTAAGCAATTATGTATTCCTGCCCCCAATCCACCTCCAATATAAGCAACTGTAGCATAGCGATAGAGTTGATTCAACATTCCCATATTATCTATAATCAATACACGTTGATCTTGGCTAAAAAAGGGCTGACTTTCACATCTAGAGTAATAAATGGGGTTCCATTCGTTGAATAATCGCTCTATGCTTTGTAAGCGTTCTATTCCTATTTCGTGTGGAGCAATTACTAAACAATAAGATGGATCTTTCACTAAGACCTCTTGTAATAAGACCTCGTCTTCCATCCATGTGCTCCCTGCTACTAAGGTTTTCCTGTCTTTAGCAAATTGAGCGACAATGTGTTGTTCTTTTGCTGTATCTTTTATTTTCAATACTCGATCTAGTCTCGTATCGCCCACTATTTCCCCAGTGTCTATCTGAATAGATTCTAGTAGCTCTTGAGAGGCTACGTCTTGCACAAAAATCTGTGTAAAACAAGACAACATATTTCTAAAAAAGCCTCCATAAAATCGAAAAAAAACTTGCTCTGGGCGAAAAATAGCCGCTACTAAATAGGTAGGTATTTGGTTCTTTTGCAGAGCATGCAAATAATAATACCAGTATTCATATTTGATAAAAAAAGCCTGTTGGGGGTTTACTATTCCTAACATTTTTCGAGCATTATTTGGGCTATCTAGAGGAAGGTAATAGACCCAATCTGCTAGTGAATAATTTTTACAATATTCATATCCTGAAGGAGAAAAAAAGGTTAAAAAAATCTTCTCTTGAGACTCATTTTTTTTTAGCTGTTCGATAAGTGGACGAGCCTGCTCAAATTCACCTAAAGAGGCACAATGTATCCAATTTATAGGAGCAGTGTTATCTACTAAATCCTGCTGGATTCTACGCCAAATAGTACGTCTTCCTTCTACCCATTTTTGAGCTTTAGGATGCCCCCAGCTCGCTACAGTTAGCACCATTCGATAACTCTCTAACCCCAAACGATAGATAAAAGTCGTTAATAATCCCATTAGCGTATCTTTAAATTAAATCCTACAAAACCAACCCAAAGGTAATCATCTAAGTTTATTTTCATTGTGATTATCCAATAGTATCTAACAATCCTAAATGAAATACGAATAAACTTTCCTTCTTTTGGAATTAAATTGTATTTTGTATCCTCATAAAATGACACCTAAAATACAAACGGAGCAATACGCTTATGAATGATCAGTTCAACTTAAATACGCATAATATTCTCCCTCTAGATCGTCAAGAACTCAAAGACGAATGGATGGCACTCATGCAACAATTATCTGGCGACATCTGGACAGATTACAACTCACATGATCCTGGTATTACTATCATGGAACAACTATGTGATGTAATGTTTCAGACACATCAGACGACCTCAACACCCATTCAGAATCTACTTAATTCGCAGAGCAAACGAAAGCGAGAAGCTATCAACAATGGCTTTTATGATGCTGCAGAGATCCTGCCAACCAACCCTATAACCTTGACCGACTATCGTATTCTGATCATAGATCGAGTACAGTTTGTCAAAAATGCGTGGATAGAACCCGTCAGGGATAATATGCAAGGCATACAAGGACTCTACAAAATTCTACTCCAAATAGATGATAGAGCTCGTACAGAAAGTGGTATCAAGCAAATTAAGGATAGTGTTTTTTCTTTGTTCAATGTTCACCGAAATCTTTGTGAAGACATTGAATCCATTCAAGTATTGGATGTTGACAAAATAGAAGTATTTGCTGATATTGATATCAATACAGATGTCAAAGCCGAAGAAATTTTGGCAGAAATGCTATTTGTATTAGAGGAGCACCTGAACCCTTCTATCAAATACCACACTTTAGAAGATTTAATTGCCGAAGGTTATAGTGTAGATGATATTTTTGATGGTCCTGCACCAGTACATGGATTTGTCAAGAAAACGGACCTCCGCCCAATGCCACAAGAAATCTATGTCTCTAAATTAATTGAGCTAATACAGAGTATTGAAGGGGTTCGTCGTATTACCTATTTTAGAGTAGATCAAAATGGTATTCCAGCAGAAAACGACGTCATACCTCTTCGCAACAACACCTATCCAGTATTGGATATGGATGTGATTGATGACAAATATTCAGAGGAAGGTTTTTCTTATCCTGTTCAGTTCTATAGAGGAGCTCTCAACTATGAGTTAGATCTCAATACGACCAATCATGCCTTACATTCTCTCTATGCTCGTTACAAAAAAGGGTATCAGATGAAAATGCTCTATCATGAGAAAGATTACCCTTCTACCATATCCCTCAAAGACATTGGGACCTATAATTCACTGCAAAATGCTTTACCTGTAACCTATGGTGTCAATGAATTGGGCCTACCCAATTATGCTCGACCAACCAGAGATCGCTTAGCTATGATTAAGCAGCTTAGAGGTTATTTACTATTCTTTGAGCAGACCATTTGTAACTATCTAGAACAACTCGTTAATGTGCGTAAGTTATTTGCCATTGACAAGTCTATCGACAGAACCTACTATACCAATGTTCCTGATGACCTTCCTGGTATCAGAGATATTATGGCTGCTAGCACATTAGAGCAGTTTCAAATGAAAGTAGATGATTTAGCAAAAGAATTTGATCCCTTTATTGATCGAAGAAACCGTTTCCTAGATCACCTATTAGCACGATTTGGCGAACAATTCAGTACTGATTTTTTACTCAAGGTATCGGACTATGTTGGGATTGGAGATGATGACGATGATACGGATCCTGAAGTAGAGCTGATTAATGCTAAAATTGTCTATCTAAAAAATTATGTCACCATCTCTAGAAATAGAGGACGTGGTTTTGACTATTTAGGACGTGGTTTAGATGCTTGGAATGTCTCTGGTTTAGAAAAAAGGGCTTGTCTATTATTAGATATTAAGAATACTGGTAATGAATTTCTAACAGAAATACTAGTAGGATCACATCCAGAAGAAGAAGATATTGAAGCATTTGAACACTATGTTGATTTTGTTGGCAAAAACGATGCTGGTGAGTTCATCAATCTAGAAAATCTACACCAAATCCAATCTAAATTTGATGATATTGATGATGATAAGCTAGAAGAAGAAATCAAAGAAGAACTCGATTTGTTGAGAGACGAGCTAGAAGATGATAGCCAAAAAGAAAACAACGAAGACGATAAAAAAGAGACCAGTGCTAAGAAAGAAAAAGATGAAAAAGACTATACTAAAAAGTTCATCTTCCGAGCAAAAACAAAAGATTTACTAATCAAAAACCTTTTATCTGCCGGCATCAAAAAACACAACTATATTGTACTCCCCACTAGTGGTGAAAAATCCTTCAGCATTTACTACAAAGGATACCGCAAAATGGGTGTATTCAAAATAAGAGAAGTTTCTACTAAACTAGCAGCAAAAGTAGAGCTAGACAAATTTATTAAGTACCTTCACAAATTAAATCATTACTCTGAAGGAATGCATGTAGTGGAGCATATTCTACTTCGCCCACAAGCAAAAGACCAACATGGATTTTTACTGACAGACGACCAAGATTATACCATACTTGAAAGTTACGAATTTGGTGATATTGACGCCCAACGTAGTTACGCCGATGACTTGCCTAGTGCAGGTTCTCAAAGAGATAACTTTAGCGTACAAAAAGATGAACAAGATCGCTATATTGTTGTTTTGTCTAACAATAGTAATAAACCTATTGCTCGTTTCCCTCTCAGTTTTGATGATGAAGAAGAAGCACGTACACAATTGGTAGATATTGTAGACTATATTCGTAGTTTCAAAGACAGTAGTGTGTCTATTTATGATAAAATCAAATTCACTACCAAGGCTAGAAAAGAACTGGATAATACCGATGATTTTTATTCTCTTAATCTGACCATTGTACTGCCTACTTGGCCAAGTCGATTCCAGAATCCAGATTATCAAGATCTATTGCGTAAAATAACCATGTTGAATGCCCCTGTATATGTTCATATTGATTTTGTATGGCTCAATATTGATGAAATGCGTGACTTTGAAAGTATTTATTTTGATTGGTTAGAAGAGCGAATAGCACTAGAACCAGAACAGCCTGCACTAGATGACAAAGCTCAAACTGTGCAGGATTATTTAATGAAAATAAGTAAAACATAACCCATGATGTTAAGTAAAAAAATGGAAGATGCACTGAATAGCCAAATTGCCCTAGAGGGAAATGCTTCCGCTATTTATCTCGCTATGGCGACTTGGTGTGACCAACAAGCTCTAGCAGGCTGTGCAGAATTCTTTTATGCTCAATCTGAAGAAGAAAGAGAGCATATGTTAAAGATTTTGCATTATGTCAATGATATGGATGGAACAGTCATTGTACCAGCAGTAAGCCAACCTAAAGCTTCTTACGATTCTATCCAAGATTTATTTCAGTGTGTATACGAAGAAGAAAAAAAGGTCACTAAAGCGATCTATGATTTACTTTCCATTAGTGAATCTGAGAATGATCATGCAACTACACTATTTTTGCAATGGTATGTAGCTGAACAAAGAGAAGAAGAAGCTCAAATCCGAACAATATTGGACAAAATTAAGCTAATTGGAACAGGAGGACAGAGTTTATTTTTTATCGATCAAGAAATTGAAAAAATAAATCAACAAAGAATTGCCGCAGAGGCAGAAAGCGAAACAACAGCTTAAATCTAACGTATAGATACTGTATATACTATTAACAACTATTATTATTCATAACAAGCATAAAACATAATGTCTGAGTTAAAACTAGAAGGTAAATTAGTTGCGATATTTGATAAGCAACAAGTAACAGATTCTTTCGCTAAAAGAGAATTTGTGATTGAAACAGATGATCAATATCCTCAAACTATCAAATTTGAATTGACACAAAATAAATGTGATGATATTGAAGCACACAAAGTAGGAGACAACTTAGTTGTACACTTCAATGTACGTGGTCGCAAATGGCACAATCAAAAGAAAAACGAAGACGTATACTTCGTTACACTGAATGCTTGGCGTCTAGAATCACAATCTAGCAATACAACTGGATCCGATACTCCTCCTCCTAGTGAAAGTGATATTCCACCAGTGGACGATGGTATGGCAGATGATTTGCCGTTCTAAATCAATCAAAAAAGGTCATTTCTCCATGTAGAGAAATGACCTTTTTACTTTCTATTTACAATCTATTCGTTCATTCTTTTTATTAACATAAAACCAGCCTGTACCTGCTTTTTTAACCTTAAATAAATGACCTTGTACCTGTATCGCAGTATACTCATGGGGTAATAATAAGGTATTACTTTTGTGCGAAAATAACCCTACCAAATTTTGTTCATTGGTTAGATTAACATAATCATTCGCATTCTGGTCTGCTCGTTTATAAGTTTCTTCTAGAATAGGTTTTAAGGCAACATCTACTAATTGCCATTTTTGCCCCTTCCTGATCCACATACAATCATAAGCATCCGAACAAGATCTAACATCTTCTATATTATCGGCCTCTTTTGCGATCCATTTTTTATTTTTGACATCATAAATATGCATCTTATTAGACGAAGACTGCAAACTAATTAATTGCCCTTTGATAGCAGTTGAGTACATTTTATATTCTGTAGGAATGATACTTCTTCCCTCTTCATTCAAGACACCTATACGATTCGTCTTGTCTGTCACTACAAAACACTTCGTATTCGACATATAATAGATGCTTTCACAACGCTTGTCAGTAATAGGTTTTCTATTTTCATCACAAAGTAACCATGCCCCTTCATTTTTGACCTTTAACCATCCATTTGGAAAAACACCAAGTCCTTCATATTCAATTGGCAACTTCAATGTCCCCTTCTTATCTAACAAGCCTGATTTGCCGTCTTTTTGCACGACTAAGAGTGGAGATGAATCATAATCTAAATGAATATCTGTATAAGTTCCCAGTCGCTTACCTTTGGTATTATAGACACGCCAAGCACCTTCTTTTAGAGCCAAAAAACAGTCTGCTGCTTCCCAGTATTGAATAGACTCATATTTATTGGGTAAAATAGATTTTCCATTATTTCTGATAACACCTTTCATCCCTCCTTGACTAGTCATTGCATATTCATTACCCAATGGTCTAATCTGATCATACTGAATGAGAGCAATTCCTACACCTGCTGTATTAACCAAACCATACTTTCTATTACTCTCTATCAATAATAGCTGTTCATTAAATTTTTCTATTTCAGGATATTTCAATGGAATCGCCTTTTTATTTTGATATAAAATATAGGTCCCTCGATCTCTTTTCTGAGCTGAAATCAACCAATCATTCCCTATGGATTCTATTCTGATTTGACGATAATTTGCCGATAAAATCTCCTTCCCTTTTTGATCTTTCAAACCAACATGACAGGATTCATTAGTAAATTCTACAAAAGGATGATCTTGTCCCCACAGAAAAGCAGGAAACAACAATAAGAGTAACAGTCGTAAATTCATATTTTCATCTATGTTTTAGTATTAGACATTATTACGAATAGTTTCGTATAGCGAGCAGAAACATCTTTTTCTCCTTAGCTTTATAAATACTCAAACCATAGCTAAGGCTATGATTGATCCACTAGTGGCACTCTACACTAGATGTTCACTGAACATCTACCCTTTGGGTAGGTTCAAGCGTGTGTTTATTTTACTAATCAAAAAAATCTGATCGCTCACTTCCATACAACTCTATTCGTAATAATGTCTAGTAATATTTAGAATAAAAAAAGAGCAGTTCTATCATTTAGAACTACTCTCCTTTTGACACGATTATCATGCCGTATTATCTAGTATAAGATTTATTCATTCAAGCCTGAAGTCTCTCCTCCTGCTTCTCCTTCTACTTCAGGAGCACTAGGACAATTGGTACAAGGCTTCACCTTAATATTAGCAGGTTTCTTAGATGTAGCATTATATCCTTGTGGGATATATTCCGTAATCACAAACTCTGTACGACGGTTTTCTTGGTGTTGCTGTTCGGTACACTCTATTCCATCATAACAGTCATTGATCATCACAGACTCTCCCATTCCTTTCGCTTTCAGGCGTTTTTTACTAATACCATTTTGCATTAAATAACGAACAACAGACTCTGCTCTACGTTTAGATAATCGTTTGTTGTACCCCTTCTTCCCTCTAGCATCTGTATGAGAAGTTAGCTGAATCTTCATTTCTGGATAAGCATTTAATAGAGATACTAATTTATTTAACTCAGGCTTAGCTTCTGAACGAATGCGAGCATCATCATAATCATAATAAATATTAACTAATTCTGGGCGACCAATATTATCTCCAGGATTATCTATAATATCACCATTTTCCGTATAATAATTAACATCACCATTTGTATCTTCTATTTTATAAGTGTTATCGCAAAAAACAACTTTCACATCGCCATTAGACATCATAATAGAATCTTTTACACACTCTCCAGCGTCTACTGTAGGGTCAGTAAATGGATCATCAGGATCTAGAGAATCTCCCCCTGCTATTCCACCTTCACAGTTCTCGCCAAAACAATACAATGGAATAGAGGTAACATACCCACCTACAGAATCAATTTTACCATCTGCTATAGCAGTAGGACCACATTCGGTACCTGTCTTGAAGGTAGCTGAATTTTTAGTAAAGCCTGGTTTTTCTACTGTTACTTTAATATCACAATCTTCTCTTACATCTCGGAACTCATACTTACCATCTGGACCTGTCATGACGGTCTGATCATCTCTCTCTCCCGAACAGTAAGTCTGTAAAGTTACCGTCGCCGAATCAACAGGACTATTCGTCAATCCATCTGTAATGGTACCCGATACGACAAATATACACTCTAGTTTCAATGGTATTTGAGCATACAATACTTTTCCTGGAGGTTGATTCTTAGTAGAAAGACGTACAGAGTTCGGTTGGTATCCTAGTTTTTCTGCTGCAAAATCACATGCCATATTCAATGGTAATTCTATGATTACTTTACCATCTTGGTTAGTCATCAAATTCTGAATTTCAGAACAAGGCGTAAATACATCTGCTGCCTCTATTGGCATTTGTGTTTCTTCGTCAAATACATTGATTTCGATTGTAACAGATAGCTTCGTAAAGGTATATAAATCATCTCCACCTTTACCTTTACTTCTGTTAGAAGAAAAATAACCATGTGTACGTTCTTGATTGATAATAAAACCAAAATCGTCATCTGGAGTATTGACAGGATAACCTAGATTGATAGGTTCGGTCCATGCTCCATAGCTTTCTTTACTGTAATAGATATCCAATCCACCTAGACCAATCTGACCATTAGATGAAAAGTAAAGTGTTCCACTATCATGATAAAACGGAAAAGCTTCGTTTCCTTCTGTATTGATTGTTGGTCCCAAATTGACAGGAGGAGACCATCGACCTTCTTCCATATAAGAAACATACAAATCATATCCTCCAAAACCACCTGGCATATCTGAAGCAAAGAATAACATTTCGCCATCAGGAGACAATGCTGGATGCAAGACAGAATAATCGTCACTATTAAACGGTAGTGGTTTAGGTACACTATAAGTCGTGGGACCACCTTGTGCTTGATAAACTTTTAGACGAATAATTCCATCGTCTGCTTTACCTTCCATATTCGAACGAGTGAAATAAATTTCATTAAATTCTGAATTGAAAGTCAAGGGACCATCATGGAACTTAGAGCTCAATTTTTTAGAGAATTTCTCTGGTTTCCCATACTTGAACAAATACTCTTCTACCTCTCCTATCTGGCTACGTTGCGTCTTATAAACCTCTGTAAATGGTTTGTCATCTTGAGATGTCCAACGGTTGTAACGCTTGGTACCTGCTGGTTTTTCGCGAGACGAAATAAACACTAAGTCATTTTTGAAAAACTGTGGAGAAAATTCATCATTTTCTGTATTCACTTCTTCAACATTCTTCACCTTGTAGAGCTTGCCTGAAGCACGTAAATCAGATACGACTCCTTCTTCACAAGATTTGAGCAACCACATTGCCTGTGTATTATTTGGTTCTATCTCATTGAGATATTTTTCTGACCATTTTTTAGATTCATCACATTTCCCATTCTGATGTAATGCCATTGCATAATAAAGCCATGATTTTTGAGGGGCATTAGGCAGCTTGGATACAAATCCATACCAATACTCTGTTTCGTCAGAGTTTCCTACTCTGCGATAAGCCTCTGCAATTCCGATAGCAGCATCGGCATCATCTCCTTTATCCAAAATACTCAGATAAATATCAATAGCAGCTGCATAGTTGTGCTGTCCCATTAGTCGTTCTGCCTTTTTCAGCTTCGCTTGTTGAGCTTGTGCTGTCGTGCAAATGAACACTAATAACAACAGGGTTAGTATATAATTTACAAATCGCATAGTTGTATTTAGAAAAATTGTTAAGTATTCTTATAGTAGTCCAAGTAACTTTGTTGTGTTATTTGGGGTAGTAGTTGTTATTGGTTTAATGTCCTAATTAGCCTTTTAGGTTAGACTAGAGGGTATCATGTCTATTTCTTAAGGACAAATGTAAAATTTTATTAGAAATTTAGATAACGTGGATCCACTACATTTCCACCATCTTCTATATTTGTTGATTTATTCAAATCATATCCTAACATAACTTCATAAGAACCAACAGAAGGTCCTTGTAGACTTGTCAAATGATAATCGTAAGCCAATCCAAAGCGAATTCCACTTTTTAGACGCATTCCCATCCAGAAATCAACAGAATCATATGAACTCGTCTGCCCTACAAAAGCTTCGACAGCAGAACGGAAAGAAGCTCCTATCCAGAAACGTTTCATAATCAAAAACCCTAAATCAACATTAAATTCTGTAGGAGCACCAACGCTGTTAGTCGCATTTTGAGCGACAAATAAACCTACATTCTTAATCAGTAAAGAAGGGCGAATCGCTAAGTTTTCACTCAATTTGATCGCACCACCTACTGTAAAGTAATAATGACGATATTCCTGTGCGAGTGGTCCTGCTCCTGACTCTCCAGGGGCACGTTCTCTCATATTATTGGTCCATAGCTTAGGAGCAGATAGTCCAACATACCACATTTTGGAGTGCAAATAGAGTCCTGCTCCAAAGTTTGGCAACCAACGACTTGGTTGTAGATTCTGAAAAGAAGGATCATTGGTATTATCTAACTCTAGTTTGTTGAAATCCGCATACCAGTAAGAAACTCCTCCGGACAATCCAATATTCAGAAAAACAGCTTTTGATTTCTGACGTGGGTTGCTCAACTGTAATTTATAGCTAAAAGCAGCATTAGCGGTAAATGTTCTTGACAGTCCAATTTGATCGTGTCCTATCACACCTCCTAAGGCCGCATTTTGATTTTGCTTACCAATCTTAATTGGAGAATGAAGGGAAAGATGCTGTGACATTGGTGCTCCATTGATCCCTACCCACTGCTGACGATGTAGCAATAAAATATCAAAAGCCTCTGTTGTTCCTGCTATTGCAGGGTTATAAGGCAATGGATTAAACATATATTGGGTAAACATTGGGTCTTGCTGTGCAAAGGATAGTGTTCCTAAACTGCACCACAGTAATGTAAGTATAATAATTTTTTTCATAAGCTCAATTGATGAAAGTTAGACAATCGATATGCGTATTAATCAACAAAAATAGGATTCTTTTTGGGCTTTTACAGTCTTATTTAGTAGAATTATAAAAAACCAACTCATTTTATCGTTAAAATGTAATTTTACTCCGAAATTTGAGTCAAACAAGGACTCAACCACTGTAATAAACTAATCAAATTCATGGCTACAGCTATTTTATTAGAAGTACAATACTTCGCTACTGTTCAATACTTTAGCAAACTATTGCACTACCCTCAAGTCTATATCGAACAACAAGAAAATTATCGTAAGGGATCTTTCCGTAATCGATGTTGCATTGCTACCGCCAACGGTATTTTAGCACTAAGCGTCCCCCTTCAAAAAGGAAAACATCAGCAAGCCAATATTCAGCAAGTCAAAATAGATAATTCTACCAATTGGCAACTCGAACATTGGCGAAGTTTAGCGACTGCTTATGGCAAAAGTCCTTATTTTGAATATTACAAGGATGAACTAGAAGTATTTTATACGACTCCCTTCGAATATTTATCGGATTGTTGTTGGACAGCACAAGAACTCATTCTAGAATTATTGCAATTCTCTCCCACAATTAGTCCAACAACTAACTTCGAAAAAAGCCCTGCCGATAGTTCTACCCTTGACTTTAGAAATCAGATTCTACCCAAAAACTATCAAAATCAAGTGGATCCAAATTTCAAAATCGTTCCCTATCCACAGCTATTCACAGACCGTTTAGGTTTTTTACCCAATCTTAGTATTTTGGATTTACTTTTTTGCACAGGACCAGAATCTTTGATTTATTTAGATCGAAGTTTTATAAAATAGCTAAAACAACTATTCAAGATGACTTACTACCGATTAATGTACCTTAGTACCGCTTTGGTAACCTTTTTTTTCATTTCAAGTTGCAATTTTTCTGAATCTACTCCTCAAATGAGTGACTGGAAACAGCTTAACCTCAAAGGAAAAGTCAAAGAAATACAAGAAACTATCTATCCCAGTTATATTGCACTGCAACAAAAACAACCCTCCCATAAAATAGTCTCTAGATTTGATACCAGTGGCATGTTGCACGACAATGCGACCTATCTCCGCTCTGGACAAGTCCAATGGATTAAGTATGAATATCGTCAAGATAGTGTCATTGCCGAAAAGTATCAAGAGCTACAAAATGGAAAAGAAATTTGGCAAGGCTCTTTAATCTATATTTTGGATGAGCGAAGAGCTCAAAAGGAAGTGATTGATATTCTGGTCAGCAGAAAAGTAGGACATCGCATTCAAGTCAAAACCAATGCCGCAGGGTACAATATTGCCTTCGAATATACCGAAAAAATGTTTCCAGATCGACTTCCCTGTAGAGTTGAGCGAATACTAAATTCTGACAACCAACTGCTAGAAGAAAATGTCTGGATTTATAACCCTCAAAAAGAAAATTGTTTTGAAAATCCTGCAATTGTCAAAAGAGCAAACAACAAACAAGGAGATATGCTTGCCGAAAAAAGTTTTGATATTTTCAATAAGGTGCTGTTCGAAAAAACATACCAATACAAATACGACAATCAGGATAACTGGACGGAACGTCTAACTTATTTAAATGAAGTCGCTGGAAGTGTTTCTATTCGTAAAATCATTTATTATTGAGTAGACCAACAAAAGCAAGCATCATGCGTTAAAGAACACATGATGCCTATTTTCACAAATACTTAAGTTTGCTATATTTAGAGTTTCAAACGTTGGAATCCTATATTATCTACGACCATAAGATTGTCAATTTCTCCTAGCTTTTGCTCCCCTAGTATCCCTCTTTCTGAACTACTGATTTCCAACTCTACAAATGACTCAAACCCCAGAGGCGACTTTGGTACTACCCTATCTTCTATATTATTGTAACTAACTTGTATAGTAGTAGTTCGACCTAACAACCAAAAAAGTGGTGTTAAATTTGGTTCGTCAGATTGAAAAACATCTATCACTATATCTTTGCCAAAACCTTTCTTCTTAGAAAGAATAAAAGCATATGCTATCCAAAAATATCTTACCAGTGCATTATCCTCTTTCCAATAAGATAATTCTGTATGATCTAAATAAATACTAGTCCACTGATTATCATTATCTTTTGTATCTAACAAGGCCTTAATCAATTTATTATACCAACCTTCTTTAGGACCTTCATCATATAGTTTCTGCAACCGCTCTAGTAACTCTACATCAATAAAATTACCCCACCAATTATAAAAACGTTCACTGGCGTCATCTTCGCTATCACCTTCCCTGAACAAAGAAAGTTCATTTGCTTTTCTCAGAATATATTCCACATCACAACACGAAGCTAGAATACCTCCAAGTATTGGTACAAGAAAATATTCCTCATCCTCTGTATTTCTAAGATCTAATTCATCTGATTTTAAATGTTTCAAAACCATTGCTTGCTGACTCTCTGAAAAGCAGCTATCCTCCCATTTTGCCATAGTTGCTAATGGATCACGACTTCTCCCTCTTACAAAAGGTAAATAACGCTCATTAACTGCCTTTAATAATTCAGGATCCTTTTCAATCATTGCGATACCTAATGCTCTATTTTGGGGATCATTAGCTTCTAAGAGCTCAAAAATTTTTGCTGTATTTGTGTTCATCTTTTGGGTAAAATTTTTAGTAGTTAATAATCACTAATATACCATCTTTTCGCCCTTGGTTCTTACCAAAATGAATAGATGTAAGATCTCAATGTACAACTGTTATCTTTGGATTAACAAATGTTATAAATATTCGATATTATTAAAAATTTCAAACTAAGTTATTCTGCTACAGAGCAAAGTGAAGACATAAATTAACACGAGTAATCCCTTATTATTTTTCATAAAAACGAAAATGTCCTGGGCAACATCTCGCTGACAGCTACAACTTTGAAGTAAGAACAACTATTTATCCTAGCATTTGACTAAAAATAGAGTTATTCGTGAGGTTACAACTACTACAAAATAGCAGTGACCTACTGTTTTTTCTTACTTTTGAAATATAAAAAAGGAGCCATCCAGATTATGGATGACTCCTGCTTAAGTTGAATTTATTTCAATCCAATGCCCTCTATGAAACAGTAAATAATTTATTCATAAACTGTACTAAAAGAGCATTGCGTTGCTCTGCTGGAAGACTATTCAGAATATTATTAATAAACTCCATTTGATCTGGAACAGAAGCCCCATCGTCTCCTCCCAATCCAAGCATTTCTGCTAAAGTATCGAAAGTATCTGGTGTCAAATTTTCGAGCATAGGAGCAAACATAGCTGGATCAAATGCCATTGCTGGTTGTTCATTTTTTCGGATAGTTGCAATCGCTTCTTTCATAGAAGATAACAATTCTGGTATATGGGCTACATTGGCACGATTAACACTCAGATGAATCGCTTCTGGTGAGCATTTAGAAGCTAGCTGTACCTGAATATGCCACCCTCTAGCCGCCATGAAATCGCTAATAGCAAAAACACTAACTGCTGGATCAAGTGACTTAAATGCCACTAAATTCATAGCAGGGTTTCCCATCAATTCCAATTCTGGTATATCTTTTAGCCCTTCTTTCACCAATTCTGTTGCTTGTTGTGTCTCTGACACAATTTTCAGATAGCCCTCTTCACCAATATGATTCAGTGTTGCCCAGGCCCCCGCCATTGGTCCACCTGTTTTGCTTGACAATACAGTTGGGTTCACAATAGAATATCCTGACCAAGAAGAACAAGCAAAGATTTGATAACTCCTCAAATCACGGTTTTTGTACAAAACACAAGAAGCTCCTTTAGCGGCATAACCATACTTATGAAAATCGCAGGACATAGAAGTTACCCCTTCTACACTAAAATCAAATGAGGGTACTTCGTAACCTGCTTTCTTTGCAAATGGCAAATACATTCCACCTACACAAGCATCTACATGCAAAAAGATATTATTTGCCTTAGCTATTTGACCTAATGCTTCGATAGGATCAATGACTCCATGAGCATAAGAAGGAGCCGAACCTACAATCATTACTGTATTTTCATTAATAGCCGCTTCGACTACAGCAGGTTCTACTTCAAACGTCTCCTTATTGACAGGTACTACTACTACTTTGACACTCAAATAATGCCCTGCTTTGTGAAAAGCAGCATGAGCGGTTTCTGCTACAATCATTTCAGGCTCTTTAATCTCTGGACGGTGCTTACGATTGTAATCTCTTGCCATTTTTGTAGCCAACATAATGCTTTCCGTTCCACCAGAAGTAAAACTCCCAACGGTATCCTCATCTCCTCCCAATAGGTTAGCAGCCATTGCCACTACTTCTGTCTCTAATTTCAATAAACTTGGAAATGCCGTAGGATCTAGGCCATTTTCAGTCAAATACATGCTATAGGCCTCTTTACAAAGGCTGTAGGTCTCTTGAGTTGGCTCATAAACATAAGCCAATACTTTACCAGAACGCCAAGGAACATCTTTTGTCTTTAGCTCTGTCAGCTGCTCAATAATAAACTCTGACGATAATCCTTTTTTCGGAATAGTTACTTTACTCATTATATTGTAGTTTTATTTTTGTTTATTTGAATTGTAATAATAACGAATATTGAATAGTTATTCAACTAATTTTATTCTAAATTTTAGAAAAATAAAAATCTATGAAAGCGATGCTTTTTGCGGCGGGTCTAGGGACACGTCTTCGACCACTAACCAATGATAGACCCAAAGCACTTGTCGAAATAAAGAAAGATATTACGTTACTACACCATAACATTGCTTATTTAAAAACATTTGGCATCACTACTATTGTAGTCAATATTCATCATTTTGGTATTAAAGTTATCGAAGAAATTGAAAAGCACCACCATTTTGGTGTCAATATTCTTATTTCGGACGAACGAGATGAAGTACTTGAGACAGGAGGTGGCCTCCAAAAAGCGGCTCCTCTACTAGCAGGAAAAGAGGACATTGTTTTATTTAATGTAGATGTAGTTTCCAATGTAGACTTACACCAAATGCTTAGTGATCACCAATCAACTAAAGCCTTAGCTACATTGGCTTGTCGCCAAAGGGAAAGTAGTCGTTATTTACTGTTTGATAAGCATAAGCTCTGTGGTTGGCAAAACACCACAACAGGTGAAATAAAAAATCCACACCAAATAACAACCTATACTCCCCTAGCCTTCAGTGGGATTCATATCATTCGACCTCAGTTTCTCTCCTTGCTCACTCAAGGTGGAAAATATTCCATTACAAATACCTATTTGGAACTCATGACTCAAAATCATCCTATTCTAGCTTATCAGCATGATAAGGATTATTGGTTTGATGTAGGGAAACCAGATAAATTAGCAACGGCCCAACAATTCTTATTGAATTTATAACCTACCCTCTCCTCTATTTTTTGACAATTGAGTTCAAACAACCTTCGCTTGTATCTGTTTTCAATCTGTAATAATTACAAATATTTGACTTAAGGGAGCAAGAAGATTTCGCTCCCATTCCTTCAAGTGAAACAATTGATGTAAATTTGTCGCTTATTAAGCACATCTATATTAGAGATTATACAAAATGAAAAGAAAGATATCAGAACAGTTATTTGAAGAAGCGAAAGGATATTTCCCTGGTGGAGTAAGCTCTCCTGTTAGAGCCTTCAAATCCGTAAAAGGAACCCCTTTATTTATCAAACGAGGAAAAGGATCACAAATTTGGGATGAAGACGACAATCAGTTTACTGATTTTTGTTGTTCATGGGGTCCTTTAATTTTGGGGCATAATAATGACCATATTAGAGAAACTATTGTAGCTACTGTCGCTCACGGTACTTCTTTTGGTACACCAACACGTTGGGAAAATAAATTAGGTAGCTTGATCTTGAGCAATAACCGTTTCATTGAAAAAATACGTTTTGTAAGCTCTGGTACAGAAGCAGTAATGTCTGCTATTCGTCTAGCAAGAGGAGTCACAAAAAAAGATAAAATTGTCAAATTTGATGGTTGCTATCATGGTCACGTTGATTCACTACTCGTTAAGGCTGGTTCTGGATTGGCTACTTTTGGAGTCAGTAGTTCCGCAGGAATTCCGGAGTCTTTTGCTAAAGAAACTTTAGTATTGCCACTAGACGACCTAAATGCATTAGAGGCGACTTTTGAAAAGCAAGCAGACGAAATTGCTTGTGTCATCATAGAGCCTGTTCCAGCTAATAATGGATTGTTGCTACAGTGCAAAGAGCACTTAATGGGATTGCGTCATTTGTGTACTAAGTATAATGTCTTACTTATTTTTGATGAAGTCATCTCTGGCTTTAGAGTGGGAGCAGAAGGAGCAGCAGGTTACTACAATATTCAACCTGATATTATTACCTATGGTAAAATTGTAGGAGGTGGAATGCCTGTAGGAGCTTATGGTGCTAGCAAGGAAATCATGAGTAATGTCACTCCAGATGGTAATGTCTATCAAGCAGGTACCCTCTCTGGTAATCCCATCGCAATGGCAGCAGGATATGCCGCTCTAAGTCAATGTCTAGAAGAAGGGTTTTATGATAATATGGCTGACAAAACCAAAAAATTCGTTGCACAGATCCAATCTTACTGTGATGAAAAAGGCTATCAGGTCATGATTCCAACGATTGGTTCTATCTTCTGGATTGCTTTTACAGACAAACCGATCCGCCGATCAGATCTAATTGATCCTGCCAGTATGGATAAATTCAAAACCATTCATTCTGAATTGCTAGACAATGGTATTTATTTAGGTCCTTCAGGCTATGAAGTAGGGTTTGTTTCGGCTGCCCATACTGAAGAAGAACTCACTGCCGCGGCTACATTAATCTGCCAAGCACTAGATTCTGCTCATTCTTAGAATAATTCTAAACAATAATGACCTAAAATGTTGTTTTCTTTATCAAAATATTTTTTAGTATTTTTGATGTTCAAAATTCAATCACAATAATATGGATAATAATAAATTGAATGTGCCAATTATGGCTGACCTGGCTGCGGAAGGTAAAAAACCTGAGGTTCTTTTCTGGGTAGGCTGTGCTGGTAGTTTTGACCAAAGAGCTCAAAAAGTAACCATTGCTTTTTCTAAAATATTGAATTCCCTCAATATTGACTTTGCTGTACTAGGAAAAGAAGAATCTTGTACAGGGGATCCTGCTAGACGAGCAGGAAACGAATTTGTATTCCAAATGCAAGCACAGCAGAATATTATGACCCTCAATATGTATGAGGTGAATACGATTGTTACTACTTGTCCACACTGTTTTAATATTCTGAAAAATGAATATCCTAAAATTGGACTAAAAGATTGTCAAGTATTGCATCATTCGCAATATCTACAACAATTGATGGATGAAGGGAAACTAAAAGTACAAGGTGGTGCTTTCAAAGGAAAAACCATCACTTATCATGATTCGTGTTATTTAGGTAGAGCCAACGATATTTATGAAGCTCCACGCAAGATCTTATCTGAACTAGATGCTACCCTACAAGAAATGGCAGATAACAAAAGCCGTGGAATGTGTTGTGGAGCTGGTGGTGCTCAGATGTTCAAAGAAGATGAAGCTGGCGACCAGCGTATCAATACTGCCCGTACTGAACAAATCATGGACAGCAATGCCTCTGTAGTAGCTGCTAACTGCCCCTTCTGTATTACTATGCTACAGGATGGTATCAAAGAAAAAAATAAACAGAATTCTGTCATGGTACTCGACTTGAGCGAGTTGATTGTAGAATCCAATAGCTTGTAAGTCGTTACGAATATCAATAAAATAGCAATTGTACAATTGTCTTATTTTATGTAAAAGTGATTTTGTTCTGAAGGAGCAAAATCACTTTTTTTATGTCTCAGAATTTATTATCTTAGTTAG
>CAYOJF010000026.1:0-7871 GCA_964404215.1 uncultured Aureispira sp. | reverse complement strand
AGAGTTTGGATTTATCAAAGCAATAGAGCTTTCTCTACCGCAGAAAGCGACCAAATACAAGAACAACTCCGCCAATTCATTCAGCAATGGCAAAGTCATGGCAAACCTGTCAAGGCTTGGGGACTACTCCAATACAATCGTTTTGTGGTATTGGTAGTCGATGAATCTTACGAAGCACCCAGTGGTTGTTCCATTGATTCTTCTGTCGCTCTAATCAAACAACTGGAGGAAACCTATCAAGTTGATTTCTTTGACCGAATGAACTTTGCTTACAAGAAAGACAATGCTGTATTATCTGCCAATCGTACCGATTTCGCTAATTTATACCAAAATGGAACAATAAACAACCAAACCATTGTATTCAACAACCTCGTTAATACAAAAGAAGACCTAGAAGAGAAGTGGGAAGTTCGTTTAGGAGATAGCTGGCATGCTCGCATGGTTTAGAAAAATTTGGCTTTTTTGCTAAAAAACAGTATAAAAATGTCAATAAAATTAAAATAGTCACTTTTTTATTGTTAAATTTAGTTAAATTCATACCGTAGCGGTAATAATTTGAATAGTTATTGCACTAATAGATACAAACAAACGTATTAGATACATACCGAATCAAATTCGAAATTGAATTTCAGTTGCAAAATGAAAATAGTACTCAATTCATCTTGCTTTTAGTATAGAAAAAGTTCTTTTAGTCAAATTAACGTTATTACTATTTTGCATATAAACACTGACCTAATTTGCGAAAGCTAAACCCTTAGGTAAAACTCAACCCAAGTAAAATAGTATTCCTACTTGATTGGCTAACTCATTTTAATTAAAATCCTTTTGCTATCATTCCTTTCAATGTATACCATTGAGGATAGCAATCCCTAAAAGAGTCTACCCTGACTCTAAAACTTAAATTTTTAACCTTAGGTAGTACACAAAGATAACCTACCTACAAAATCCAAATTATTATGGCTGTTATTATTGGCGATAGAAATAGAATTAAGCAAAAACCTAGAAGAAATTATAGAAGTGTAGTAGTCGTCACAGACGACCCGAATGGGGATGTAGATACGGTACAAGTCACAATTGCTCCACATAATGGTGTAGTGGCAAGCCCTTCTACGATTACTCTAGACAAAAGAAGAACAAATAATGGAAAAACCCGTTATGTATTTGGGCGCTTGGACTTTGAGAATGGAAACCCTAATGGTTTGCCTTTCACGATTACCACGACTATGAAAGATGCAACAGGTGGAGTTATTGGCACGACAGAGACTTTCTCTGTAACTGCTCAAGATAATGATGGCATCAATGTCACTGTAGTAAACCTACGTCAGAATGATGATGGGGAAACCTATACGATGAAAGTAGTAGTAAAAGGAGTAAATAAAGGGCAAGTAAATGAAGTAGCCGTATTCCTGACTCCTCAAGATGGTGGATCAGATGCTGACCCAGAAGATTTCATTTGTGGTCTAGTAAATGAGACTCCAACTCGTAAAGTATATAAAAATGAAAATGTTACTTTTGCAGACCCTGATTCTGTCATTGATATGCAATATCTAGCAGAAATTACTCTCTCAGATGTAAACGGTGATGAGTTAGATTACTTAGAGTTTGATATTATAGGAGAGGAATAGCAATCTCTTTTTTTACAGATAAAAGCCCTTTGACTTAGTTGTCAAAGGGCTTTTTTTTGTACTTTTACATCATTCCTAAATATTATTACATACAATAATCATTTCTTTCAAAGTAACCCAAGCTTTTATATTTCATAAAACACACTTGACTCTACTTTATGTCTATATATCAACACATAATATTCACATTTACCTTGATTCTATTCTTTACTCAAATTCATACTACTCTTGCTTTTCAGAACAACTATATCCATGAAATAGAAATACAAAAAGAAGAAGTCGAAAATTTAGCAAATAAAGGAGAGCTAGATAGTGCTATATCAAAATACGCTAAAATAAAAGACCTAGCATTACAAGCTAACTTAGGAGAAGAGGCTATCAAAATACATGGTGATATTTTTGAACTGATTGTATTGAGGGAAGATTATGAGTTTGGGGCAAAACTCCAAGCTATTGATGATTGGAAAGAGACCTGGGGAAATTCAGATATTAATAATGCTACTTACTATGGAGGACTAGCCCACTTATATGCTTACTATGGAGATTTAGACTCTATGAATAAATATCATAAGTTAGCCGATTCATACTTTGAAAATCATAAACATAGTTATTTACAAGCTAATCTGTATAATACATTATCATTTGAAATGTATTTTCTTGAAGAACTTAATCTTGCTAAAGTAATGATTGATAAAGCAGAAAATATAGTATCTAAAGAGTCCATTAATATTCCTACAATCAATGATCGAATTAGTTTAATATATAATGAATTAGGTGAGTATAAAAAAGCTATCAAATATGCTATTAAACACATAAGTCATTTAGAAACAAAACAAAATAATATTTTAGCTAAAATTACAGCTTACAGTAATCTTGCTGGAATATATAGCTCTTGTGATGACTATAATAACTCCTTGATTTATCATAAAAAGACATTAAGGCTACAAAAAAATGAATATGATAACACGACTAACTCTAGCTTAGCTATTACACATAATAACCTAGGGTCAACTTACTACTTCTTATCGAATTATATAACTGCAAAAAAACATTTTCTTATATCCCTTAATTATCTACAAAAAGAAGAAGAGATTACGGAAAGCATGATACAAGACTACATTAATAACTATATCCAACTTACCAATGTCTACCTCAATGAAGAAAAAATAGACTCGGCAGAGTACTATATTATAAAAGCTAAAGCATTACAAAAAGAACTCCCCTATCGCCTAGCTATCGCCTGTGGTACTCATGCTAGTATCTACAAAGCAAAAAAACAATATAATCTAGCCAAGCAAGAAATTAAAAAAGCACTAGCAGAAGGGCTAGAAATATATGGGGACAAAAATGATGATGTTGGAGGCTTTTTATTAGACTATGCTAGTATTTTCTATGAAGAAGAGAACTATACAGAAGCCCTGCATTATTGTCAAAAATCACTGGAAGCGATTAGTATTGATTTTTCAGATGAAAATGGGGTGAGTAATCCAAAGTTAGAAGATGTCCTGTATAAGAATAACTTGATGAGTGTCATCGAACGTAAAATCAAAGTGATGAAGGCAATGCAAGAAGCAGGCGAAACTTCCTTTGGGATACAAGAAGTCTATGAATCGGCTCGTCTAGCTACTGCGGCTCTTGAAGATCTCAACCGAAGTCTAAAAGATAAAAAATCAAAGCAATATTGGCTCAATAAAGAAGCCTTGCCGACCTTTGAGACGGCTATCAGAATTGCCGTCAAAGCCTACAAAAAAACTGGGGATACCAAATACCTTAACGAAGCTTTCCAACTCTCGGAACATAGTAAGTCCATGCTGATGCGTGAAAGTATGCAAGAAGCTAATGCATCTACATTTGGGGGCGTTCCTCCAGAGTTGGTACTCAAAGAACAAGAACTGAGAGAAGCGATTGCTACCGCTAACAAAAAATACTTGGATGCTCGTCTGATGGGAGACGAAGAAGAAGAGAAAAAGCAAGGCGAACTCATCTTCAAATATAAACACCAAGCAGATGTGCTGAAACATACCTTTGAAGATAAATACCCAAAGTATGCTGCTCTAAAATATAGTAGCGTGGTAGCCGACATTTCTACGATACAAAAAGATTTGGATGCTAGTGCTTGCCTTTTGGAGTATTTTGAAGGAAAAATGAACATTTATATCTTTGCGATTACCAAAGAGGACCAAGACGTATTGGTTGTTCCGAAAGGGGCAGGTTATGCCCGTAAAATGTTTAGTCTACAAAATGCTCTCAGTTCTGCTCTTGCTGCCAGTAAAGACCCTGTCAATGCCTACAATCAATTTATAGAATTGGGACAGTATTTTCACAAAAAATTCTTATCAACACCGCTCATAGCTGATAAAGATCGGTTAATCATCATCCCTGATGGACAGATTGGTTATCTACCGTTTGAAGTTTTATTGACACAAAAAGTCGATTTAGCCGATCAAGATGAATCCATTTCTTTCTCAGAATTACCTTATCTGATTAGAGATTATAAAGTCAACTACAACTATTCGGCTACACTTATTTCGGCTCAACGCAAAAATAAAAACCAAGCTATCAATGGTAAAATACTAGCGATGGCTCCAAACTATACTGGTACTTCTCCTGACTGTAGAGGAGATCGAGAATTGAAAGTAAGAGCTGAACTATTAGATTTGCCAGGAGCTATACAAGAAGTAGATCGCCTTAATGATACTTATGAAAGTCTTTGTTTTTGGGGAGAGGATGCCAACGAGATCAACTTCACCAAGGAAGCTCCTAATTATGGTATACTGCACTTAGCAATGCATGGATTGGTAAATAATGAATACACAGAGCTTTCGGGATTAGCTTTTGCCGAAACGCCTAACTGTACCTCGGATAACTTTCTCTATGCTTATGAGATCAAACAACAAACCTTACAGGCCAGTATGGTAGTTCTTAGTGCTTGCCAGACGGGTATTGGAAAATATCAGAAAGGAGAAGGAGTCGTTAGTATTGGACGTAGTTTTATGTATGCGGGTTCTCCTAGTTTGCTAATGACCCTTTGGAGCCTCAATGACCAATCTGGAGCATTCTTAGTAGACGAATTCTACAATAATATCAACCTAGGAATGGAAAAAGATGAAGCCATTCGTCAAGCAAAATTGACTTATCTAGATAATGCTGATGGGTCTCTAGCGACTCACCCATTCCTTTGGGCGGCTTTTGTTCAGTTTGGTGATTATAGTCCCATCACAATCGACAAAAAATCGAACACACTTTGGTATATTGGTGGAGGTATTGGTGCACTATTATTGTTGGGCATTGGTTTCAGTAGAAAACGTAAAAGCTAGAAAGATGTACTTTGTTATTTACAAACCTTTTGGAATGTTGTCTCAGTTTTCGAGAGAACACCCTGAGCATATTACACTCGCAGATTTAGATTTTAATTTCCCTAAAGATGTCTATCCTGTAGGGAGACTAGACAAAGACTCTGAAGGACTGCTGATACTCACCAATGACAAAAGGTTAACCGATAAATTACTAAATCCCAAACATAAGCATTGGAGAAGCTATTGGGTACAAGTAGATAATATTCCCACTCCTGTAGCACTCAGACAGTTAGCTACAGGAGTCGAAATCAAAATCAATAAAAAAATACATTCGACTGCTCCTGCCAAAGTAGAACTGTTAGTACTAGCACCTACCCTGCCTGAGCGAACACCATCTGTTCGTTATCGAAAAGAGATACCCACTGCTTGGCTCAACCTTAGTCTTACA
This sequence comes from uncultured Aureispira sp., assembly GCA_964404215.1. GTDB lineage: Bacteria > Bacteroidota > Bacteroidia > Chitinophagales > Saprospiraceae > Aureispira. Next base: position 2,502 of record CAYOJF010000026.1, on the reverse strand, counting down.
GAAGGAAAAAACAGACAAGTTCGTCGAATGACTGCAAAAGTAGGTTTCCCAACTTTACGGTTGGTACGCCATCAAATTGGAGACTTACATCTAGGAGATTTGGCTAGTGGTGCGGTTCTGTCTTATCAGAAGCAAGAACTTTATACCTTATTGGGATTATAGGTCTACAAAATCACTCAAAGCTCCTGCTTTATCTAATACGATACGCCCCCTTTCATTTCGTTTGACAGTACAAGCCTCTACCTTTTCTGCATGTTCAAAAAACAGAATATCGCCTCGCTCCACTGCGTTAGAAAGTAATTGTTCTTTTTCTTCCAATGTATTCAATGGGCGAACATCATATCCCATAACATAGGGCATCCCGATATGGCTTGGCGAAGGTAATAAATCCGCACAAAATACAATTCGTTTGCCTTGGTAGTGCAATATAGGGGTCATCATCGCTTCGGTATGCCCATAGGCATATCCAATCTCGAATCCATCCATCCACTCTAGTGTTCTATCATAAGGACAATCTTCTATCACTTTAAGAATACCTTGTTCTTTTAGTGGGACAAAATTCTCTTTCAGAAAAGAAGCCTTTTCTCTAGCATTGGGCGTATATGCCCAGTCAAATTGCTTTTGATTGGTCCAATGAGTTGCATTATCAAATACAGGCACAATCTCTTTCTTATCATTGTACTGCAATGCTCCTCCTACATGATCGAAATGTAAATGGGTCAAGAAGACATCTGTAATATCACTGAGTTGAAGTCCATGATTAGCCAGAGATCCTACCAAAGTGACATCACCATGTGGATGAAAATGCGAAAAGAATTTTGCCGATTGCTTATTTCCAATCCCCGTATCTATTAGAATTTTTCGATTGTCTATCTCGACCAGTAAACAACGCATTGCCCACGTACAGAGATTATTGGCATCAGGTTGTTCGAGTCTCTCCCATAGTTTTTTGGGGACTACTCCAAACATAGCCCCTCCATCTAACTTGAAGTATCCTGTATCTATTATGCTTAATTTCATATTTCCTTTACTTTCCGAATCCGATAGACGTATTTTTCTCTGCTAATTGATTTTTAATAGTTGCCATACGCAGGGCGGTCACTGCTGCCTCTACTCCTTTGTTCCCATATTTACCACCAGCTCTATCTTCTGCCTGCTGCATGGTATTAGGTGTCAGTACACCAAAAATGAATGGTTTACCTGTCGCTACTGCCATATTTTGCAATGCTTGTGCAACAGACATATTGATGTATTCATTATGACTCGTTTCCCCTTTGATTACACAACCAATACAAATTGTGGCATCTACTGATTTGTTCTGATTCAATATTCTAGCTCCTTGTGGCAATTCAAACGTACCAGGCACCTGTACGACATGAATATTATCCTCTTTAGCTCCATGCTTTAGTAAAGTCTCGACACATCCTTCGTACAGTGTATGTGTGATAGCAGGATTCCAATCAGATACCACAATACCAAATGATAATTTTTCTGCAGAAGGGATATCCTCTTCTTTATATTCTGATAAATTTTTCTTCTTTATATTCATAATAATGTTAGTCTTGAAGTGATCCCCAATCATTCCATAAAATTGCCTCTCAGGAAATAAGCTTTGGTAATAACTCCTTTAATAAAAAATAGGCAAGATGACGTATTGCCATCTTGCCTATTATAATAATATGGATTCAAAATTGTTTATTTCAATCCACTAGCATGATGCTTATTATTGAGCCAAACGAATCAAATCTTTCTCTACTCCCAATCTCTCTGCTGCTTTCGAATCATTTTCCATGATTTTAGTATAGAAACCTTTCGCTTCTTCGTTCTTTCCTTGGTGTTCCAATAATTTCCCTGCTTTGTACCAAGAGTACATTTTCAAAGATAAATTGCTAGTATTATTCGCTGCTCGCTCATAATACCCTAGTCCTTCATCAAATTTTGACAAAGAAGAAGCGGCATCTCCCATCATATTATAGGCTTGTGTTTGTAGCTCTTCTGCCCCTGAATATTCTTTCAAAAATATCAATGCTTTTTCATGTTCTCCCATACGCAGCAACGCTGCACCAGCCTTGTAATGTGCCATATTAGCTGCTGGCGTACCAGAATATTTTTCAATTACTCCTGTATAACCTATAGAACTACCTGGTACTCCATTCAGTGCTAAACTGAACGAATCACGTTCCATCATTTGGTCCGCTTTATAAATTTCTTTATTTGCTTTTTCTATTCTTGGTGCCTGATATTGGAACTTGTACCAATAAAAACCTAGTATAACAACAACTACAAGTCCTGCTAAACCATAAATTATATTTTTATTCGCTTCAAACAGTTCGGTTGTTTTATCTTTTATCTCCTCTGTGGAAAGATCCTGTATTTCTATGTTTTCGTTTGCCATAATCTGACTGGTCTATATGTCTTATTTTTAATAATGAAGTTGGTCTTAGAGTATGTTTAAGAATTAAGTTCTTCAAAATCAACGATTTGGGCGAAAATGAATTGATT
>CAYOJF010000025.1:0-54121 GCA_964404215.1 uncultured Aureispira sp. | reverse complement strand
ATCCAAAATCATATTTAATGCATCACCTGTTTTGAAGGCAAATAGTGTTTGCTCGATACACCAGTCAAACTCTTCTTCATTCATACCTTTCCATGCAAATACTGGTACACCAGCAGCAGCGATAGCTGCAGCAGCATGATCTTGAGTAGAGAAGATATTACAAGAAGACCAAGTAACATCAGCTCCTAGAGCTACCAATGTTTCTATCAAAACAGCAGTTTGGATAGTCATGTGCAAACAGCCTGCAATACGAGCACCTGCTAGAGGCTTAGATTCACCGTATTTTTCACGCAAAGCCATCAAACCTGGCATTTCTGCTTCTGCTAATTCAATTTCTTTACGTCCCCAAGCTGCCAAGGAGATGTCTTTTACTTTGTACTGAACGTTAGTCGTTTCCATAAAAATTTTTTTCTAGTTATGGTAGTACTTAGGTAGTACTACTATAAACTATATAAAATAAAATATTATAAGTTAATATTAAGATTAGGAGGTTTCTATAAATATTCTCCCCTAAAATCAATGCAAAGGTAACACATTGATTATTCAAAAAATAATAATTTGAACTGTTTTTTCGCTGTCATAGGTAGATAGGAGTCAAATATTACAATACTTCTTGACTATCTATAACTAATTGTATGGTGTTTCTAATTTTTTCTTCTAAGTAAATTTTTCTTCCATTATCAAAGCGGTCAATTGTTTCCTGATTGGGGTAGCGAAGTGTAACCAATTTTAGGCTTTCTATCGTCTCTAGTGTATAATCTTGCTCAATCGCTGTAGCTAGGTGTTTGATTTGGTCAGGATTGGCATTGACACAGACCGAAAAGGCAAGTGCTGTATTTTGAGTCATATTGACTTTTATGCGATAAGTGGCAAACAGTTGAAATAATTTTGAAAATTTCGATTCATCTACAAAATAGAAATCCTTAGAAGTGATTTTTAATAGGGTTTGATTGTTTTTGACTACAATCATAGGAGGGTAGTCTATCGCTTCCGTTGCTTGTTGAATGGTAGTTCCACTGCCAGCGGGATCTACAAATGACTTGACTCTCAGAGGAATCTGTTTGTTTTGTAATGGTCTAATTGTTTTGGGATGAATGACTTGAGCTCCGTAGTACGTCATTTCTATGGCCTCTCCATAAGATAAGGTTTCTAGTTTGGTCATATTGTCAAATAGGCGAGGGTCACCAGTCAAAACTCCTGGTACATCTTTCCAAATAGACATGCTTTCGGCATCCAAACAATATGAAAAGATAGCTGCGGTATAGTCAGAACCTTCTCTACCTAGTGTAGTAGTAAAGTTTTCGGAGGTTCCTCCCAAGAAACCTTGTGTTAAAACTACTCCTTGCTTCAATAATTTAGGAACAGTCTCCTGGATATTTTTACTAGTAGTCACCCAGTCAACTTCAGCTTCTCTATAAGTATTGTCCGTCAATAGACAGTCTCTGACATCTAGCCAGGTGGTTTTGATGCCTATTTTATTAAGATAAGCCGCTACGATTTGAGTAGATAGAATTTCTCCATGGGATACAATTTGATCGTATAGGTATCCAAAAGTATTGTCTGGTATTTCCTCTAGTATCCATTCAAGATCTACAAAGATATCATTGATTTCATCAAAAATAGTTTCTGTTTCATCAAATAGTGCTGCTAGTATTTCGAAGTGTTTTTGTTTTACAAGTTGTAGCTTTTCTTGCAGAAGAGCACTATCTTGATGATAATAAGCTTCCAAAACCTCCTCTAGAGCATTGGTTGTTTTTCCAAGAGCAGATACCACCACCAATAATGGTTGTGTTTGATACTGCTTAATAATTTGCCCGACATTTTTGATGGCAGCAACGTCTTTGATTGATGCTCCACCAAATTTGAATACATTCATGTGTTTAATAAAATATGATTTGATGTCTAATAATTGTCTGAAACTGATAGGCTGGAATAGCCTGTTTTATTTAGAAACAGCAGTTGTCGTTTGTTGTTGTTGAGAATTACGCGTAATTACTTCTTGTACAATGAAAAAGCCATCGCTTCCCTGTTTTTGATAAAGAGGCATCAATATTAGCCCTCCATAGGGGGCACGGATTGCTCCGTTTCTATCGTGTGCTAGAAGTTCTCCCAATTCGATGGGATCAAAATTCTGATAAATAGGAGTGGGTTTCATTTTGAATTCATCTAAGGGGGTTACAGGATGAATATAAACCAATTTTGCTTCTAAGGGCAAATCAGCAGCACGGCTTTCTAGAAGATCATCGTGTTTGCTTTCAATATCTTCTTCGTAAAAACCACCAATGGCAGTAAAGCAACTGATGATAGCAGATACGGCATGTTTGGGAGAATCATCACAGTTGTGCTGACCAGCTTCAAAACAAACCGCTGTTATATTAATATCAAAATTTTCTTTAGTGAAATAGTGTAGTGTGGTGCCTTGTAGACCATCCAAAAAACCATGTAATACAGGAGCTTTCATTGCTAAACCAATTCTACGAGCTTCTGCTGTAGGAGCAGGAATCGTGAATATGCCACCATGAGCAGTCGTAGTATGCAAGTCTAAGACGACTACTCTAGTAGGATTTTCTGTTTCTATATAATGATGGATAACAGATAATATTTCTCGTATTTCTTGATCTTCGGCATCCAGGTCAGCTTCATTATCTGTAGCAAGAATACGCTCTATTTCTGATGGTATCCAACTTCTATTTAAGTCTTTGTCAATGTATCTAACTTTCTTTTCTACCGCTTTGACATTGCCTCTAATAGCAACGATTCTGCCTCTAAAATCGAAGGTTGGTTTTTTGCGGTACTCTTCATCAATTGCCTCGAAAAGCTCCGTAATAGCTAAATTTCCAACAGGTTCATTACCGTGTATTTCTGCAAACACAATCAATAGTGGACCTGACTGTTTCCCTACTCTTTCTCCAATAATTCGATTCTTATTTATCTCCATAGTCTGTATTGTTATTTCAAGAATGACTTCATCTAAAATAGAAGTCAAAGCCTACAAATATACGACTAACAAATGATTATGTTGCTACTAAAGGATAAGATGTTCAAAAATGTCCTTAAGCAAGTTCTTCTGATAAAATTTCTGTTGTTTCTCCTTTTTTGTTGATACCTATAATCTGGATATAGTCAAAACCATTTCTTTTTAGAGTTTCAAATGGTATTTTCTGACCAGATAGTATTTCAATTTGATGATTAACATCAAGGTATTCCTTGTATTCTTGTTCATAATCAATTTGATAATAGCAGTTGATGAATAATTCGAATAACTGATTATTAGAGTTGTCAGTATAGTAGTTATCTAATTTTCTGTCTTGTCTTTGCCGATCAGAGTAGTTATCACATAAAAGGGCATTATAACCCAAACAACAGCCATCGAATAATAAGATTTCTTCGTTAAAAATAGAATCAATAGCCACTAGCTTAGCTGGAGCAAAAGACGTCCCTGTAATTAGAGAAGGATAATCTGGGTGCTTTTGACCATAATACCTAATTCTAAACAAGGTGTTTTTCTGACTAGAAATAAGCTGTCCTTTCCATTCAAATTTATTTTTTGAATGTTTAGTAGAAATGGTGAAGGCATCTAGGTACTTTGGCGAAGAAAGATTGGACATATTAGTAGCTATTTTTACTTTTCATTAGAACAGGGATGCTAGGTTTTTTGCTATTCTAGTATAGTTGAGTAATGTATAGCTTTTAAATAGGGCTGTACTTGGAATTTTTTATCGAATAGAAGTAACACTTCTTTCATAACAATAGCTTGTTGACGAGGTGTTTTTTCTCTTAGATTAATAGGGCAGTTGAAAGATACTTCAGCATCCGTTTTACTGGAATTTATTTTTGCTCTAAATTTTGTCGCAATATTTTTTTCAGTGGGTTCATGGGTACAACGATCAAAATTAGAGGTAGATATAGTATGTATCCAACTGTCTAAAGACTCTCGTCTAACATATAAGGAGTCCGTTTGTTTTATATTGGAGGTACTGAGACGAGAGGAGTTTAGGTCTTTTCTATCAAAAAGGGCATATTTTAGGAGATAGGTTTCATCATCCATCAATTTGATTTCAAACAGACTAGATTGATAGCTAATCGGTTTGATGGTAAGTTGAAGATTAACTTCTTCTATAGTGTTATGATTACAGGCAAATAGGGTAGATAGGAAGAGGCAGAAAAATAGGTGTTTGTAGGGCATAATTTATTTTTAGGTAGACAGTTAGTAGGCATTTTTCGACCATATTTTTACTGAGGTAGCTAGATTTCAATAGCAGGTCTGAAAATTAAGTTTATCAAAATCAATGATTTGCACGAAAATGAATTGATTAGGTTTAAATAAACCTCTTAGCTATCATGATTCTAAAAAGGTGCAATTGGACTTTAAATCAAACATTTGCAACTTGAAGTTAATTCTTAGACATGCGATTGATTAGTTTTTAACAGAAAAAGATACTTCACTTGGATATGAAGAAACTTTTAAGTAACTACTATTCATACGTTGTCAAAATTTCACAATTAGGGAGCAATTCTTTGAGCCGTTTGATTTGTTTCCGATTATTGGAAATAGGTGTTTCTCTCAATTTAAGGCATTTGAGTTTTTTTAAGTTTTTAATTTCTTCAGGTATATCCTCAATAGGATTATGGCTGAGTGAGAGCGTGTGTAGTTTTTTCAACTGTCCAATTTCTTTGGGCAAAGTTGTTAGTTGATTTTCGTGTAATCGTAATATTGTCAATGATTTTAGTAGCCCAATTTCTACAGGCAATTCTTTGATGTTATTAGAGCTAATGAAGAGTTCTTTGAGTGCAGTTAGGTTCCCAATTTCTTTGGGAATAACTTCAATCTGATTCTCAAATAAAGTAAGTTTAGTTAATTGTGTTAGCAACCCTAGTTCTTTTGGGAGAATAGGAGAAGTAGTGTTAGTCGCATATAATTCTTTCATATAAGTCAACTCTTCTGTTGGGAGATGCCATTTATGTTCTTCGATAAATTGAATGAGAGGAAGAAGGCATGCTCTTTTTTTAGGAGGTAAAGGATAAATTTTACATTTAGGGAAAGCTGCAAAAAGTGCTTCCATTTTGTCATTGTCTTCCGCAATAGGATTGCCTTTCAAATTCAACGATTTGAGCTTTTTGAACGAAGCAAATCCTTCAGGAAGGAAGGTTAGGTTATTTTTTTCGAGATCTAAATCCTCTAGTTTAGCACAGTCAAGAATGCTAGCAGGTAATTCTTCTAGGTGATTATCACTACACCATAATTTTTTCAGGTTAGAAAGCTTGCCTATATTATTAGGCAAAGTGGTTACTTGATTGCTTTCGATTGAAATATGTGCTAAAAGTGGGAGATTTTCAATTGTTTCGGGAAGTGAGGTTAGTTTGTTTTCAGGTAAGAATAGTATTTTTAGTGCTTTTAACTTGCCTATTTCATTGGGCAGGGCCGAAAGAGAGGTGTTTCTTAGGAATAGTTCTTTTAGTTGACTTACATCTCCTATTTCTTTAGGTAGAATATTGATGGTGGTATCTATTAACTGAATTTTTTTCAATCCAGTTAGTTTATGAATATCCTTGTTGATACCATGTTTTTTCAAAAATTTAGAGGCAATACTCAAAGAAGCTGTTAATGCTGGATCTTTGAGTGGAAGAATACTTTTGTATGATTTGAAATTACTGTGGTCGCTTGAGCGAATTTTAAGTGTTCGAGTAAAAGAGAGCGATGAAACTGGTAAGTCAATCTCACAATCTAGTGTACCTATTCGAGGTAGATATTGGAATAGCCAAAAAAGAGATGTAAACTGAGGTGGATGTGATTGAGCAATATCAATATAAAGATCATTGCTAAATCGAGCAAGATAAACTAGACCAAGGGAGAAGTAATCTAATACCAATGACTGGTTGGCACTACTAAAGTCGGTATGATCTAAATAAATTCTATTAAGGAAACCTGATCCTAGCCTAGTGGTTTTATCGATGATTTGTCCAAACCACCCTGTTTGTCCAAACTCTTGTAAGTGATTTTCTAGAGCGAATTTTATATTGATTAGTTTTGACTCTATTGTTTCTTCAAATTCCTTTTTAGTATAGGCATACATTTCTTTTTTTAGTTGATGGGTATCTTCTACAATAGCGAGAACACTACCAATCGTATCAACGATTAATTTGACTTCCGTTTCGTCTATACCATCAAATGAAAGATAGTTCTCTCCAATTTTTCCATTTTCATTTAATAAAAATGTAATTTCTGTATTGCTAAGGGCAGCTTTTTCAAAATCAAAGATTGTAGCATTATTATCATTAAGTCTGGTTTGAATGAAAGGGAGGTATCGTTTTTCTGCACTAGCTTTCCAGTCAGGTTTATTTTCTAAAATAGAGAGACCAACAGGTATGTTGGCAGTATCATTAGATTCTAAGAGTTCGAATACTTTTTGTATGTTTTTCATGTCGAGATAGATTTTTTATTTGAGTGTTATTCAACTAATTTAGTATATAATAGTAAAGAAAGGTAGAGGTAATGTATAATTGTAAGATGAAAATGTACAACTGTATTGGTATGAACTAAAAAAGCTACAATTTCTATTCTTAGAAATTGTAGCTTTTTTAGTTAACTATATTTTAGAGTAGATTACACATCTACTTTAGCATATTTAGCATTGGCTTCGATGAAAGCACGTCTTGGTGGTACTTCATCTCCCATAAGCATCGAAAAGACATCATTAGCTGACTCAAAGTCAGTGATAGTGGCTTGACGTAACATACGTGTATCTGGATCCATCGTCGTTTCCCATAGTTGTTCGGCATTCATCTCTCCCAGACCTTTATAGCGTTGGATACCAACTCCTGATTCTCCTCCAAATTGATCCACAGCTTGTTGACGCTCTTCGTCATTCCAGCAATAAACCGCACGTTTACCCTTCTTCACTTGATACAATGGTGGTGCAGCAATATAAATATAGCCTTCCTCGATCAACGGACGCATATAACGGAAGAAGAAAGTTAGGATTAACGTAACAATGTGAGAACCATCGACATCGGCATCACACATGATGACTATCTTGTGGTAACGCAGATTGCTAATATTGAGGATTCTATCGCCATCTTTTTCTTCTACACGCACGCCTAGTGCGGTAAATATATTCTTAATCTCTTCGTTTTCGTAGATACGGTATTCGAGTGCTTTTTCTACATTCAGAATCTTACCACGTAGAGGTAGGATTGCTTGAAACTCACGGTTACGTCCCTGTTTGGCTGTTCCACCTGCCGAATCTCCCTCTACTAGGAAAATTTCAGAAAAAGCAGGGTCTTTAGACGAACAATCAGCTAATTTACCAGGAAGCCCTGAGCCTGTCAGTACATTTTTACGTTGTACCATCTCACGAGCCTTGCGAGCGGCATTTCTTGCTTTTGCAGCCAAGATCACTTTATCCATGATTAACTTAGCAGCTTGAGGATTTTCCTCTAGGAATATTTCCAAAGCATTACGAACACAGGCAGAAACAATAGAAGTAACTTCAGAGTTACCTAGTTCTCCTTTTGTCTGTCCTTTGAATTGAGGATCAGGTACTTTGACCGATACTACAGAAGTCAATCCTTCTCTAAAATCTTCGCTAGAGATGCTAACTTTAGCTTTAGTGAAAAGTTCTTTATTGTCTCCGTATTTTTTGAGTACATGAGTGATAGCACGACGGAAACCATTAACGTGTGTACCACCTTCTACGGTATTAATATTATTGACATAAGAGCGAATGGTCTCACGATAAGAGCGGTTGTATTGGAAAGCAACCTCTACCATAACTCGATCTTGCTCCCCACTCACTTGTATAGGTGGATCTACGAGCACTTCTCTTCCTGCTAAGTGGTCAATATGCTGTACAAATTCTAGCAGTCCACCTTCAGAGAAAAAGACTTCTGATAGATATTCCCCTTCTTCGTTGAGTTGACGTTCATCGGTCAGACTCAAGTGAAGCCCTTTGTTCAGATAGGCTAATTCACGCAAGCGTTTTGCTAAAGTCTCATAACTATAGACACGCTCCGAAAAAATTGTTTCGTCTGGTAGGAAAGTGATATTGGTACCAGTTTTATCGGTCTCACCAATTACAGTAACTTCTGTCTGGGGGATACCAGCAGAATACTCTTGTGTGAAAATTTTACCCTCACGATGTACTTCTGCTTTGAGGAAACTCGAAAGAGCATTCACACAAGAAACACCCACACCATGCAAACCACCTGATACAGCGTAAGTTTGTTTATCAAATTTACCACCAGCATGCAATACTGTCATTACTACCTCTAGGGCAGATTTTTGTAGCTTTTGGTGCATTCCTGTAGGGATACCTCTACCATTATCGGTTACCAGTATGGAATTATCCTCTTTGATCGTAACTTCGATATGACTACAGTGTCCTGCCAAGTGCTCATCAATAGAATTATCTAACACCTCATAAACCAAGTGGTGTAGACCTTTTTCATCGGTACTTCCGATATACATACCAGGACGAAGACGTACCGCTTCGAGTCCTTCTAGTGCCGTGATATTATCGGCACTATAATTACTGTTATTATTTTGATTTTCCATAAGGGCAAATATACAAAAAAATAATGAGAAATAGGTGTTAAATAAGCTCCAAAAAAACGAGCTGTTATCTAAAGAAAAGAAACCTTATTCATTCCATTCAAAATGAAGTTTACCTTCTACTTTTAGAATGACTTCAAATGTTTGTTGAGTAATAAAAATGGATTCTAAATCTACGACATCAAATTCGCCAGATAAGGTACCTAACTGTTCTTTGATTTGGAAATCATTGAGTTGGTTTTGTATGGTATTTAGTTGCTCCGAAATAGCAAACTGAGTGTTGGCTTCCAGTTGTTTCATTATTTTAGGTTGGAGGAGCCATTTAGCGGATTGGAGGAGTATGTTTTTGGTCTTGGTAGTGAATTGAAGGCTATCCAAGTAGATTTCTTTCTGTTGTATCCTGTATTTAGGAATACCTGCCAAATAAATAGTTGCTTTGTGCTTTTGATTTTTTGCTTTTAGCAGCTCAATAGCCACCACTGCTTTTCTATAATTGGGATAGATGCTTACCATCCCAATGGTATAACCATGTTGAGCGTAGTTCTGCTCTACATAGTTTTTGAGGTAGCTTTGCAATTGATGAGCGGCAGTATCTAGACCAAGTCGCCCTTGTATGTGGATACTGGATTTGTTTCTAACAGCACGAACTTTTAAGTTGATTTTTTTAAAATTTTCTTTAGTCGGTTTTTTGCCAATACTGACGATAGGTTTTGCTTGTGTGCCAATCGAAAAGGTCAGTTGATTTTGATTGTTGATCGTCTGTCCCTCAAATTTAGAGATAAATACCTCTTCTACATGAGGAGTTAGCCAAATGCCTTGATCCAATTCATAGGGTTGATCCAGTTCTTTTACCAATTCTTGAATTTGATCGTCAAAGGATAACTGTGCTTTGTTTTGTGTAATAGCTGCTTGGATTTGTTGAGTCAGTACTTGACTAATTTTCTGTCGTAGTGTTTTCTGAATAGGAGCTAATAACGGCTGTAGTATTTGGGGCAAATTGAGTGAGGCTAGCGATTGATCTGAACAGATTTTTTCAAATACTAAAGTACCCTTATCTTGATCTAGATCAATATGCAACTGTGCGGTTTCTTCTAGAATACTGATGTAGCCCCTTAATTCTAGTTGAGCAGACAAGGGACAAGGGATATGATTGCTTTTTCTTTTGTTGGAGAAAGGAATGGCTCTATCAATCTTCAGATCACTATCTACTTCTATTCTGGCTTTCGCAATCACCTGATTACCTTCGAATTCTAAATCTAAATCATATAAATCAGCTTGGTAAACCAAATGAGCATTCGCAGAAAAATTCTTATCTACCCAAGTCGTAACTGGAGCGGTTATTTTTTGCCAAAAGGAGGGCGTAGTCTCTTGTTTTTCTTGTCCTTTGAGTTGTATTGTCCATTCTTCTGTTTTTCCTTTTGCTACAGGATTTGGCAATGATTGACTTAGAAGTGTCTCGATTTTTTTATCTGCAATAACTACAGGGATTTCTATGAAAGAAGCAGTAAGTCTAGGTATGTTTTGTGGGGCAACAGCTTGTGTCGGACGTATATTTTTGACAGCACAACTATAGAATAGTATAGAAATGAAAAAAAGTAATAATAGCCGCATAGGAGGTGTTTTGTGTAATGTAAGTAGCAAGATTTTGAGTAGATGGATGGTTTTTTAGACTGCTAGAGGTTAGATGGTTAGACTTGTTGTGTGAGGGGGAATTAGTAGCAAGTAGGGAGTAGCACAATTGGGGCATTCTTTAATTTTTAATAAATCATCACAATCGACCATTATTAATTCTCTTCACCCAAGATTGGCAATTCGACATTTCCACCTGATAAGATAAGACCGATTGATTTGCCTGACCAGCGGTTTTTAGTTTTTAGGATAGCAGCAAGTGGGACCGCTCCAGAGGGCTCAACGACGATTTTTAGGCGAGACCATAGGAGTTGTGTAGCAGCTTTTATTTCTTCTTCAGATACCGTAATAATTTCATGTACATAATTCTGTATGATAGGAAAAGTCTTGTCCCCTAATGTTGTCCGTAATCCATCAGCAATGGTATCAATACGTGTATTGGATTGGATAGATCCTAATAAAACAGATCGAGCAGCATCATCTACTAGTTCTGGTTCTGCCCCTAATGTAATGGTACGAGGAGACCAGTAATGAATAGATAAGGCTGTACCAGATAGTAGCCCACCGCCACCTACAGGAGCAATAACGACATCTAGTTTTTTGGTCTGGTCAAGGAGTTCTTTGGCAGCAGTAGCTTGTCCTCCAATAACATTATAATGATTGAAAGAGGGGATGAAAGTAGCTTTTGTTTTTTTGAGGATGCGTTCGAGTGTACGGACACGATCAGTTTGCGTATTGCCAGAGGTGGTGATAGTAGCACCATAACCACTGGTAGCTTCTTTTTTGATAGAGGGAGTGTTCTCTGGCATCACAATATAGGCGGGTATCCCAAGAGTTTTGGCTGTTAAAGCTAGTGCTTGAGCATGATTACCAGAGGAATGTGTTGCAACACCATATTTTTTCTCTTCGGAGGTCAATGCTAATACGGCGGACATTGCTCCACGCATTTTAAAAGCACCTACTTTTTGAAAATTTTCACATTTAAAATATAATTCAGCCCCTACCATGGTATTGATAGCTTGACTTGTCAATACAGGTGTTTGATGGATGAAAGGGGTAATAACAGCGTGAATTTTTTCTATTTGTAAAGCAGTAGGAACAGCCGTTAATTTTTGCATAGGGCGTATTTTAATAAAATGATTCTTCTTCTTCCTTTGCTGGGGGTAATAATTGGTATATTCCAATGTTCAATTCTTTTTCGTGTCGGATGAGTTTGAATCGAATTGGTTGTTTATAGTGTCTTAGAATAAAATTGGCATACCAGTTCAAGAAAGAGGATTCATAACGATGGATTAAGAAAATACTACTGTCACCAATGGCTTGAGTATGAATGTTTTCAATGCCAAAGTGTTGTAATTGTTTGTAAAAAGTAGGAGTGTTTGCCAAATGCCCAAAGTCTAGCATATTGAAACCATCAAAAATAGTATCGTTAAGAGACTGGAATGGCGTGATAGTCGCTTGCATATAGTAGTCGCCGCCTCCAATATAGAGTTGTTCGGGTTGTGCATCTAGGCTATCAAGTGCTTGCGTGAAGTACATCTTATCAAAAGCGACTTTGCTACTTCTTTTGGTCACTGTTTTTAGATTAGAAATAGCAAAAAGACTCAATAGTAATAAGCTCCATATTTTGGTTCTTCTAGAAAGTGGTCGGTCGATAGCAATAAACAAACTGCTAAGACAGATTAAATAGAATGCCATACCATAACTAACCCGTTGTGGCAAGTGTTGATAGACAAATAAAATGGTCAGGATACTAATAATCATTCCCATACTGCCTAATAATGTCACTTGTCTCCAACGATCCGTATGGCATAGAAATAAGGCAAAAATAAGTATTAGAAAACTATAATAGACATAGTCATCTAAAGGGTATTCAATAAAAAACTGCCATACTTTTTCTTCTATATGTTCGGAGGGTAAAGGACAGTCTTGAAAGGCATATTGTAGGGCTTCAAATTGTTGGTATCCATAAACACTTGAGTCTGCCAGAAACCAATGTTTGAACAGTTGTAAATCCTCATATTCCCATCCTACTTTATAAAAATAATCATCTGCTGTAGAGGCAGACCATTCATAGTTAGGATTTCTAAAATCTAGAATAGCCTGTCCTGACATCAGTTTTTTGTAGCGGTGAAACGTTGCCCAGCCTTCGTCTTGATTATGGATACTGTAGTGCCACTGATCGATTCCCCAAGCGGTAATAATAATCGTAATACAGAAGGCAATATGTTTGAATTTTTGGTGTGCCTGTTGGCTAATACTATATAGTAAAAGAGGTGTACCCAAAATAACGGCCAGAAGAAAGGTTTCCCACCGAATCATGGATCCCCAAATAAGCATTAGAAAAGCGGATATATACCATGTCTTATAGGGTGTTTTGAAACTAAAAGCTAAATAAAGCAACATAACAGCACCTATCTGAAGAACGAGTGCTGCTGAGGTAAACTGTAGCTCTTGTAACAACACAGTTTCTCCGATAGCAAAAAAAATAAGATAAGTGGCTAGTCTAAAAAAACTAGACTTAAGTTTTAGAACGGCGTACAATAAGGCGGTCATGCCGAACAGGTGAGCCGATACCATACAATAGGTATACCAAGAGGTATCAGGAAACGAGCTGTAGAGACTAGAGAGTAACCAACCAACACCAATGTGGGTGTAACGGAGATAAGCAGAAGGTTCTTGCAAAACCATTTTGCCAGCCAAAACCATTTGCATCTCAATGTCATCTGTAGTGCCGAAACGACTGTAGAATACACTATAAAAAATAGTGAATAGAAGAAGGTTGATTCCAAGACTAGCTAAGAAAGGGGATTTCTCTAAAAAAGGACGCATAAATAGGTTTTGCAGGAAATAGATTTAGACATGTTCTTAAATAATGTCTATTACAAAATTAACAAAAAATCTTGATGAAGTGCTATAAATTCAGGAGTATAATCGTGGTAGGTGTTTCCTGCATTGCGTAGTGTTAGCGTACCATTTTGAGTCATTGTAGGAGATTGTTTTGAGAACTCTAATAGTAGACGATTAGGAGCTTTACTTGTCCTTGGAATGACTTTAATGATTTTGTTGAGATACAAGCCTTTATTTTGAGCTAAGTGTAGGAAGTGTTCCCCTTCTTTGAGTGGCAAAATAAGGGAAAAATGACCAAGAGGAGATAATAAACGCTGAACAGCTGTTATCAATGCTTCGAATGAAAGAGCATGGGTAGTCCGAGCCAGTGCTCTATCTTTAGTAGCAATTGCTGTACTTTTATTGATTTCAAAATAAGGAGGATTACTAATGATAACATCATAGCATTCTTTAGGCTGAAAAGCTTGAATACTAGAGTGGAATACATGAAGTCGGTCTCTCCAAGGACTGTTATTGAAGTTTTCTTGAGCTTGTTGAGCGGCCTCCGTTTCAATCTCAACCGCATGAATGGACGTCGTAGGGTTTCGTTGAGCAGCCATAAGTGCCAATACCCCTGTTCCTGTACCTATATCTAAAATATTGGAGGCTTGAGCAATCTTAGCCCAAGCCCCCAATAAGACACCATCAGTGCCAATTTTCATGGCACACTTATCTTGAAAAACTTCAAATTTTTTAAATCGAAAAGAAGACATAAAAGTTATAAATCAAAGTCGAGATCATCGTCATCATCAAAATCTAATTCCTCTTCCTCATCACCCATATCAAAGTCGAGATCATCGTCATCATCTCCAAAGTCTAGGTCGTCGTCACTTACTTCAAAATCTCCCAAGTCTAAATCATCATCGTCATCAATTTCATCATCAAAGTCGAGATCATCGTCGTCAAAATCTAAGTCATCGTCGTCTCCAAAGTCTAGCTCATCGTCACTGATTTCGAAATCACCTAGATCTAAATCATCATCGTCATCATCAAAATCTAAGTCATCGTCGTCTCCAAAGTCTAGCTCATCATCACTGATTTCAAAATCACCTAATCCTATATCATCATCGTCTTCATCACTATCGTCAAAGTCAAGTCCATCATCTATTTCGTCGGTGTCATCTAGGTCGATATCGTCTCCTAAATCTAGATCTAAATCATCAAAATCATCATCTAAGTCAAGATCTAAGTCTCCTAGATCCAAATCTAGGTCTAGGTCAAGGTCTAAATCCAGATCATCATCTAGATCAAGGTCAAGGTCTCCCAGATCCAGATCATCATCATCTAAATCCAAGTCAAGATCCAAATCATCTAAGTCAAGATCAAGGTCTAAATCAAGATCATCGTCTAAATCTAAATCAAGGTCTAAATCTAAATCATCTAGCCCTAGGTCCAAATCTAAATCGTCATCATCATTACCTGCAGCTCCTAGAGCAACACTAGCTGCCACACCTGCAGCTAAACTGTCACCATCGGCAGGTTCTAGATCATGTACACTGAAAGTAGCACGATTGAGAACAGTTCCATTGAACCATATACAGCTAGGATCTCCCATACTGAGACCTCTCATTTCTAGTCGTCTATCCATTAAGAGGAAAGACTGATTTTCTTCATCTCCTAGAAGACGAACAATGGTCATCTGTACTTTTGTTTTCTTATGACGAACTATGTCTCCGATTTTCATAATTATAATTATATACTATACGGTGGCAGCTTGGACTAACTAAAATGAGTTAATTAATGTCGACTGTCTCGTTTAATTGTGTTCAATAAAGTATTGTGATAGGATTGATTAGAGTAAATTACCAATCGTCATCGTCTCCACCACTTTCGCCAGGGGGGAGATGGGTACCGTCAGGATACATCAATGTAGCTGCTTTGAAAGACTCTTTTTTGACTTTAAATTGATCTTCACCAACTTGCATCATCCATTCGCAGATACAATCCCCTGCACCAAAACCTTTCATGGCAGCACTCTTTTCTCTCATCCCTTCACCATCAGTGAAGACATAAATGATCTTCATTAGAGGCCCTCCTGATTTTAACAATACACTTTCTCCTGCTTTTGGCATGATATTAATTATTTAACTACTGAATAATGAAGTACAATATAGAAATTATAGATAAAAGTGCAAAATTATTTTAACATCTATTAGAGGTTAATGAAGTTGTTTAATGTTTCTATTTGTAGGCATAAATAGAAATTTTAAATAACTTCATTATGAACAGTTTTGTGTGAGGGGGAAATAGTAGGTTTTTTTGAGTCGGAAAATAAACGTATACACTTGGACAAACCTAAAGGGTAGATGTTTAAGGAATATTTAGTCAGGGGGACTCTTTGATTTCTTAGCTGTAATTACAAAATGGAACATTTATAAAGTGGCTAAAGAAAAGATATCTATTTTATAATACAAATTTGTTTAGATATGTTCTAACCTTTTTAAACCTATGAGCTATTTGGACACTCTAAATATAAGAGCATGTTTGAGAATTAAATTCTAAATCAAGCATTTGCAGCTTGAAGTTAATTTTTGAACACGCTCTAAAATACTAAAACAGATCCTATGAAAAATCAAAAAAAAATACAACATCTCTATTGGAGAGCTGGATTTGGTTTACCCCCTCAGGCAATACACCAGAAGGATTGGGCACCAGAAAAAGTAGTAAAAAAAATGATGCAGGAAGCAAAAAAAGTAATTGCTATTCCTGTCCCTACGTATAAGATTGTGACGGAGCAGACTTTCAAAAAGATGACTCCTAAACAGAAAAAAGAACAAAATAAGGAGCTAAGAGAACTGACCAAAACATTCAATGCAAATTGGGTGAAACATATGGTGCAGGTCAATAGTAGTCCCTTATTAGAAAAAATGAGTCTTTTTTGGCATGGTCATTTTGCTTGCGAATCCAAACGAGTTGATTTTGCAGCCAAACAACTGAATACGATTCGTACCAATGCACTAGGTAATTTTAGAGACCTAGTAGTTGGTGTTTCCAAAGATGCTGCTATGATTATGTATCTTAACAATCAGCAGAATAAAAAGAAAAGCCCCAATGAAAACTATGCTCGGGAGCTGATGGAATTGTTTACGATTGGGAGAGGGAATTATACCGAAAAAGACATTAAAGAAGCCGCACGAGCGTTTACAGGATGGTCTGCCAATCGACAAACAGGAGATTTTGAATTCAGAAAACGACAACATGACGAAGGAGAGAAAACCTTCATGGGACAAACGGGGGTATTTGATGGCGAAGATATTATTGATATCATTCTAGATCAGAAAGAAACAGCAGTTTTTATAGTCACCAAAATTTACCGATATTTTGTTAATGAAGTGGTTGATGAAAAGAGAGTAGCTGAATTGGCCAATACTTTTTTTAGTTCAAATTATGATATAGGAGGGTTGATGCAGAAAATCTTTACAAGTAGTTGGTTTTATGCAGAAAAAAATATGGGTACTAAAATTAAATCACCGATTGAATTTCTAGTAGGATTAGCAAAGGTACTAGATATTAAATTTAAAGCCCCGGAGTCAGTCGTATCCACCCAGTATGCTTTAGGGCAGGTGTTGTTTCGCCCGCCTAATGTAGCGGGTTGGCCAGGAGGAAAGGCATGGATTGATAATGCAACGCTGATGTTGCGAATGAATATGGCTGCTATTGCTTTTGATCGAGCAGAGATGAATATAAGGTTCAAAGATGAATCGGAGCAGAAGAAGAAAAAACGTATGAATAAATTGAAAATAGAAGCGAGTATTAAGGGATTGCAAAAATTATTTGGAAGCAAAGAGATCGATGTGCAGGGGTTGGCGGATTATTTACTCCCTAGCCCGATTCTAACTAAGAATACTTTTGTGGAAGAGCTAGCACAATATACGGCTTCTGATCAAGACCGATTTAAGTTTAATTTGTTAGGAATAATGAGCTTGCCAGAGTATCAGATGTGTTGATAAATCTACTTACATAACCTTTAATGATTGGATCTATTTTTATTAGGTCTGCCTACAAGATAACTTCCACTTCTATTTCAATCAAAAAATAATACGCATGAAAAATAAAATCACAAGAAGATCATTTGTATCTCGTACAGGGTTAGCCACAATGGGTGGTTTGTTTATACCTAATTTTCTAAAAGCGTTTGACAACAGGCAAGCACAACAAAATTCTAATAAAAAATTGATTATTGTCCAATGGTCGGGGGGCAATGATGGACTTAACTGTATTGTACCCTATCAGAATGACATCTATTATAAATCTAGACCAAGTATCGCAATTGCAAAAGATAAAGTGATTCGCCTGACTGATGAGCTAGGTTTGCATCCCAAATTGGCGTATCTAGAAGAGCTATACAAGGATGGGGATTTGAGTGTTATCAATAGTGTGGGGTATCCCAATCCTGATCGTTCTCACTTTCGCTCCATGGATATTTGGCATACAGCGAGCGACTCTAACGAATTTTTGTCATCTGGATGGTTAGGGCGGTATTTGGATCATCATAGTACGAATACACATCATGCCATAGAAATGGATGACACACTTAGTTTGGCACTAAAAGGGAAGGAGCAAACAGGGTTTGTGGTATCTAACCCCAAACGTTTGAATCAGGCAACTAACAATGAATTGATGAAGGCAATACAAAAGCACCATCACGACCATGAACATGATGAAAAAGTTGCTTACCTGTATCAAACACTAGGAAATACTGTTTCTTCGGCAAAGTATCTTTTTGAGAAATCAAAAACCTATCGATCTACACAAAATTATCCTAAGAGTCCTATTGGTAAACAAATGAAGCAGGTTGCAGAGTTGATAATGGGAGGAGCGGATACCCAAGTTTACTATATTAATTATGGTGGATTTGATACGCATGTCAATCAAGAGAGCACACAAAATCGTTTATTGGATGGTTATAATCAATCCTTGGAGGCATTGGTCAAGGATTTGAAAAAGAATGGAGAATGGGAGGATACCTTGATTATGACTTTCTCTGAATTTGGTAGACGAGTAGCTGAAAATGGTAGTCGAGGAACCGATCATGGACAAGCAAACAATCTTTATCTAATGGGAGGTGGCCTCAAAAAAGCGGGTTTCTATAACAAAGCAGCTGATTTAGCTAAACTAAATAAAGGGGATGTTGCCTATGAAGTTGATTTTAGAAATATTTATGCAACAGTATTGCAGGATTGGTTGAATACTAAAAATCAGCAGATTTTGGGAAGCAAGTTTACTTCTCTTGGAATTGTCTAAGAGCATCTATCTGAAAAATTATTTTACGACATAGCGAGGTTTATTCAAAGTCATTTTGTTTTAGTATTTTTGTCCAAAATTATTACTATGAATTTCTTCAGAATAATTGCTTGGTGTACCATCATTCTATTGCTTCAGTCTTGTGGGAATAGTAAAAAAATAACGACGGTTTGGGTCAGTGGAGTAGAAACGAAATGCTTCACAGGGGCAGGAGACATGCCCTGCTTGAATATTTACAGGGGAGAACATTTGGAGCAGGCAAAATGGGAATTTATTTATAGTGGTATTCAAGGCTTTAATTTTGAAAAAGGGGTTTATAAAAAAATTGTACTAGAAGAACAGAGACTAAAGGAAGTTCCTATGGATCATCCAGGAGTAGAATACACCTTAATCAAGGAAATAGAACAGAGACCAGATAAACGTTTTTTGCTAGAAGGGAAGTGGCAACTCAATGAAGTAGCTAAAGAATTGGTTATACAGGATATTGAAATTCCTACTTTAGAGTTGGATTTATATCAAATGACATTATCGGGGGCTAGTGGGTGTAATAACTACAGTACTGACCTTCGAAAGATAACAGAAGATCAAATTTTTTGGGATACAATAGAAAAATCAACTAAAACCTGCACTACCAAAAATATAGAGTCAACTTATAGAAATGCCTTATTAAAGGTAAAAACGTATGAAGTCCAATCATCAAGCTTATTTTTTTATGATGAAAGGGGAGAGCAATTGTTATCTTTTTTGAAAACAAAAAACGAAACAAAACAAAGATTACAAGATATTTGGATCACAAAAGCAATCAATGGCAAAGAGGTCTTGGCAAATGAACAAGTACCTGTTCTAGAAATAAACCTAACTCGGATGGATATTCTACTTAATAATGGATGTCAAGAGTATATGGGGAGTATAGAATCTGTGTCAGACACTAAGTTTGACCCCGGAATGTTAGTATTGTTAGAGGAGGAAGATGGTTGTGGTTCAGATATGCAGAAATTTTTAGAGCAGTTCAAAACAGTACAATATTTTAATCTAAAAGGACTAGAGTTAACAATGTTAGATAAGATGGGCAAGGAAGTACTTCGCTTTCATAAAGGAGATTAGAATTGCCTTTTTGAGAGTAATTTTTTAGCCTTGTAAATTATGATTTGAACGAAACTAGATATGAAATATATTTATGTACTTTTTGTAGTTGGGGTTGTTAGCCTATCGACTATTTCTATAAAAACACCAACAACAGCAGCTGAACTAGGTGAAAAGTTATTTTTTGATCCTGTATTATCATTGGATACGACCATAAGCTGTGCCTCTTGCCATATTCCTGCTTTTGCTTTTGCGGATACTACACGATTTAGTCAAGGAGTAAATGGACAGGTTGGTACACGGAATACCCCCTCATCCATGAATATGTTGATGAGAGAACGCTTCTTTTTTGACGGTAGAGCGGCTACGTTGCAAGAACAAGTGACACAGCCTATTCATAATCCAATTGAGATGGCATTACCTATAACAAGTGCTGTTCAACGCTTGAAAAATGGTACCTATAACCAGTGGTTTCAAGCTATTTATGGAGCCGAAGTAGATTCTGTCTTGTTAGCAGAAGCTTTGGCGGCATATATCTTTACATTAGAGAGTCCTGGAACATCAGCTTTTGATAAATGGATGGCTGGAGATAGTCTGGCGATGACCCCTAATCAAATTAATGGACGAACTATTTTTATGGAAAAAGCCAAATGTTTTGATTGTCATTTTTCACCTGATTTTACAGGAGATGAATTTAGAAATATAGGACTTTATAATGGATCAGATACCTTAAATGATGTGGGGAGATTTGAAATGACAAAAGATTCTACCGACTTGGGGAGATTTAAAGTACCTGGGTTACGTAATATAGCAGTGACCGCTCCTTATATGCACAATGGTATGTTCCAAACACTAGAAGAGGTAGTCGAATACTATGATGATCCACGTCAATTTGTATCCTCACCACACAATATAGATACGCTGCTGCAAGAACCATTAGGTTTGACAGCAGAAGAAAAAGCCGATATAGTTGATTTTTTAGAAGCTTTGACTGATGAACAGTTTGTGAATAATAACGGCTTAATTAAAAATTAACTACCCTCTACAAATGCTTGAGGACTATTCTATTGGTGTACTTACCTCGACTCTACAAACAATGTATATACTTTTTTGTATAAGTTATTATACTAAATTTCATTTCTTGATTTAGAATCCTTATTTTGCTGACCTTAAAACTAGCGCACAACCATATAATGAAGAAAATAGAATTAGAAATCGTTGCATTGTCTCATAGTTTGGCTCAAACTCATAATTATGCCATCGTATTAGGAGAGCAAGATGGAGCAAGAAGATTACCAATTGTAATAGGAGAATTTGAAGCACAGTCTATCGCTGTAGCAATGGAAGGGATGGCTCCTAGTAGACCTATGACACATGATTTGTTTAAAAATACATTAGACGATTTTGGTATAGAAGTCAAAGAAATTATCATAACCAACTTAGTTGATGGTGTTTTTTATGCGAACCTAGTTTGTATTCAGAATGGTAGAGAGACAACTGTGGACTCTAGAACTTCCGATGCATTAGCATTAGCAGTACGATTTGGATCTCCTATTTATACCTACGAATTTATTTTAGAACAGGCAGGTATTATATTAGAAGACGAACAAGAACAAGAGGTGCAGCGAGCTAGAAATCAACGAGCTGCTACGAAGCCTAAAAGCAAAACTTTGTCTGATTATTCTACAGAAGAGCTGAATGATTTATTAGAAACAGCACTAGAAAAAGAGGATTATGAACGAGCGGCTAAAATCAGAGATGAAATGAACAAACGATAGAACAAACTAGTCGTTTTTGTAATACAAAAAGCACTTGATAGATTTTTTCTATCAAGTGCTTTTCATTTTGATGAAATAAACTGTACATTATTTATTTAGTATAATCTAAACTAAGGATTAAACGCCTTGATTATCAATAGCAAAGCGATAAAGTGAGGAGCAAAGCACTTCAAAAGTGCTTTGCTCCTAAAGTTATCTCCACTTTCAAGCAAAAGTGGTGTTTGATATTATTGTAAATCAATGACTTATATTATTTTATAATCCTTAGTTCACGTTATACTAGCAAAGAATATCCAACGTTTTTTCGATCAATTTCTTTTCCATACCTTTTGGATCACTAGAAAAGACTCCTGTTGGGCGATTTGCCAAAATAGCATTTAAAGATAAGGCATGGTGTCCAAGTATATTAGCTAAGCCATAAATTCCTGCCGTTTCCATTTCTAGATTAGTGATGTTTAGTCCATCAAATGCAAATGGATGCACCACATCAAATAAATCAGCTACGATTGATTTGGCTCTTAGTTGGCGGTTTTGAGGAGCATAAAAACCTGTAGCAGTAAAAGTAATCCCTTGTTTCCATTCTTCCGATTGAAATTTATTGATTAGAGTCGTACTGCCCTTTTGAATAGTAGGAGGGATAGGGAATTGGAAATTTTGTTCTTTCAGAAAACTATTAAATTGCTCTTTAAGGTGCTGTTCTTTTTCCGTTAAATTTTGTTGATAAAATAGCATTAAGCCTTCCAATCCAATACCATAGTTAGAGACCACAAAAGAATCTACTGGAATATCTTCTCGAATAGAGCCAGAAGTTCCTATTCTAATTAAGTTTAGGGCGGTATGTTCTTCTTTGGGAAGTCTAGTTGCTAGATCAATGTTAACCAAAGCATCCAACTCATTAAATACAATGTCAATGTTGTCCGTGCCAATCCCGGTAGCAATAACGGTTAGGCGTTGGTTTCCAATACGTCCAGTATGGGTGACAAACTCTCTTTTTTGTTGTTTGAATTCTAATTCATCAAAATAAGAAGAAATTTTTTCGACTCGTTGAGGGTCTCCAACAGTAATGACCGTAGGAGCGATATGTTCAGGACGTAATGCAAGATGGTAGATACTTCCATCTGGATTAAGGATAAGTTCGGAGGCGGCTATTGTTTTATTCATTTTTTTGTTTTTCTATGAGAGATACGATTTGATCGAGTTTTTTATTTAAATTTTCCATTTCATGTTCAATCTTATTGACATGAGCTTCTAGTTCTTCATTGTTGTCACTGACCATGGCATCAACAAAAATCGAATTGACAATAGAAAGTCCATAAATACCACCTAAAAATAGAATGACGACAAAGTAAGTCTTGGTGAAAAATGCAGTGGTATAACTAATATTAGGATTTTTGCAGATGTCGTCAGGGATCGTATTCCAGCCTTCTACCGTAAAGACTTTAAATATACTATAAAAGGATAGAATAGGATTGCCAAAGTATTGAGGGGCTAGGTTTTGATAAAAATAGCAGGACATAATAGAAATAATAAACACTAAGAGGATAAAACCTGCTAAAACAGAAAAGGAGGCATTGATTGCTAAACGAACAGAGCGTATAATATGATCCATGTCAGGGAAAAACTTCACGAAACGGAAGAATTTGAACACACGAAATACTCTGAATATAAGAAGGAATCCAACTTGAACATTGCTAACGGCAAAAAAGTAGAGCATCAGTGGAGGAACAGAGAGTGCGACTAAAAAAACATCTAGTTTATTCCATCCTGATTGGATATAAGGTTTCCAACCATAATGCCGACTTTTGACAATCACTTCTATCATGAATATGATAGACAGTACATCATCTACCAATAGGCATAGATGTAAGTATTCTTGGTTTATTTCAGAAGGACGAAAACCTTGTAGAAAAATAATGATGGCATTGATGAGAATCAATACGAGAATATTGGTGTCGTTCAGGAAAAAACGTTTGATAGCATTCATGAAGTCTTATTCTTTGTCTTCTTTCAAGGATAAAAAAATAGATTTAGAGTAAAACTCTAAATCTATTTCGAATTCAAGATACGACTTATTTTTTAACATGTTCTAACTCCCTCTCAAAAAATCCGTCAAATCAGAAGGTTCTGCACGATTGCGATAGTCTGCGTCTAGAAAAGCATAAACGATTTCCTTATTTTCATTTATAATATAAGTAGCTGCTAAAGGAAGTTCATTAGTACTATCACCATTGTGATTATTTAGTTCAAATGCTTGGTTATACATAGCTGCGACCTCCGAAGTGAGTTCAAATACAATTCCGTATTGTTTTGCCACTATATTGCCTATGTCGCTTAGGACTTCAAATTGTAGTGCATGTTTTTCTGCTGTACTGATAGATTCGTCAGGTAATTCTGGTGTTAGAGCTATCAAAGTAGTATTATTTGCATTGAAATTAGGCAACTCAAGTTGGAGTTGTCGTAAAGTCATATTACAGTAAGGGCACCAATTTCCTCTATACCAAGTTAGTATAACTTTACCTTCCTGAAGGTAATCATATAACGATATAGATTTGCCAAGAGCATTTTTAAGCATGAAGTTAGGAGCTTTATCCCCTACTTGTAGAGCCTTTTCAATGATTTTGCCTTGTTTGACAGCATCTATTCCTCTTTTATAGGCTTCCTTTTTGTTGGGGAGAGCATTTTTTTCAAAGTCTTGTTTCTTTGCTTGCAGTTGCTCGTAGAGGGAATGGTTGAGATCAGTCATTTTAGATTATTTTTTAAAATCGGTTTGAGTAATTGGAGTATTGAATTTGATGTCTGACCAAGTCACTTCTATCCAAGGGGCATCCGTTTCTACGGCTTCCCAAGTAGATTGTTTATATTTACGTTTAGTAGGGATAAGTAGCCCCTCTACTTCTTCATATTCTACTTGCATAAGCAATGGAGTTTCCATTTTTCCAAAATCAGCTACGGTGAACAGAAATTGATCTACTAAAGAGGTTTTTTTATTGATATACAATTGATAAATATCTGTTGGCTTATCGTTTTCAGACTGGAATGATACTTTTACGATATCATAATTAGTATCATTAATAACCTTTTCACCTAAGTGTTCGTAATTGACACTTGGATCCAATAATTTTGGTAACATCATGAACCAATAGTAGTTGGTTGGACGTTTGAAAGCAACCATTTTTAAAAGTTCGGGGTCAGATAGTATTTTGTCACCTTGTTTGAGCCAAAATTCTTTTCCGTCAAATCCTTGTTCAATAACACCTTCGAGTTGAGGGAAAGTCCGCTCATGTTGTTTGTACATACCATAAGATAGTTCTCCATCAAATAGGTATTTTTCGGTAGACACATCTGTTTTACCATCAGGTGTTTGATAGGTGTAGGTATAGGTTACATTTTTTTTATCAAAAAACTTATTGTAAGTCCCCGTTTTCTGAACCATCTGGTATATTAATTCATGTCCTTTGTTCTGGAAATTTACAGCATCAACGGTTTTATTTTCTACAGGTAATGGTGTCTTATTGGCAGTAGGTTGAGGGTCATTGCTACAGGAAGAAAGTAAATAACTGAATATTAGAAGTATTCCCAAAAGATTCGTTTGCATTCGTTTTAATGTTTTAAGTGTAATAAGAGTATGTCTAAAAATTAAGTTTTTTTAGTGTAAAGTCAGGTATTTTCAACTTGAAACTAATTTTCAGACTTGCTCTAAAATGTATAGCTAATCGTGCAAACAGCCACTAAATAGAAAAGGTTATGTTAAGAAAAGTTATAAAAAATTAAATTCTGACGGTGGAATTTATAGGACTTTCGTTTAGAGCTTGTTTAAAAATTAACTTCAAGCTACAAATGCTTGATTTAGAATTCAATTGCACCTTTTTAAGTAATGGCACAAAAGTAACCGTAGAATGAAAAAATAGCTAATTTGGATTAGTTGGAGGCAAAAAACGTAGCTTTAGCGGGTCTTGATTCCCAATTTACTTGGGAGCTAAAGCGAGGCTTTTTAACGATCAAATGGTCAAAATTAGACTTTTTTCAGTACGGAAACATTTGTAAGATTACTTAAGTCATAATAGCCCCCAAGTTTCATCAGGGACAGGCTGCTATCAAACTCAACAAGAGGAATAAATATGCCCTTACCAAAAAATGAGTTACTCCCAGTCTAAGGAGTAACTCATTTTCTAATGACAATTTGCCAACGTATATCAACTATACCCTAAAGGTAAAGATTAGTGATGTCTCCATCCTTGTGCCACGAGTTCTTTCATATTGCCCCCAATAGTGTGTAACATAATACCATCTTCAGCAGGAATAACTTCTCCAATAATCTTGAGATCTATCATATAGAGCAATTTTTCAGCATCTTCTGGTTTGATCGTAAATAGGAGCTCATAATCTTCACCTCCATGCATTGCACAAACGGTGTGATCTAGTTTGAAATCAAAGGCTTTAACTTGTGTTTCTTGAGCAATAGGGATTTGATTTTCCTCTATGAGCATTCCTACATCAGATTGACGACAAATGTGTAGTACTTCAGAAGAGAGTCCATCTGAAATATCAATCATAGCAGTTGGCTTTATTTTTTGTTTTTGTAGAAATTCAATAACATCCTTACGAGCTTCTGGTTTTAGTATTTTCCCTACGATGTAGCTTTTGTTTTCTAGATCTGGTTGCATTTCAGGTTGCTCCAAAAAGACTTGTTTTTCTCTTTCGAGTAACTGTAATCCTACATAAGCACCACCTAAGAAACCACTAACACAGACTAGGTCACCTACCTGAGCGGTATTTCTGTAGACCAAATCTTTTTCATTAGCTTCCCCAATAGCAGTGATACTAAGAGTAAGTCCTTTGATAGAAGAGGTGGTATCTCCTCCGATCAAATCTACTCCATATTCTTCACAGGCAGCATGGATGCCTCTATAGATTTCATGTACTGCTTCTACCGAAAAACGATTGGAAACCGCTATCGAAACAGTGATTTGGGTAGGGGTGGCATTCATCGCATAAATGTCTGATAGATTGACTACTACTGCCTTATATCCCAAGTGTTTGAGTGGGGTATAGATCAAATCAAAGTGAACATTTTCAACTAATAGATCTGTTGAAATAACTGTTTTTTTATTTTTATGATCAATGATGGCGGCATCATCACCTGCTCCTTTTAGAGTGGAAGGATTTTTTAATCTAGCTTCTTTTGTGAGTACTTCGATCAATCCAAACTCACCTAACTCACTTAATTCTGTTCTAGCCATTATTATATGTATATTATTTTATTGACAAAGTTATTTTCCTAAATACTGTAGTATAAAAGGATTTGTTTTTCTTTCAGAACCTACTGCGGTCGCTGGTCCATGTCCTGAATAGACCAATGTACGATCAGGAAGAGTTAATAATTGATTTATAATACTTTCCATTAGGGTATTGAAATTGCCACCCGGTAAATCAGTACGACCAATACTTCCATGAAATAAAACGTCGCCTCCTATCACAAAATGACTTTTTTCGCAATAAAAACTAATACTAGCAGGAGAATGTCCAGGTGTAAACAATACGCTTAGAGTCGTATTACCAAATGAAATAGTATCACCTTCTTTTATAAATTTGCTTGGAGCAGGGGAAGGCTGCATACCTTGAATACCATACATTTGAGCTGCCATAGGAGCCGCTTCAAGGACAGGAATTTCTCCTTGATGTATTTCTAGTCCGAGTTGGTAAGTGTCAGCAACATATTTGTTGCCAAAAATATGGTCCAAATGGCAATGTGTATTGATTAATCGAACTGGTTTAAGACCGTTCTGATTAATGAAATCACTTAATTGTTGTCGTTCAGGAGCTGTATAACATCCTGGATCTATGATAATACACTCTTTGGTGTCATCATAAAGAATATAAGTGTTTTCAGAAAACGGTCCAAATGTGAAATATTTAACTTGTGTCATTTATTTAAGAGGATATGGATAGACAATGGTTTTATTTTTGTAGCTTATTTGCTAATCTATTTAGGGCAAAAATACGTTAATAAAGTTATATTTTAGTTCTTTACATAGAGAAGTTGTTCAAGAATAGGCTAAATCTATCAATAGAAAATTGCTAATCTGATTGATAAGGTATCAAAGACTAATATTTAATGGTATTTTGATCTAAGTACTAGATACAAAAATATCGCTTGATTTTACTATTAACTATTTTTGATTTGGTACTTATATAAAGGCTGTTTTATTTACAAACAACTTCCGTTCCCCCAAAACATACTTTGCCCACACTATCAATTTTTATTTATGAGAAATATCACATCACTATATACTATATTTTTGTCAGTACTCTTTTTGGGGAGTACCTGGTCTAGTCTACAAGCACAAGTAGTAGCTGACAAATTTGGTCAAAATCGTATTCAGTACGAAAAAAAACAATGGTACCGTTATTTGGCACCTAATTTCGCAATCTCCTATGCAGAAGGAGAGGAAGAGCTTGCCCGATTTGTATTGCCTATCATAGAAGCAGATTATGTAGAGTTGAGCAAACTGTTTGAATATAAGCTAAGAAAGCGGATAGAAGTAATGGTCTATAGTGACTATAGCGATTATGCTCAGAGCAATATTGGTGTAGAACAACACATTATTAATAATGGAGGTGTAACAGATACTCGTAAGCCTAAAATATTAATTTATTTTAATGGAGATCATAATGACTTACGTAGACAAATACGAGAGGGGATAGCAACTGTTATTTTAGGTAAAATATTGGCAGGAACAAATATACAAGAAGTTGTACAGAATTCTGTTTTGATGAATTTACCAAAATGGTTTGTACTAGGAGCAGTAGCTTATGCTAGAGAGGAATGGAGCACAGATATGGATAATCAATTGAGAGATATCTTATTGCAAGGAAAATATAGCGACTTTTTAGCTTTCTCCCGTAAGGAACCAGAACTAGCAGGACAGTCTCTTTTTCATTTTATATCTCAGGTACACGGAAGGGGTACCGTGTCCAATTTACTTTATCTTACACGTATCAATCGCAGTGTAGAAAATGGATTTTTATATGTTTTTGGTAAAACTTTTTATCAGGTAGCAGGGGCAGATTGGTTTAATTATTATAGCAATCGATACAATGCCGATAATACCAGACGTAAATTTCCGAATAAAGGAATGTTAGATTTGAAAATACCTAAGCAGACTACTGTTCGAGGAGTCAAATTGAGTCCCGATGCTAAAAAAATGGTTTATGTACAAGAGAAGAAAGGAGTACAAAAAGTAATACTTTTTGATTTAGAGACTAATACTGAAAAAATGCTCGCACAGTTTGGACACAGAGACTGGACGGGAGACTATGATACTCGTTACCCATTAGTAGATTGGTCTGGTAGCAATCAACTGATTGTGATTTCTGAAAAGAAAGACAAGGTACAATTACAGTATCTGAATATTACCGAAGATAAAAAAGAAAAAGCTCAAGTTCTTGTTGGGATAGAGCGAGTGCTCAGTTTTTCGGTAACAGGACGGAATGATATTCTACTAACTGCAATACAAGAAGGTCATTCAGATGTATATCAATACAAAAATGGAAATCTTAGAGCAATCACGAATGATTTTTGGGATGATAAAGAAGCTGTCTATGCTACCATTGGAGGCAAAAAGGGAATTATATTTTCTTCCAATAGAATTGCTCCAAGTTTAGGGAGAGGACGCATCAAGAATGAATTACCAATGTTGCATTATGATCTGTTTTTCTATGACCTAGAAACCAAATCAAAAGATTTGATACAGTTGACTCATACACCATTTGCTGATGAAGGAGCTATTATCGCACTGAAAGGAGGTAAGTTCAGTTATTTGAGTGATGTTAATGGCTTTAACAACCGATATATTTCTGAATTAGATACGGTATTGTGGAAGTACGAAAAAGTATTGATACTAGAAGATGAAACGGAATTGACCGTAACAGCAGATACTATTATTTATGACTTACCAATTGATACTTCTTACTTAAGACCAGTCTATCGTACTACAGGTACTGCTTATGCAAATACCGATTACAGTAGAAGTATTTTGGAACAAGATAAGGGAAATGGAAAAATTGTAGATTTATTTTTGAGAAATGGAGGCTATCAAGTTTTTGTAAGGACATTTAATGGAGATAGGTCGATGGAAGAGGTGAAAAAGACGGTCTATAAGCAAAAAATAGAGCTACAAGGAGGAATAGAAAAACCAACCTTAATGCTAGACGAAAACCCTTCTGTTACACCTACTATAACAGAGATTACACCAGAAGAAGATACACCAGAAACACCTACTGTATTGGAAATGGAAGACCCTGATACCACCAGATTCCCAGATCCAGATACTGGAAAAGTAGATATTGATAATTATGAATTTCAGAACGAGTTTGATAATACAACTGAGCCTGAAATTAGCGAGGAAGATGGAACAACGATCAGTACCCCTACAGAGTTGGTAGAGGAGAATGGTGAAATTAAAGCAAAACCTAAGGCGACCAACCAGCAAAAAATCACCACCAATCCTACGGTAAAAGAGGTGGAATGGGAACAAAAAGCCAATCGTTCTTATCAAGGACTATTTGGTTTGACTCAAATTGTGTTACAATTTGATAATACTCCAATGTATAACAATACCGACTTATTTTTAGGAGGATATTACCAACATCAGCCACTTGGAGTACTGGGCAAAATAAGGTTTGAAGATATTTATGAAAACTTTTCTATTCAGCTAGGGATTCGAATGCCACTTGATTTTAGAGGAATGGAATATTTTGTTGATATCGAAAACAAAAAAGGATTGATTGATCAACGATACAGTTTTTATCGTCGAAACAGAAGAGAAACGTTTGTGTTAGTAGATACCTCTAATAATATTTCGGTAGAAGCACAAGGACGAAACATTAAGCACATTGTAGAAGGAGAGTTGCGATACCCACTCAGCAAGACACAGAGTGTACGAGCAACAGGAGGCGTACAGTTGGAAAAAATAGCTATACTAGCTGATAATTTGAATACAGTACAGGTCCCTAATTTCAATCAAAATAATTTGCACTTGCGTTTGGAGTATGTTTATGACAATACGATTAGTATGCGTTACAACACTAGAAAAGGACTACGTTTCAAGGGATATATGGATATGTACAAGCCTTTCTCTGTCAATACAGAAGAAGATTTTGAAGTTGATTTGGGAGGTGGATTGACTACAGCATTAGGGATTGATGGAAGATATTACCATACATTTGATGATAAGACTATTTTTGCATTTAGGATAGCAGGGGCAACTTCGTTTGGAGAGCAAAAACTTTTGTATTCGATGGGGGGAGTAGAAAACTGGATCAATCCACGTACAGAAGAAGCGATTCCATTACCAAGTACAGACAATTTTGGTTTACAAACGTTAGCAGCTAATCTAAGAGGATTTGGCTCCAATGCTCGTAATGGTAGCTCTTATCTATTAGGGAATTTTGAGGTGCGTATACCAATTATGAGTTATTTAAGTCGACGAGCACCACGTAATACAATGCTAAGAAGTTTGCAAATTGTAGGTTTCTTTGATGTAGGAACAGCTTGGAGAGGTACTTCTCCTTTCTCTAGAGATAATCCATTGAGTACAAGTGTTATTGATAATAATGGACCAAATACAGTTTCTCCAGTTAGTGTAATTGTCAACTACTATCGTACTCCTATACTGATGAGTTATGGTGTAGGAATACGAACGGTTTTACTAGGACATTATTTCCGCTTAGATTATGCGATTGGAGTCGAAACGGGATTGACACAGACCCCACTATTACATATTTCTATTGGTACTGATTTCTAATTACTAAAACAATATGAGGGGATAAGTCTTATTCGGAAACAAGAGATATTTCAATCGCTGAAATATCTCTTGTTTTAATTTATAGTAGATTATTTAACAAAGGAGTAATGTCTCAATATGCTTTAGAGCAATTGAATACCATTGGTGTTCAAAAGGTTTAGAAACTCTTCCTTTTTACTACGAGAGAGGGGAATTACTTTTTCATTTTCAAGTGTAATAACAGCTCCTTCTTTTTTACTGTATTGTACTACTGATTGGAGATTAATCAGGAAAGAACGATGTGCACGATAAAAAAGGGCAGAATGCTTTAGAATACCAATGAAATGTTTGAGTGGTTTAGAGGTAAGTGTTGGTTTTTTATCTTTTAGCCAAATTTTGGTGTACATCCCGTCTGCTTCTAAACAGATGATATCGGATATTTGTACAAATAGAATCCCATTATTAACAGGAATTCCAATTTTTTTGAGTGTATTGTTGCTATTACTACTAGCTCGTAGTGCTTCTAACTGTTGATAGACGACTTGTTGACTCAGTTGTTGGGTTGCTTTTTGAAGTGCTTTTCGAACATGGTTGGGACGAAGTGGTTTTAGCAAGTAATCAATGGCATTGATTTCAAAGGCTTTGATGGCATAGTGGCTATAAGCTGTTGTAAATATTAGTTGAAAGCAAATTTCTTTTTCTTCTAAAAAATCAAATATTTCAATACCTAAATAATCGGGCATTTCTATATCCATAAACACAACATTAGGTTGATGCTCTTTGATCTCTCTAACCCCATCCATTAGGTTGGAAGCTTCTAAGACAACAGAAACATCATCACAATATTCTCTCAATATTGTACTCAATAAATTACGTGCTTTTTTTTCATCGTCAACAACTAAAACAACCATAGAATACATAAGGGGTATAGCAGCTAATAAGGAATGTCATGTTCGAAATGGATGACATATTGATTAACTCCTGTTTATAGAAAATGTTAATAATATGAGAAGTTGTTTAAAAAGTTTGCTTGTGACTTAGCGATCTGAATTGATTGGTATCCTACACCAATCGAACAATTTTTAGCAGAAAAAATATTTCACTTGGATAGGAATAGACTTTTTGAACAACTTCTATTGGAGGAGGGGATGATGAATATGCAAATCTAATTAAATAATTACTTTAATTAGGTAAATTAAAGTCAAATTCCAGATATAGGAAAATAGCCAAAATAAGACGATTGAGAAGCATTGATATGTTGATAATAGCAACAGAGGAATGACTCTATACTAAGTGCTTTAAGTAGAGCGGTATTACATATAATGAATTATTTGCACAGATTGAGTTACAACTATTGAATAAGATTGGCTTTAAATAAAAAAGGAACACTAAAAAAATTAGTGTTCCTTTTTCAAAAATGATTTTCATACTTCAAGACTATGCTGGAGGATTCAGATCATCTTCGTTTTCTAATTTGATCTCTTCCTTGATTTCAATTTTTTCTTCTTTGATTAGACCCATTTCACGTTTAAGGTCATCTAATGCAGCAGCACCTGTAATAGAAGAATCATTAAGAGCTTTGTCGATTTCATCATCGATAGTCTTAGTAGTGTCAGCCATTTCGCCATAAGCATCAGATAGTGCTTCTTGTTCTTCTACTTTTTCTCTCATTTTCTCTAGCATAGCTAAAGTTCCAGAAGAGTCAATGTTAGCCAACTGTTTGTTGATTTTTCCAGTAGCTTTACTGGCTTTATCTCTAGCTTCCAATGTTTTGAGTTCATTTTCCCACTTACCAATTTGGCTTTTCAACATACGGATTTTAGATTCCATTTTACTTACCATTTCATCGTACCTTTTTTGGTTACCTAAAGATACTTGGTATGTTTTCACAACTTCTTCTCTACGAGCCATTGCTTCTGCTGCTAGACGATTTGCTTCTCCTTCATCTTTGCGACCATCTAGTCCCATTTGTAAGAGAGCTTTTGCTTTCTTTTTATAATCATCTGCTTGTTCTTTTTGGTTGTTAACCTCTCTTCTAGTACGAATAGCAGTTGCTTTAATCTGAGCCAAAGCTTTTAAGCTTTCATCTAGATCTGTTTTCAAATCACGGATACCTTGTTTAGTCATTGTGATTGGACGCTCTAATTTGTCTACTGCGTTATTGGCTTCTGCCTTACCTATTCTAAATATTCTTTTTATGAATTCCCACATGATATATGTTATAAGTTTTGTTGGTTTAATGAATATAAATAAACGATGAACATGAAGTTACTTAGGCTGGTGTAGCAGCAAAAGTTAATAGCTCATCTGTGTTCTCAATCAATGCTAGAGCAAGTGAATTGAGAGAAGCTTCTAGTTCATTCAAATCTAAATTAGCTAACTGCAATGTATCTCTATATAATACTTTTTGACCATCTTCTGTCAATACAAAAGCACCGTGTACAAAAGTACGGTTAATTTGTAATAAACGCTTGTATGTATTGCTATTAGGGGTATCTATATCAAAAATATGTTGCTCCATGATTAGTATCTCACCTTCACAGTCTAAGATCATCTCAAAAAGCCCTTTTTCTTGGTTTGTAATTCTTAAGATACCTTCAGGTGCATCTTCATAAGTGATTTCATAATTTAGTTCTAGCAAATAATCTTTTACTTTCTCAAAGTAATTCATAATCATGGTAAACTGGTTTTGGTCGAATGAAACAATGCAAGACTACTTTTTTGTAATCTTACTCGAAAAGTACAATTTTTTTTAATTTTTTCCATTTCTAAACTATGAAAGTTTTATTTGATTTTCAAAAAGGATACTTTTCTATCTAAAATCTTTATTTTTGTTTTACAAAATATGGATAGATTGTCAAATAGGGGAAGTTGAGGGGAACTTCAAATAACTGATCTGACAGCTATTATGGATTCAATCAAAAACAAAACCATATCAAATAATTGGAGCACCTATCAGCACATCTCGAAGCACTTATTTTTGCAAGTGAAGGACCTATTACGCTTAAAGAAATCAAACAGTGTATAGAATCCTTGACAGGAGAAACGTATGAAAAGACTACGCTGCAAAACAAAATAACAGCAGTACAACAGAAATATTGGGCAAATAGTTTCCCGTTTTGTATCGAAGAAATAGGAGGAGGTTATCAATTCCAAACAAAAGAACAATACCATGATACGATTAGTATTTTGTTGAAACAGAAAAGCCGTAAAAAACTCTCTAAAGCGTCGTTAGAGACCTTATCTTTGATTGCTTACAAACAGCCAATTACTAAGTCAGAAATTGAACGGGTAAGGGGAGTGAGTTGTGACTATGCTGTTCGCAAATTATTGGAGAAAGAATTGATTCGAATCAAAGGACGATCAACAGATGCGGGGCGACCTTTACTTTATGCCACTAGCGAAAAATTTATGCAACATTTTGGGTTGAAATCTATTAGAGACTTACCTAAATTGAGAGAATTTAAAGAAGAAGAAAACCAGATAGGAGAGATTAATGAAGAAAACCTTTAAGAACAAGTAAAGATGGGGAAGGGAGATCAAGCAATAAAAAAATACAGTTACTTTAGAGTATTATTAGTCGCCATTATCTGTGGTGTAGCAGCATTAGGAGTCAATTACCTAATCTTGCAGGAACATCTGAATCACACTTATGAGGCTTCATTTGCTCCTATAGTCGTCAGTGTATTGTTATGTATTTTTAATTTCAAACCACTTTCCAAGCTTTCGATTATTCTGCTGCCTCCTGCTTTTGTATTACTGGTAATATCACCTGTTTTTGGGGTGGCTGCGGCTTCTAAATTTGGAATAAATGCAGATACCTTTGGGGGGAATGCGAGTCTATTAATTCAGAGTGTACCATTTGTATTAGTTGCTTCTTTGGTGTTTAAGTGGTACGCTGGTCTGGCAAAACAACAATCGAGTATTGCTTACAGCTTATTTATGATAGCGACAGTTATCGTTAGTTTTTTACTTTTCAAGGATGGATTTTCTTATGAATTAGTTATGGCAGGTTATTTAGGAGTAGCAAGTTTGTGTTTCAGCAAACTACACGTAGGAACTATTCTAGGGTAAATGTTACTTTTCCATCCGCTAGCTGTAGCGTATAAGAGGTGTTTTTTTTCAATTCATCTACACTAGCAATCATTTCGCCTTCTTCAGTCATTACTGCTGCAAAACCTCGTTCCAATATACTAGAGGGACTGAGTAGGCTCAGTTTAGTAGAGAGATTACGGAGGAGTTCTTTTTCGTTCGCTAGCCTTGTTTTTAGAGCTAAATGAAGAGATTGCTCTATTTGTTGCAAACGGAGTTGCTCTGTTTGATGTCTTTGTTGTAGAGCATGTTGTACCCGAATATGAAAGTCTTGTATTTTGCTTTCGAATAGAACCATCTGATGAATCAAGTAATCAGCTACAGCAGTAGGTGTTTTTAAGCTTTGATAAGCAACTATATCAGCTATGGATTCATCAATGTCATGTCCAATACCAGTGAGTACAGGAAGTTCGGCTGTAGCGATAGCAACACATAAATCATAATCATCGAAACCCATTAAGTCAAGACGAGCACCACCACCGCGGACAATAATAATAGCATCGAATGCCCCTTTTTGTTGTTCGATTACTTGAAGCTGTTTGATGATTTCACTAGATAAATGAACGCCCTGCATAGCAGCTTCAAATAATTCACATTCAAAATAATATTGATAAGGATTGCTTTTTAATTGGCTAAAGAAATCTTGCAATCCAGCAGCATTAGAAGAAGAAATGACAGCAAGCCGTTGCCAAACAGTGGGAGAGGGCAATTGAGCATTCAGTTCTGTAAATTTTTCTGTTTGTAGTTTTTTGAGTACCTGAAGCCGTTGCAGTTCCAATTGACCAATCGTAACACTTGGATCAATATCTTTAACAATCAACTTTAGTCCATAATACTCATGGAATTCAACTTGCACTTGTAGTAATACTTGTCTACCAATCTGCAAAATAGACCATAGAGAATCTCCAACCTTTTGATTAATTTGGTTCAAGTCTTTTCTCCAGATCATAGCTTCTGCTTTGGCTTTGAGTTCGTAGTCTGCTCTTTCTACTAAAGACAAGAAAACATTGCCTTTACTATTGCTAACTTCAGCTACTTCACAATTGACCCAGATGGGCTGTCGCATATTGAAGGAGACCACTCGTTTTAAGTGCTCATTCAGTTGATATAGAGAAAAGCTTTGTGGTATGATAGCACTCATTTTTGTTAGGATAAGTCAGTCAAGAAAATAGAAGAAATAGGAGTTTCTCCATCAAACAGATGTGGATAGTGACGGATCAGTTCAGATTTAAATTTGTCAAAAGGAACATCTGCGTAGGTACCATAATGATGACTGTATTCCATAAAAGGTTTTCCTGTCTTGTCGGACTCTTGAAAAATGGCATCAGTCTCTCCATCAAAGGGGAGGGGTTCTACATTGTAACGTTCGCAGAGTTCTTTGTTGAAGACAGGAGTTACTTTGACCCATCTATTATTTAGATATAGTTCAGCATAGCCATGAAAGACCAGTAGATTAGTCTCTAACTCTTGCTCTAATCTAGAGGTACCTAAGTGATTAGTCACATTCCCAAATCCTAGACGACTAGGTATTCCTAATACTCTAGCACAAGCAGCCATCAGGTTTGATTTTTCAATACAATAGCCTTCTTTCTTAGTCAATAGATAACTTGCTTTCATGGCGTCAGGCATTAATAAAATCTGGTAAGGATTGTATCTAAAGCCATCTCGAATAGTATAATAGAGAGCAATAGCTTGCTCTTTAGGATTTGTAATCCCTACCGTATGTTTGTGGGCATAGGCAATCACTGCAGGGTGATCACTATCGGTTAATTGTCCCGCTTCTAAATATTGATTGATCTTATTCATAAGTACAATAATAGATAAAAAAAACCACTCTAAAATAAATTAGAGTGGTTTTTAAGGCTTGTTTTACAAAGGAATTACTTTGTAACATCAGCTTCTATATCATAGATGATTAAGTCACCATCAACATTGCCATATATTTCTAAAGAAGATCCATAGTCTTTTTGTACACTGGCTTTATTAGAGTCAAATCTAAATTTGATAAAACCTTTTTCTCCTGGCTTGATGGCTGTTTTAGTCCATTCAGTTGGTTCTGTACAAGTACATCCCCCTTGCAGGTGAAAGATTTTAAAATCATTTTTTCCAGTATTTGTAAACTCTACGGTATAGTCTTTTACTTCACCGAATTTCAATGGACCAATTTTCATCATTTTAGAATCAAACTCTAAAGTTGTGATTGGTTTCTTAGCGGGCTCTGTTGTAGTTACTACAGCACTACTTAGTTTTTTTTTTCAGGAGCTACTTCTGTCATACCTAAAGAAGGCATAGCAATAATTTTAAACTCTACACGACGGTTAAGCTGACGTCCTTCTGGATTATCAGAACCATCTGGTTTTGTATTATCAGCTGCAGGTTGCTGCTCACCTAATCCTTTAGATTCTAAACGGCTTACATCAATACCTTTATTTTTCAAGTAAGCAATTGTTTGCTCTGTACGTCTCATTGAAAGTCTATCATTGTACTGATCAGAACCTTTCGCATCTGTGTGACCACGAACTTCTACTTTCATGTCAGGGTTGTCTTTCAATGTATTGGCAACCATGTCCAATGTATCATTCGCTCCTTGACGGATATTAGATTTGTTGAAATCAAAATAAACATTGTAGAATACAGGAGGAGGAGTCAAGTACATTTTCTGTAGTAGTCCTAAATCTTCTTTTGCGATGATACGGCTATCAGCAATATAACCTGGTTTTTTAGCAAATACTTTGTAGCTTTTTGTACGAGGTACAGCAAAAGCAAATTCATTGCTAGCATCAATTGTTTGTTTTGTGATTTCTTCACCTGTTTCTGCATCAAATACAGTTACGGTAACACCTTCTAGAGTAGCGTTTGATTTTTTATCAAATGTACGAACCATCAAACCTAGTTCTTTCATAGCTACTTTATCCTCAATCTCGATTGGTTTCGTGATATCAAAACCATCTGCTTTCAATTTATCTTTAGTAACATCTACTTCTGTAGAACCATTCTCAAGACCATCTTTAGAAGAACGTATTTCGTATTTTTTACCCATGTCTAACATGAATGTAAATTCGTTTCCTTCTGTATTCGTTTGTTCATCTACTACTTCACCAGTCTCTTTGTCAATCAACTGAACAGTTGCACCATCTAGATCTTCACCTGTTGGATCCTTGTATATTTTAGTAGTTAGGATAATATCACAACGATCAGACATAATGATAGAGAAGATGTCATCACAACAGGTTTCTCCTTTCATAGACATAGTACCTGGACGGTTAGAGATGATATAACCATAACAGTCATCAATCCCTTGTTTGTTCATTACAAAACCAAAGTCATCTACACGAGTATTAAAACCAGCACCCATATTTTCTGGAGTACTCATAGCTCCTGAAGAAGGAGTACGCTCACTTCTGAAAATGTCATATCCTCCCATACCTGGAAGACCATCTGTACTGAAGTAGAACATGTTTTGTCTTTCATCAAAGAAAGGTGTGATATCGTCACCAATAGTATTGACAGCTTCTAAGTTAACAGCAGCTTTAGTTGAACCATCTTCGTTGATTTCTGCATACCAGATATCAAATCCACCTTTTCCGCCTTCCATGTTAGAAGTGAAAAGTAAGTATTCTTTATCACCCCATTTAGCAACACTAGGATTTCTATTAGAAAACTGAGCAGAGTTAATTTCTAACAACTTAGGCTCACCCAACACACCATCATTATGGTCTGCTACATAAATACGGCTATTTTCCAATGAATTACCATCTAAAGTAGCACGTACAAAGTAGAATTTAGAAAGGTCTGTGTTGAATGTAGGCTGTGCAGCGTGAAAACCATCTTTTTGAGTTTGGTCTTTGTTGTATTCTGCTGCTTCCGTCCAATCTTCTCCATTAGCATCAGAGAAGTAAATTTTAGCATACTTAGTAGGCTCATCTTCATCCTCCATGTAGATAAGCGTATCTGTACGAAGAGCTGTATAGATTAATTTTTCACGACCAATTGGATAAACAGAACCTTCTGTAGAAGTAGAGTTTACATTTTTGCCCATGTTTTCTACCAACGTCTCTTCGTTAGCATCCATATTTTGTATTGCCCATCTAGCTCCATCAATTTTGATTTGAGCCATTTCTTGATAGTAATCATATTTAGGCTGATCGGAACCATATACTTTTTTGAACTCTTCTAGTTCTGTAATCGCTTCATTATAGTTGCCACTAAGTCTTAGAGCTTTACCATGTAGGTAACGAGCCAAAGGATATTTTTTATCAACGTCTTTTTCAACTAGTTTTTTGAACCACTCCTCTGATTTAGGGTAATCTCTCAACTTATCATGCGTCATTGCTACATTAAAGATAGCATCTAAATCGTCAGGATTTCGTGCATGAAGCGTTTCGTACCAAGTCAATGCATTATAAGTGTCATTCATTTCTGAACGCTCATCCGCTACTTGTTCTACTTTTTCGTCGGTTAGTTTACCAGAAGTAGGCTGTGCATAACTGTATTGGCTTCCCAATGCAAATGCAAGGATAAATAGTTTATTAATTTTCATTCTTAAAAATGAGTTTTATATAAAATTTTTAGTTGGATTGCTATAGTAGAGTACATAAGTCTCTAAAGTAAGATTAGAAATTAGCTTCTATCTGCTAATTTCTAATCTTTATCAAGTTGGTCGTATTAGAAACGAGGACAGAATAAAACGTCATCTACAACAGGTACTTTGTATAATTTAGCAGTATAAGAAAGTGCTAGCTCAAATGCCATACCTCTGTTCGCTCTAGGAAATGCTTGATAGCTCAAACCATCACCAAGATTAATATCATAAGCGAATCCGAATTTGAATCCTTTGATGTCAATACCAACACGTGCAATAGCAGCATCAAATAAACGATAACCACCACCTACATAAAGTGTAATATCTTTCATGTCGTTGAAATGAATTCCTAGCAACATTTGTGCATTCAATTCATAAGAACTAAATCCACCTTGAGTTCCTACTGATGGAGTCAATTGATTGTGGAAAAATACTAATGGCTTCAATTGGAAACGTTTGCCCAATTCTGCAGTCATGATGAAGTTAGAGATCAATGTCATTGGTAATCTAGCTTCTGTACCCAAAAAGTTGTAAGTAGGTGTCGTGAAGTGATTCAATGAACTACCTAATTCAAATTTGATGTTACGTCCTCTGTGACTTACCATTAGTCCTCCTGTGAAATCAGGAGCAGTAGCGTTAGCATCTTGGAATGTTTCACTGGTAGAAGAAGCTTGGTAAGTTCCGTTTTGAGAACCACCACTAGCGATAATACCATCTTCAAAAATATAATCAGAAGCAGATCCTGCTCTAAATTGCATGATCCCTCCTTGTAAACCAAAAGAAACAATGGTATTTCCTTTTTTACCTAAACCTAAGTGATAAGCCAAAGAAAGCTGAGCTGAAAGTGTAGATAAGCTAGATACTTGATCCATGTAGAAGGTTACACCTGCTCCCATCCAACTTTTCATATCACCAGAATTTCCTTTTTTGCGAATTCCGAAAGGAACATCAATATAAGCAGAAGGAGTCTGGTATCCACTAAATCCACCAGCAGATCCGAATCCATCAGGGCTTACGAAAAGACCAGCCCATTGGCTTCTATAAAGTCCGCCAACACGGAATGTTCCTGAGTAATAACCAGTATAAGTGGGGTTCAATTCTAGAGGTGCCATGTCAAACATGGTAAAGTGCATGTCCTGTGCCTGAACTAGGGAGCACACACTAACAAGCAGACCTATTGTTAAACTTTTTAAGAATCTCATTGTGTAGATGATTTTTTTTATAACCTTGAAGATTAGTTCTGTATAATATATAATATGTATAGTCAAATATCTAAAAGACTGATTATGACCAAGCGTAAATATAGGGGTTTATTACGCTTTTGTGAAATTATTTGCTCTTTAAGTTAATAACTTTTAACATTTGGAGCTTTCTTAAGCCTTTAAAATCTTCCTATTTTCGTACAAAGATATCAAGAAGTTGTTTAAAAAGTCTCTATATGTCTAAATGAAATATCTTTTTCTAGTACTTTTTGTCAAATTTTAGCTATTTACTCAACATTATTAGTCTGAATTCATCAAGT
This sequence comes from uncultured Aureispira sp., assembly GCA_964404215.1. GTDB lineage: Bacteria > Bacteroidota > Bacteroidia > Chitinophagales > Saprospiraceae > Aureispira. Next base: position 12,966 of record CAYOJF010000025.1, on the reverse strand, counting down.
TTTAGACTTAAAATGTCAAATAGATTTTGCTTGTTTTACACTAAACCAACTTTTTAACAATTCTAACAAAGGATTAAATTAAAATTAAATAAAGTGAAGAGGATAATAATACTAGGCAGTTTGTTGTTGCATTTATGTGCTTGCCAATCAGATATTAAACCAGAAAAAAAGGAAGAACCTAAAATTTCTATTGTTAATCCAAATTTAAAATTATTACCTTGTCCTGCTATTCCTGAAGAGGGGATTTTGGAAGATGTCTACATGCAATCTTTTAGTTATACAGGAGGGCGGATGATTTTTGGTGTCAATAAACTTCGATTAGGTGGGAAGACTCCTGCCTGGGATCAGTTTCCATTTGATAATACTAGAAAGGGAACAGAAGTCCACCTGAATATAGATAATGAACGACATCACTTAAGCAATACAAATGTTTTTGAATATGATCTGCCAAACGGGACTTATCAATTATATGCCTTCATCAATCGTTCTTATAGGGTTGCTGTACAAAATGAGGAGAGTATTATCAGTCGCTCCATTGTGGTGAAAAATGGTGAATTGACAAAGAGTACTAAGAATGAAGAAGCTGCGTTAATTTATAATATGCCTTATGGGAAGTATAAAAAAGAGGCTGCTAAAAAAATTATTGTGGACTTTGTTTTATACCATATAGATTTGGAGAGTGATGGTAAGTATATTAAAGTCATTATAAATAATGGAAATACTTTTGAAATTCGAGAAAATAAGCCGTATTTTTTAGAAGGAATGACGGTAGGAAAGCATAATTGTCGTCTAGAGTTATACAATAAAGAAAATAAATTATTACAACCTCCAGTAGAGAGTGAATTTGTAGTTGAATAAATTCCCAGATTAGTCTATTTGGAATACGGTCCAGATAAATCGTTTAACTACTTCGCTTTTGAAACCCAACTATTATTATCATATGAATCAAGCTATAATATATATCATTCTAGCCATATTAGTACTGACTTCTTGTAAAGGCGAAATGGTAAGTGCTGTTATCACTGATGCAACGGCAGATCAGTTACCAGATGCTACATTGGTCCTGCTGGCAGGTGATACAATGACTCCTGAGGGTATCTCCAAAAAGAAAACACCTCAAACAGATTTATTAGCCACATCTTTTGAGGGGAAATATAGTTGGATGTCCGACTATAATATCAAGAATGCTTTAGCAGGACAGATTCCGGTCCCTTTAAATTATCGAAGGTTAGCAGTCCAAAAAGGGAGTTTTGCAGAATGGTTACGTTATCTGCCAATGCAGGAAAAGACAGCTCCTGTTTTGTTGTATGACCAAACCATAAAACCTAATCAAGAAGGAGCATATCGAGTAGTAGATATAGATATAGGAATTAGGGACTTGCAACAGTGTGCAGATGCTGTAATGCGATTAAAAGCCGAATATCATTACTCTAGAGAAGAGTATAATGCTATTCATTTTAATTACACAAGTGGGCATACCATACGATATAGTGATTGGGTAACAGGTAAACGTCCTAGAGTAAAGGGAAACAAAGTTTATTTTAGCGAAGCTCAGCAACGGGCAGATTATTCTTATCCTCAGTTTAAAAAATATATGCAAAGTATTTATTTGTATGCAGGGACGGCTTCTTTGGAAAAAGAATTAAAGCCTAAACCACTTAAGGAAATGATGATTGGAGATGTTTTTATCAAGGGAGGGTTTCCTGGCCATGCGGTTATTGTCGTAGATATGGCGGAGGATATAGAAACGGGGGAGAAAATATTTTTGATCGCTCAAAGCTATATGCCTGCACAAAGTATTCATGTACTCAAAAATTTCAATAATCCAGCATTATCTCCTTGGTATTCAACTCATCAAATAAAAGAGCAGCTGATTACACCAGAATGGACTTTCAGTATAAATAGCTTGCGAGCGTTTTAGTAGATAGGTTTTACTACAAAAAATGAAGTAGGAGTCAATACAACATACTCACAGAGTAAGTGTCCTGAAATGAATCGTGCTAGCGACAAAATCACTTATAGTCTAGCTACAAAGGCGATTACTTAAAGGTTAAAGTACATAAAAAGTCTCGCTTAAAAATGTTTAAAAACTTAGGTTATAGTGTATTATAGGTCTATAACCCATAGCCGTTAGAATAAGTGAAACTTTGAATGAAATATAATAGGTGGAAGTCGACGGCAATACTGTCTCCGAAATCTATTCATCTGTTTTTTATTGTAGAAAGAAACAAAGTCTAGGGCTGAGGGCGGTATAGTTGATGTCCTTTCTTAAAGACAGAAATTTAGTGACAACCCTGCCAAATAGATTTCTCAGTTTTTGACATGAAAAATAATACAATCAAGCTTAAAGAATGACTGACTTATGTTTTTGCTTCAAAAATAGTGTCTAGGAGATCTAACCAATATTTCCATCATGTGATTAGAGCGTCTATTTAAAATAACAAAGATGAAAAAATATATATGTACTTATATGTTCTGCTTTTTTTGCTTCAGTGCAATAGCTCAACAAGGTACTAAAGAAAAAATGACTCTAGAGTTTGACAGCATCTGTTCTATTTATTTAGAAGAAGATAGGCTAGATGATTTGCTAGATTTTTCCTTAGTACAATTGAATGAAATTGAAAAAGAGTATGGAGGTAAGGATACCTTATATGCTATGATGTCCCGCTATGCTGCTCTAGCTTATCTTTATGGAGATGGAAATACAGAGAAAGGAATACAGTACTTGGAAATAGCTGCTGAAATTGAGAAAAACAAACCATCTCAACTGGATTATGTAGCTATATTAAATGAACTAGGGGATGCTTTTGTTTATTTGTTAGGAGACCTGGATAAAGGGGTACTCTATTATCAAGAGGCTCAAAAAATAGTAGAAAAAGATAAAGAATCCTTTTCTACAGAATACATTTCTACATTGGTCAATATAGCTGGAGTAGCTGCAGAAAAAGCAGACTTTGATACCTTAGAAAAATTATTGTTACAGGCAAGGGAGATCATAGAAGAAGGAGAGATGAAACACACGCATCCTCAATATGTTGATATTTTAAGTTTTTTGGGGAATACTTATTATAGGCAAGGTAGGTTTGAAGAAGCAGCAGAATTATCAGTTGAAGCAGTAAACGCAGCAAAAAAAATAAATGGAGACAATAGTGATGATTACAAAAGTAATTTGCACGGACTACTGATGGTCTATATAGAGCAAAAAGATTATGTAAAAGGGGCAGAGGTTGTGGAAAAATTAAAAAACGCAGCAAATGAAAGACTTCCTTTTGATTTTTATTTTTTAAATACTGTTGCTACTTTTTATACCAAAGTGGAGAGATATAAAGAAGCAGCAGAGTTATTTGCATTAGAAAAAAAAGACCTAGAAAAGATAGAAGGAACTCATACAATAGATTATGCTCAAAATTTATTTTTCTCTGGAGAATTGTATATGGCCATGCTCGATTTTGAGAGAGCAGAAAAAAACTTCAAAGAAGCAATGACTATCCGTCTGGAGCATTACGGTACAAAAAAGCATCCACATTGTCTGGCAGATTTGAATAATCTAATAAAGATATATATAGGGACCGAAGATTGGGCTAAAGCTCAAAGAACTTGCTTAGAGGCTATTTATCTCAATACAGATGTCTCATTGACGGCTGATATAAAAGAAGGTTGGGGTAAGGCTATCCTTAAAAATATAGATAGGCATATTTTTGATGAAATACTGTTAGAGAATTTTCAGAGTCTTTTTCGAATATTAGAAAAAGAACAAAAAATAAAAGAGCAAGTTATTGTAGCGGATTTAGTCATCCAATTGATAGAAAAGATAAGAGATAAATTATCAGGAAAAGAAGATAAGTTAAGACTACTAAAAGAGTTGAATAAATGGGTAGCAATGAGTCTAAATGTATTAGACACCAATACTCAAGTAGAAAAAGCATTTGAATTGGCAGAAGTAGGTAAAATGGCCTTATTGTTAGAGGCTTATCGATCTGACGATGCTTATGCTTTTGGAGATTTACCTAAGGATTTAGTCGCCAAAGAAAAAACATTGCAAAAACAACATATTACCCTTAAAGCAGCTCTATTAGAACAACGCCTTGAAATAGAAAAAGATAGTTTGTTGGGGGTACTCAATGATTTGAATGTAGAACGTACAGCTCTCAAAAAACATATTAAACAAAAGTACCCTAAATATAATGCTATAAAGTATGCTAGTGATAGAATAACAAAGGTGAAAACCCAAGGGCTTTTGGATAATAAAACGGCTTTATTGGAATATGTAATAAGACCTAAAGGAATAGATGTTTTTTGCGTAACAAAAGATAATATTGTATGGAAGCATAAATTATTAAACATTGATATTCTTCACCAAAACATAAAAAAATTACACCAAACGTTGAGTGACTATAAATTATTAGTCCAAAAACCTGAGAAGTCTTATCAAGATTATGCTTCTGTTGCTCATTGGTGTTATCAAAACTTATTAAAAGATATACTAGAAGAATTGGATAAGGACATTGAAAACTTGATTATTGTTACAGATGGTAAATTAGGTCATTTGCCCTTTGAAACTTTCTTGATAGATGCAGCTCCTCAAGCCACAATCAAATACAATCAATTACATTATCTTTGTCAGGATTATAAAATCAGTTATAATTATTCTGCAGGATTATTGTTGGAGAATAAAAAGGATAAGAAAGCAAAAGCACCCAAGGGAATATTAGGAATGGCTGCTAATTATGATTGGTCTATACCTGAAAATTCACAATTGAATAGATTGCCCATATATTTAGACCAAAGAAAACGACTCTCTCCTCTAGACGCTGCACGAGAAGAGGTCGTATTACTGCAGGAAGGTTTTGAAGGAGACTTTTTGTTTGATGAAGCTGCAAGTGAAGCTTTTTTTAAAGAAAATGCATCTCAATATGATGTCATTCACTTAGCGATGCATGGTTTGTTAGATTCTAGAAATCCAATGCTTTCGAGTATGGCTTTTACAGAAAATGGAGACAGCGTAGAAAATAATTTTCTACAAGCACACGAGATATCCAAAATGAAACTTAATGCTTCTTTAGTGGTTTTATCTGCTTGCGAGACTGGTTATGGTAAGTTTGAGAAAGGTAACGGTATTGCCTCTTTGGCTCGTTCTTTTGCTTATGCAGGAGTCCCTGCAATGGTTGTTTCCTTGTGGCAAGTAAATGACCAAGTAACTGGTCATATTATGACTCAATTTTATGATAACTTGACAACTGGTATGACAAAGGATAAGGCCTTGCAAGATGCTAAATTAAGATATATAGGGTTGGCAGAAGGATTAGCTGCTCATCCTGCTTATTGGTCTCCTTTTATTGTGGTAGGTAATACACAAGCAATTTCTTTAACAAGGAAAACAGCTAGTTTATCTTGGATAATAGGAATTGGTGCAGTACTTATTTTGCTACTCGGTGCTTTTGTTTGGTATAAACGCAACGAGAAAGTGAGTTGATTTATGCGTAATCGCATTTGGTCTATAAGAGAGTAATATTGTTATTATCGTCAGAGCCAGTTGTTTGGCATAATTTAGTTATTGCGTGGTTCTTTTGGTAACACCTTGAGCAATTGCAGCCTTATATTGCCATTATTTGATATACTGTAAACTAAGTAAGTGAATGTTTTTACAGAGTATTTTTAGTGTAATTCGAGGCAGAACACAGCCCTGTCCCATAGCTGCAAAGGCGAGTATCTAACGGTGAAGTGTGCAAAAAAAACTGGCTTAAAAATGTTTTAAAATTTAGGTTACAGTATATTTAAGTAGGTAGCTGTATATGACTAACTACTTAATAACACCAGAGTGGATCTTCGGGAAGAATACACTTTAGGCGTTTGATTAGGTCTTCTTTGTTGGGGCACACGACTCCTTTCACTCGGACCCTTATTGTGGGGTGTATCTTGCTATTGGTAGAAATTGTAAGGTATTTAGTGAAATTACCCAGATGTTTTGCAATATACTGTATGGACAGTCTACCTGTACTGTCAGGGAGGATGAAGCGATCAATAATGTTATATCGTAATAGACCAGAGCTTGGTTTTATGCTAGTGAAAATGATAGGTGCATCACCTATGTTTTTGAGTAGGAGTATTCGAGACGGATTGCTATTACGTAAAATAGTATCATAAGTGATTTGTATCCCACCATTGCTATCAACTAACTCTATCTCTTGTGCCAAGCAATAGGTATGTAATGAAAATAATAAGTAGCAAAGTAGACGCATAAAAGAGGAATTTTGATTAACTAATCTTTTAGTTGTTTTGTTTAGGGCAAAAAAAATCAGTAGAGAATTCCTCTACTGATTTTTTATAGGATAAAAGTATCAATTACTTGACAATTGTTTTTCCTGGTTTTGCTGTCGGTGCGTTGTTAGCAGGAGCAGCAACATTACCAAATATTTTCAAACGTGTAGTTGAGTTTGACTTTGAGTTGGTTGTTAATGTAACATACTTTGTAAAAGCACCAGTACGTTTAGTATCGTATTTTACTTTGATGAAGTTCGTTTCCCCTGGCATGATTGGCTCTTTTGGATAAGAAGGGACCGTACAACCACAGCTTCCTTTCGCTCCAGAAATGATTAAAGGAGCATTTCCTGTATTTGTAAATTTGAAATAACGGAATCCAGTAGATGCGTTTTCGATAGAACCATAGTTCCATTCAGAAGCATTTTCTCCAGGTTGATTAAGAGCCGCACCTGTTTTTTCAGCTACAGAAGAAGCTTCCTTAGCATCACCTGCTGCATAATTTACAAAATGAATATCTTGAGCAGAAGCGAAAGAAACTGCTAGAAACATAACAGCAAATAGAGAGAATATCTTTTTCATGACTTAGTATATTTTATTATTGTTATTAGATGAAATTATGTGTTAATCACAATTGTTTGATAAGCATAAATCAAAATTGAAGCCAAAAAAATAAAGGATCCAATTTTTTTTAAAAAAAACATGCTTTTAGTTACAGCAATAAAAAGAAATCATACTATAAAAAAAGTAGATTTATCTTTATTGATTTGACTATTTGAACATAGTTTTTTCACGAGCAGGAATAGCATCTGGCTCAGCTTCTACTGTACCGCTAATTTTGAGACGAGTAGTTGTATTAGAAGTGGCGTTAGTTGTCAAAGTGACATACTTAGTAAATGGACCAACACGTTTAGTATCATACTTTACTTTGATATAACCACTTTCACCTGGCATAATTGGCTCTTTTGGGTAAGAAGGTACTGTACAGCCACAACTACCTTTAGCTCCTTTAATAATGAGAGGAGCTTTGCCGGTATTATTAAATTTGAAAAAACGAACTCCAGTAGACGATTTCTCAATCGTACCGTAATTCCACTCTGTAGTTGCTCCTTTTTGTGCCAATTTAGCACCTGATTGTTCATCAGCAGAACTAAGGTCTTTAGCGGTAGCTTTGTCACCTTGATATAGTTCAAATTTGATGTCTTGTGCTGAGATAGTACTGGTCATTAGAAAAGTAGCTACCAAAAGTCCGAATATTTTTTTCATGATTTATTAGTATTTTTAGTCAATGTAATTTGCAATAATATTCTCATACAGAGTCTACTTATTGCTTTGTATATTACAAATATAGAGAATTTTAAAACTAATCTCCAAGCCTTTGCTCTTTTTTTAACTAAAGTTTTAGTTTTAGTAATTTCACTACTCATAATTCCAAGAGTATGCCAAACTTATTAACCAAAGGTTATTTTTTGATACAAAATCATCTTAACCTATGGTGGTGTCGGAAAAAATATTATATTTTTGCTGCGTAATTCAACCAATCAATACGATATATTGTTGGTTAGATGCAAATTTGATAATACAATAATTGGTGAAAGCTGGCTATAATTATGATTATGGCGAATACCTAAGTACCACTATTATTGCTTCATTGAAAACCATATAAAAATAGCTATGAGTGAAACGAAATTAACTGCCAAAACGGCTGCCCCGAATTATTCTAATTCTTTTAAAGAACAAGCTTTGGAAGATTTTAGAATGGCTTGTATTAGTAGAGAAGCAAGTTTGATGGGTCGTAAAGAGGTATTGACAGGTAAGGCAAAATTTGGAATCTTTGGAGCAGGTAAGGAAATTGCTCAGTTGGCAATGGCACGAGCTTTCAAAAAAGGCGATTTTCGTTCAGGTTATTATAGAGATCAGACTTTTATGCTTGCTTCTGGATTGGCGACTATAGAGCAGCTATATGCTCAGTTGTATGCCCATGCAGATGAAGCATTTGAGCCATTTTCAGCTGGACGCCAAATGAATTCTCACTTTTCGACCCCTCTGGTAGACAAACAAGGAAATTGGCTAAAGCATACCGATACTAAAAACGTAACGGCTGATATATCCCCAACAGCAGGTCAAATGGCAAGGGCATTGGGGGTAGCATTAGCCTCTAAACAATACCGTGCTGCTGCTGATTTGCAAGATACTGATTTTTCAAATACAGGAAATGAAGTTTCTTTTGTGACCATAGGTGATGCGAGTACTTCAGAAGGTGTATTCTGGGAAACGATTAATGCAGCAGGTGTTATGCAAGTTCCTTTAGCAGTTTTTGTATGGGATGATGGTTACGGTATTTCTGTTCCAAAGGAATACCAAACTTCAAAAGGCAGTATATCGGAAGCACTATCTGGAATGCAGGTAAAGGAAGAAGGAGAGCGAGGATTTGACATCTATAAGGTAAAAGGTTGGGATTATGTACAGTTAAGAGAGGTGTTTGAGCAAGGAATCGAAAAAACAAGAGAAACACACCGACCTTGTTTGTTTCATGTGGAAGAGTGTACACAGCCTCAAGGCCACTCTACATCTGGTTCGCACGAACGATACAAAGATCAAGATCGTCTTGCGTTTGAAAAAGAACAGGATGGGCTGCGTCAGATGCGTTTGTGGCTTACAGCTACAGCCATAGCGACAGAAGAAGAGCTAGATCAGGTCGCTAAAACGGCCAAGAAAGAAGTAAAAGCAAGTATCAAAAAAGCATGGAGCAATTTTCAAGAGCCTATCAAAACAGAATTTGCGAAAGCAGATGAACTACTAGGTCGAGTAGCACAAGAGAGTTCGCAAACAGCAGCAGTAACTAAATGGCAACAAAAACTTGCTAATAAATTGGGTCCAGCTATTAAAGATATTGTGGCTATTGGACGTAATGTTTTACGAGTAACCCGTGGTGAAAATAGTCCTGCAATTACTGAACTCAAAAATTGGGTCAAAGATTTGACAGTGACTTATGAGTATAAATATAGATCGCATTTGTATAGCGAGACAGCATATGCTGCTACCAATATACCTGTTGTCCCTGTAGAATATGACAGGAATGCAAAGCTAAAAAATGGTTTTGAAGTATTAAATGCTTGTTTTGATTACCATTTAGAAAATAATTCAACTATTTACGCTTTTGGAGAAGATGTGGGGCAGATTGGTGATGTGAATCAAGCATTTGCAGGGTTACAAGCCAAGTATGGTGAAGAACGGGTTTTTGATACCGGTATACGAGAATGGACCATCATGGGACAGGCGATAGGAATGTCTATGCGTGGTCTCCGTCCAATTGCAGAAATCCAGTATTTAGATTATTTGATTTATAGTTTATCGGCTCTTTCAGATGATTTGGCTACGGTACGCTATCGCTCCAATGCAACTCAAGCTGCTCCTGCTATCATTCGTACGAGAGGACACCGTTTGGAAGGTATTTGGCACTCAGGTTCTCCTATAGGTATGTTACTGAACAGCCTAAAAGGTATTTGTGTACTTGTTCCTCGTAATATGACACAGGCCGCTGGTTTCTATAATACTATGCTACAGTCTGATGATCCTGCTTTGATTATAGAATGCTTGAATGGCTATCGTCTAAAAGAAAAATTGCCATCTAATGTAGGGGAGTTCACGGTGCCAGTTGGTACACCAGAAATACTACAAGAAGGAGCCGATGTTACTTTAGTAACGTATGGTTCTTGTATCAGAATAGCAGAGGATGCTATTAAGACACTAACGGAAGAAGGAATTTCAGTCGAACTGATTGATGTACAATCATTGATGCCATTTGATTTAGAACATAGCATTGTGACTTCTCTCCAAAAGACGAATCGTCTGGTAATATTGGATGAAGACTTTGCAGGAGGAGCGACGGCTTATATGTTGCAGAAAATATTGGTAGAACAAAAAGGTTACTTCCAATTGGATGCAGAACCTGTTACGATCTGTGCCGCAGATGTTCGCCCTGCCTATGGATCAGATGGAGATTATTTCATCAAACCTAGTGCAGAAGATATTTTTGAACGAGTATATGCTCTAATGCATGAGGCGAGGCCTAATGATTTTCCGCCAATGTATTTCATGGACTAGAGATTTAGCTAATTTAAAATTATAAAATAATAATGCCCACAGGAACAATAGACTCTATTGTTGTTGTGGGCATTTATTTGTAATCATAATATGATTCAGGAAAGAGAAAAAAATTACAAAAAGGCTCTCCATGAGAAATACGAAATCTTTAGATTAGAAGGGGATGAGGAAAGAAGAAAACAGCTTCTAATAGAAATGGAAGCTATGGTAGGTGATTTAGATTCTCCAGATTCTGAAGATATTTATATTCTGGGACTGGGTTTTTATTTTTTGGATGAGAATGAGAAACATAACATAGTTTTAGCCTCAGAGCTATTCTTGAAAGCTTATCAGCTAGATTCAAATAATTTTTTGGCTTGCCTTTATGCTGCACATTGTTTTCAAGATAAAGGAGCATTCAAAGAAGCTTTAGTGCTATATAAAAAGGTGGATCAAAAAGAATTGAAAAAATTCCAAATTTGGCGATATGTCAAGTTAATTGAACAGATTGGATTTTGTTATTTTAAACTTGGTAACAAAAAAATTGGTCGGGAAAAATTTGTAAAAGTATTGGAATGGTATAAAATATTAGAGGTGAATGAAACGCCTTTTCCTTTGGAAATGATGGAATGTTTAGATCCATCTGATGCTATCGTAAAAGAAATAAATATTTATCTAAACAGAAAATGAAGTAATAATGTCTAATAAAGAATGTTCTTAATCGTCTGTCTCTCTGGTGTGTTTATTTTTCAAAACAGCTTACAACAGTTCTTTTGATTTATTTTTGTATCCCAATAGCTTTTATAAGCATAGCAGGTGTGAAAAAGGCGGGCTTCATTTTATAATCTAGGTATGAAAACATGCACCACAAAATAATCACCAGTATCATTTTTTTGTTGCTTTTCTCCTGCGAAAATTCCAACAAAACAATAGATGTTTACAGTCATCAAACAGCCACAGAGAAAGAACGGTTAGAGATAATGGAACGTTATGTTAATGCACCAACTGAATTTGACGTAGTTGCTTATCATATCCAGTATCAAGATAATGAAGTTGTTTAAGAAGTCTCTTCATGTCCAAATGAAATATCTTTTCGTGTTACTTATCGTTAAAAATTAGTCGAATAGCTAAGGCTATTAGTCAAATTTTTGACTCAATTAACTCAAAAATCTTACTCATTTTGTCACAAACGGACTTTTTAAACAACTTCAATGAAACAGGACTTATTCATGGTCCATCAGATTATAATATTCGATTAATTGTTCGAGTAGAGCGAGATTCTATATCAGAATGGTTAGAAGGATTAACAGAAACAGGAATACAAGTATCTACTAAGGAATGGCAAACATTAGCAGACAGTAGCAATTTGGTGTTACCTAAGTCCAATTATGGTTATCAGTCTGAAGCACAGACAACTCGCAAAATACCTTTTCCAGAAGAAGAATTAGTTTTATGTTATTACTCCACTGTTGGGAGTAATTTTCAGTATTTAGAAAAATAGTCCTAAACTTTAGGATTTATTTAATTTAGATGTTAGTACATTTAATGTATTAGTTCGCAATAAAAGTATATCTTTGTGTTATTCAATTACACTTAAAACAACTAGTTATTATAATGGAATTATTAGATAAATTGGAGTGGCGTTATGCTGCCAAAGCAATGAATGGAAAGAAAGTAGCACAAGAAAAAATAGATAATATTGTAGAAGCTATTTCTCTAGCCCCAACTTCTAGTGGATTACAACCATTTGAGGTGATCATTATCACTAATCAAGAAATTAAAGATAAAATCAGGCCAGTAGCTTGGAATCAGTCAGTAGTATCGGACTGTTCTCATTTATTTGTTTTTGCAGCTTGGGATGCTTATACTGAGGATAGAATCAATACCGCATTTGATTTGGTGAATACAGTACGTGGATTCAAGAATGAAGGCTGGGAAAATTATCGCCAACAATTGTTAGGTATTTATCCAAAACAAGACCCAGAAGTAAGCTATCAACATGCTGCTAGACAAGCTTACATTGCTTTTACAGCCGCATTGACAGCGGCGGCATTTGAAGGGGTAGATTGCACACCAATGGAAGGATTTAGTGAAGATGCCGTGGATGAAATTTTAGGATTGAGAGCTAAAGGGCTAAGAAGTTGTGTTTTACTTCCAGTTGGTTATAGAGATGCTGAAAATGATTGGCTAGTGAATTTGAAAAAAGTCAGAAAAAGCAAAGAAGACCTAGTGACATTAATAGATTAGTCTTACTACTTCTTTCTAGTTTGAAATTATCCAGAAAACCCTTTTCTTAGTTATAATTAAGAAAAGGGTTTTTGTAATCTGAACAACTATAAAAATTATACTATGAAAAAATTTGAATATAAAGTATTAAAGATGGACATCACTGGTGGTTTTTTCTCCATGGGAGGGAAAGTAGATGAAAATGCTCTGAGCAAACATATTAATAAATTAGGGGCAGAAGGTTGAGAGCTCGTCAACTCATTTGATACTAATATGGCACAAGGGACTTCCCGTGATTTAGTGATGATATTCAAGCGAGAGAAATAATCGTATAAAAAAAGGAGGCTGTCGGAAAAGGGCAGTCTCTTTTTTTTGTTTTAAGGAGGAAAGAGGGGT
>CAYOJF010000024.1:9823-54229 GCA_964404215.1 uncultured Aureispira sp. | reverse complement strand
AAAACTAATTCTAAATTCTGTTCCTATTTTATTGCCTGATGCAGCAGCAATTCGTTGTCCAAAGATTTCATCCTCTCCAACAGACGTTGCCCTATCAGCACTAAATACCAATAAATATTCATCGTCAGCACTATTATAAGCAATATCTGGATCTACTGCATCAAAGCCTGTATTGAGATTAGGCCCTATCTCTGTATATCGAAAATCATCTGGTGCTAATTCTCCTGTTTGCCCAAGTGCATTATAGTAAGCACTCATTAGTAGTAATACGTAAAAGATATTTTTCATAGTGTAGTAGTTTGATTAGTGTATTTTTTGTAGGTTTTTCCGATGAGCTACAAATATAATATATTATTTAAAGTATTTCCAATAGGATACAAGTAATAAATACAAAAAAAAACCAGATATCAATAAATGATATCTGATCTTTTTACAGAACCCTTTCACTATCAGATTCTTGCTTTACTAGTAGTATTTTAATTACGTTGCTTAACGAATTTTTTAGCGTAAGTATTTCCATCTTTGGTTGCTATCTGCATCCAATAAACACCTGCTGCTAATTCATTTATTTCCGTCAATTGTACAACATTGCTATACAGTACTTTTTGTTGATTGATTACCAAAGCCCCTTTACTATCATACACTTTGATAAATAAATCGGTGTTGTCTTCTTTCTGTAGTCGGATATTGATTAAGTCAACTGCTGGATTCGGAAATATCGTCAAGACCTCTCCTTCTTCTCCATCTACTGCTCGTATATCTGAGTAGGTAAACGTACCATCAAAATCGATTTGTTTCAGACGGTAATAAGAGATTCCACTAAAGCCGTTGTCATCTTCAAATGTATAATAAGAAGTATTAGTCGTGGTCCCATTTCCTGCGACCCAGCCTATTTTCGTGAATTGCTGTTCGCCTTCCAACATTCGCTGTACCTCGAAACCATCGTTATTCAACTCTGTTGCTGTTATCCATTCCAAATCAACTTGATTAATAGTAACCCGCTCTGCCTCAAAGGATAGCAACTCCACTGGCAAATCATTTGCCTCTGGATCTCTTACTATAAAAGGAGAAAAGCTAGTAAATCCACTTCGTGTTTGAGTCCAAGTATTGACACCTACATTCGTCGCTGGTGAATACACGGGGGGATTGTCCCACAATGTACCTCCTATATGGTGTGCTACTCCACAATTATTGCGGTCAAAAGCCGTCAACTCATTAGGCGTCTCCCATTGTAAGGTTACCGTCGCATCCGAGCCGCCTACTGTTTGTTCTTCGATCAACCAGGTGCGTCCGACTACATCCGCTGTTATTACAGGTCCTGCCGTTCCATTGTCTAGTACTTGCTCGGTCAAACGAACTTCAAATTCATCGGCTACACCACTATTTGATATAGTTGCAGGATTAAAATTCGTGTTTCCTATTGGGAAAATAACATTCGCTCCTGCCACTCTTCGCTGCAAAAATCCAGTAGAGTTTGTAATCAGATAATGACTTGCATCAAATCCTGTAATCGTTGCTGTTGGTGATATCACGACATTATTCGTCCCCAATAGAATACTTCCATTGTTCATCAGACTCAACTCGTTCGTCACGCTTATATTACTCTGTAATAACAACCGATTTCCATTGTCTACTCGTAGTCTAGGGATCACTGTCGCTCCATTGATACTCTGGTTCGTCGATCCTTCATACCACATCCAGCCATTTCCTGTATAGGTAGAAGCCGTCTGTACCCAGTTATTATCCAAGTACAAGTTTCCTTCATTATCTATACTTCCACCAGCTTGATTGATTACGCCGCCTGACTCTACTCTAAAGTCTGTACCATTTACGATATTCAAATTCGCTCCCTCTACTACTATTCCCCCTTGTGCGTACAACAAATAAGGCAATAGACAGCCAAGAGCTATCATATAATTTTTCATACCTATTATTTGTTTTTGTTCATTTCTAACAATAGTGCTTTGATTTCAGCCAATTCTTTTTTAGTATCAGCTTGCTCTTTTTTGAGCTGCTCAATGATAGCTTGTTGCTCTTTGATAGAATTAATAAGCATATAACTTAGAGCCGATGCATCATAAGACAATAAATCTTGTCCAGGTGTTAACCCCTCTGTTTTTTTATAGGTAGAAGAACTTCCATCTTCATCATTAGGATCAAATTCAGTAATTCGTTCAGGTTTATAAGTAACCGTTTCTACCATATATGGAGCTACTTCCTTCACCTCTTGTGCGATCACACCAATAAACTCTTTCTCTGGATTATCTTCCATTGCAAATTCCCCAATATATTTGAATTTGACCGGATTGATTTGAAGTAATTCTGTTAATCCATCTGTATATGGAATAACATCCTTTTTCAATCGTCTATCAGAGAATGCAGCCCATGTTCCTCCACCAGTTTTATTAGCTGTACCACTCACAGATAAATTAGCAGTTGGTGCATTGGTATTGATACCAACACGGTCTGTACCATTTTCAAAACACATTACATCAGAAGCATCATCACGAATAATCATATCATCATCAGCATTCATATAGGTATACCAATCTTGTGCATTACCTGCCGAAGAGGTTAATCGTATCCCATCACCAATGGCAGTACCATCTGCAGTAATATGTAGTTTTGCACCAGGGTTAGCAGTATTAATACCAATATTATTTGCTCCTGCATCTAAAAAAAACATATTTGCACTTAAATCCGACTCCATACGAATATCCGCAGTATTAATTCCTTGCTCATTAAATACACTTACTCCATTACCATGGATACGGTGATTCATCGCATTGTTCTCATAGACATCAATTATTCCGTCATCTGCTGAATCATATATTCTTACCAATACATCTCCTGCATTTACTGCTCCATCTCTCAAATAAATATCATCTGAGTGATAAGAATTTCCTTGTACATTAAAGGTTCCTCCACTTAGATTGGTTCCTACTGATAGTCGATTAGTTCCTGCATCTAAGTAGAACATATTTGCATTAGCATCTGATTCCATGCGAATATCAGCATTGTTATTTCCTTGTTCATTGAATACACTTACCCCATTACCATGAATACGGTGATTCATCGCATTGTTCTCATAAACATCAATTATTCCGTCATCTGCTGAATCATATATTCTTACCAATACATCTCCTGCATTTACTGCTCCATCTCTCAAATAAATATCATCTGAGTGAAATGAATTTCCTTGTACGTTAAAGGTTCCTCCACTTAGATTGGTTCCCACTGATAGTCGATTAGCTCCTGCATCTAAGAATAACATATTTTGGTTTACATCAGACTCTATTCGGAAATTTCTATCCAATCCTTGCTCATTAAAAATAAACTGTGAATTCGCATCTAAATCTACCGATGTCGCCCCATTTTCATAGATAAGAAATCTACCATCATTTCCATCGTCAATTAATTGTCCTAATATAGTACCCCCTGTATTCTCATCTCTCCATTGTACATCTCCTCCAAATACTGTATTTCCATTATCAAAAACTGAAAAATGATTGGTACCATTATCTTGAATATGGAAGTCTCCTGTACTATTCAGGTTGAAATTCATTGCAAATGTCTGTCCTGTTACTGTTGTGTTTTCGATTAGATTCCCTCCCAATCTCATATCATTTGCTGTAGTTCTTAATCCATTTGTTGCTACTGCATTGACAGTAACTGTACCAGTAGTTCCACCACCAATTAAACCATTCCCAGCAGTAACTCCAGTAATATCACCATTGGCTGGTACTGCCTGAGTCAATAAATCACCATTAGCGTTAGCCACTACCATACGGTTACCTGCTCCTGCCAAGGTAGAGATTCTTGTTGTACCTACTACGTGTAGCTTTTGTGCAGGAGTTCCTGTACCAATACCAACACGATTCGTTCCTCCATCAGCAAAGAAATTATTAGCATCTCCATCTGACTCTATCCTTACGTTACGATCTAGTCCTCTTTCATTAAAAACAGAAGTACCATTCGCATCTAATAATATTTGTGTAATACCATCTTCATAAATAATCATCTGTCCGTCATTCCCATCATCTACAATACGTGCGATATTAGTTCCTGTAACAGAAGCATCTCTCCAATACATATCTCCTCCTACATAGTGAAAGCCATTTTGATCAATACGAAAACGCTCTAATCCATCAGTGTCATCATCTTGATTGATAGGAGATGTCCAGAAAGAAAGCCTTCCTCCTTTATCTCCTGTAGAATGATCTTCTGCAGCAAAAGCAATAATAGCCGCTGAAGATTCTCTGATATCATCTGGTGTGTTTCCATCTGAACCGTCAAATCCAATACCACCAAGTTGTTCATTAGCTTGAATAGTACCATCTTGACGAGACAGCATTAATGTTTGTCCATCAGTAGCAGCTACTTCTAAACGAGTTGTTGGAGCAGCATCCCCAATACCAATTCTGTTCGTACCAGAATTAACACGGAATATATTCGCATCTACATCTGATTCAATTCTAAAATCACGATCTAATCCTTGTTCGTTGAAGGTAAACGCTGTATTTGCATCTAAATCAACTGATGTTATGCCGTTTTCACGAATAATGAATCGTCCATCATTTCCATCATCTATTAGTTGTGCAAGAATAGTTCCTCCTGTGTTCTCATCTCTCCAGTAAACATCACTACCAAAAGCAGCATCTCCATTGTCAAAAACAGAAAAATGATTAACAGCATTATCTTGAATATGGAAATCGCCAGAACTATTCAGGTTGAAATTCATTGCAAATGTCTGTCCTGTTATTGTTGTATTTTCGATTAAGTTTCCGCCCAGTCTAATATCATTGGCATTCGTTGTCAATCCATTAAGCCCCACTGCATTTAGAGTTACGTTACCTACTGTTCCTCCTCCAGTCAAACCTGTTCCTGCTGTAACTCCTGTAATATCACCCACTGTAATTGCCTGAGTCAATAAATCTCCATTTGCATTCGCCACTACCATACGGTTACCTGCTCCTGCTAACGTAGAGATTCTTGTCGTACCTACTACATGCAGCTTTTGTGCTGGTACTCCTGTTCCAATACCTACACGATTAGTTCCTGCATCCGAAAAGAAGTTATTAGCATCTAAATCTGACTCCATACGAATATCAGCATTATTATTTCCTTGTTCATTGAATACACTCACTCCATTACCATGAATACGGTGATTCATCGCATTGTTCTCATAGACATCAATAATCCCATCATCTGCTGAATCAAATATTCTCACCAATACATCTCCTGTAGCTACAGCTCCATCTCTCAAATAAATATCATCTGAGTGAAATGAATTTCCTTGTACGTTAAAGGTTCCTCCAGCAAGGTTTGTTCCTACTGATAGTCTGTTAGCTCCTGCATCTACAAACATCATATTGGGATTTCCATCTGACTCTATTCGGAAATTTCTATCCAACCCTTGCTCATTAAATATAAATTGTGTGTTTGCGTCTAAATCAACTGAGGTAAGTCCATTTTCATAGATAATAAATCGTCCATCATTTGCCTCATCAAATAAGCGAGCAAGCAAAATACCTGCTCCTGTATTTTCATCCCTCCACTCTACATCTCCTCCAAATACTGTACTTCCATTATTCAAAACAGAAAAATGGTTAACCCCATTGTCTTGAATATTAAAGTTTCCTAAAGCATTCAAATTAAAGTTCATAGAAAATGCCTGTGCTGTTACTGTTGTATTTTCTACTAGGTTTCCACCTAAGTGAATAAAATTACCAACATCTCTTAATCCATTACGACCAGACTTAGCGATTGCCGCTAAATTAACCGTACGTCCTCCTCCACCATCTGTGATAGTAAGGTCATTTCCTGATAAAGCAAAACCTGTATTGTACTCATTTCCAATTACAGCATCTGCATCATTAACTAAACTTGACAAGTTAACATTATTCCCACCTGTAATATTTAAGGTAGTTCCTGTCAAACCCAAAGTTTGGTTATCTGTATTGGCAAAACCAGTCAAATTAACACTGTTCCCCCCAGTAATACTAAGTGTATTACCACTCAAGCCAAGCGTCTGATTATCGCTATCCACTCCAGCGACTAATTGAATCCATGCCGTACCATCAAAATACCAAAATCCCGTAGTAGTATTATCAAATACTAATAAACCAGTCGCTGGTGCTGGAATAGCAATTCGTTGTGCTGTTGTCATTCGAGGCACCAACATACCTTTGTTAGTCGACTTTACGTCTAGCATTGCTGACGCTGCTGGCGAACTGTTATCATCATTGATACCTACACCCTGACCAAAAACATAACTTTGTAATAACAGAGAAACCCCTGCTGCTAGTAGTATTTTTTTCATTTTTACATTTTGTGTGTTAAAAAAAATAATATATCAAAATAAGTCTATTTTATTTTCTGCATGTATGCCTTAAAACTTAAAGCACACAATTACTCATACAGTATTGGTAGTGGAATTAACTGCAATAAGTCAATAAAAGTGTAGTGTAGTGTAGAAATGGAAACGTAAAGATAAATATTAAATACGATTTTTATCATTATCCTGCCTTTTTTTATGCAGAGTTTGGCAGGTTAAAAAATAAGCCGAACCACTTTAAAATGATTCGGCTTTATTAATTACTAAGGCATTTTTTTACATCCCCTCTGTCTGCTTTGTCTGTTTTTCTATTTCAACAATCGTCTTTTGGGGAACAGCAATTTCGTATCGTACTCGCTCTTCAAGTTTTTGACCTCTGATAACAATTTCTTTTGCCAATTTGGGCATACGGATATACATCCCACCTTCCTCTAATTTGGAGACCAAATCATACCGTCCTGCTACTGCTAGACGCTTGAGCATTTCTTCGTCAAAATTCAAGACCTGAACAGTAGCTGTTACTCGAACAAACTCCTTATCCCATTCTACAAAAGTAACCTCTCCTTCCAAATCCGCCACTACAGCAGAAGATTCCAAAGTGAGTGATTTGACAAATATTTTTTGGCTCTGAGCGTACAAACTGCCTGAAGAGCAAATAAGTGGTAGTATCAGAAATACTACTATTTTTATGAAGGAATTTTGCATAATATATCTTTTTTGGTTTCTCTTGATTCGTTTATATTAATAAACGAGGCAAAGATAAAAAAGGTGGGGCTTTTCTGTCATTATCTACAATGATTTTCAAATAGTTTTATATTTATGTCTAAATAATATAAATTAAACATTTTAAAAAATCAAGTCCCTTTAAAATTTAATTTTAATGATTACTCGCTTTACAGCTATTCGTTCTAATTCCATCACAAACACCATAGATTATTAGCCCTCATAAGAATACTCTAAAAGTGAACTACTCCTAGATAGGTTGCATTTATGAAAATACTTGGATCAGAAGCTATTTTTTTAAGAACTTTATCTTATTTTCGCTTCCTATATCCAATAGGAATTATCCTATACTTTTACTACAAAACGAGCAATAACAAAATGGATTATCAACCAAATGCCATTGAAGCAAAGTGGCGTCAATTCTGGCAAGAAAACAAGGTTTACAAAACAACAAACGACACTTCTAAACCAAAATACTATGTCTTAGACATGTTCCCTTATCCTTCTGGTGCGGGGCTACACGTAGGGCATCCATTAGGATATATTGCTAGTGATATTTTTGCTCGCTACAAACGCCTACAAGGATATAATGTACTGCATCCAATGGGCTACGATGCTTTTGGTTTACCAGCAGAACAGTATGCTATCAAAACAGGTGTTCATCCTGCAGTAAGTACAGCCGAAAACATGGAGCGTTACCGTGCTCAATTAGACAATCTAGGCTTCTGTTTTGATTGGGATCGACAAGTCAACACTTCTGATCCTAAATATTATAAATGGACTCAAAGTATCTTCTTGAAGATTTTTGAACATTATTACGATACCCACCAACAAAAAGCTGCTCCTATTAGTGCTTTAGTTGCTACTTTCCAAAAAGAAGGAAATGCCAACGTTCAGGCGGCTAGCAGTCAAGAAGAAATTTTTACAGCAGCACAATGGAATCAATTCTCTGCTCGTGAGCAGTCTGATATTCTAATGAACTATCGTTTGGCTTACCGCAAAACTAGTTTTGTTAACTGGTGCGAAGAGCTCGGAACCGTACTCGCTAATGATGAAGTCAAAGACGGCGTTTCGGAACGTGGTGGACACCCTGTCACCAAAAAACCAATGCTCCAATGGGCATTGAGAATCATTGCTTATGCAGAGCGTTTGCTCAATGGTTTGGAGGAAGTCGAATTTTCGGAAGCACTCAAAACGCAACAAAAAAACTGGATTGGTCGCTCGGAAGGAGCCAAAGTGTTCTTCGATATTGACCAACATAATGATAAAATTGAGGTCTTTACGACTCGTCCCGATACGATCTATGGAGCTACATTCATGGTATTAGCTCCAGAACACGACTTGGTTAGCCAGATTACTACCGCAGACCAAAAACAAGCAATCGAAGAGTATATTGACTATACTAATGGACGCTCAGAAAGAGATAGAATGGCAGATGTAAAATCTGTTACAGGTGCCTTTACTGGAGCTTATGCGATCAATCCTGCTAGTGGTAAGCAAGTTCCTATTTGGATTGCAGACTATGTATTGGCAGGCTATGGGACGGGGGCTATCATGGCGGTACCAAGTGGTGATGAACGAGATGCTCGTTTTGCTGAAAAATTTAATCTAGAAATCATTCCCGTAGTCGATCAATCTGCTCACGAAGGAGCTGAAATAGGCGACAAAGTAGGAACTATGATTAATTCTGGTGACCTCAATGGATTGACAGTAAAAGAAGCTATCAAAAAAGCCATTGCTATCCTTGAAGAAAAAAATATTGGTGAAGGTAAAATAAACTATCGTTTGAGAGACGCTAACTTTAGTCGTCAACGCTATTGGGGAGAACCCTTCCCTATTCAATATGATGCTGATGGAATCCCTCACACGGTTAATGACTTGCCTGTAGCTTTACCCGAGTTGGATAATTTCAAACCAACGAAAGAAGGTAAAGCTCCACTTGCTAGAGCAACAGAATGGATGCAAACACCTGATGGCATGACTCGTGAAATAGATACCATGCCTGGTTTTGCAGGTTCTTCTTGGTATTTTTTGCGTTATATGGATGCCAATAATGACGAAGAAATGTTTAGTCAAGAAGCCGTCAACTATTGGCAGCAAGTAGATTTGTATGTTGGTGGTGCAGAACACGCTGTAGGGCATTTAATGTATTCTCGTTTTTGGCACAAATTCTTGTATGATTTGGGAATAGTACCTACTACTGAGCCTTACAAGAAGTTGATTAACCAAGGAATGCTCCAAGGGCGTATTGAATATATGTACATGCTCAAAGAAAAACAAGAGGGTAAATCTGTTTTCTTGTGTGCAGGCTGTATTGACCAATACAAAGATCAAGAAATGACCTTGATTCCTGTCCATATTGACTTCGTCAAAAACTATGGAGAAGATGATTCTTACTTAGATGCTGCAGGATTAGAAGAGTTCAGAAACTGGCTTCCTGATTATCAGGATGCTATTTTTATTACTAATCCAGAAGGGGCAGTTGTAACACACAGTGAAATAGGTAAAATTTCTAAATCAAAATATAATGTCATTAATCCAGATGATGTTTCTGATCAATATGGAGCCGATTGTTTCCGCATGTATGAAATGTTCCTAGGACCTATCGAAGATAGTAAGCCTTGGGATGTAAAAGGGATTACAGGGGTATCGAAGTTTTTGCGTAAGTTTTGGTCTTTGTTTTACAAGGAAGAAAAATGGGTCGTAACAGAAGACAAAGCAACTCCTGCGGAGCTTAAAATCCTCCATACGGTCATCAAAAAAATCAATCATGATATAGAGCAGTTCTCTTTCAATACTTGTATTGCTGCCTTTATGATTGCCGTTAATGATTTGCGTAAAGCTAACTGTCATAAAAGAGAAATTTTAGCTCCATTAGTGAGCTTAATGGCTCCTTTTGCTCCTTATATTACAGAGGAACTTTGGTCAGTACTTGGAAACGAAGGTTCTATTCATGCTAATGGCACTTTCCCTACTCATGAGGAAAAATACTTGGTAGAAAGTACGGTAGAATATCCTATCTGTATCAATGGCAAAAAGAAAACGATGGCTACTTTTCAGGCAGATGCCTCTAAAGATACCATCGAAAAAGAAGCTCTTGCCCTAGAGGAAGTACAGCGTTTGATTGAAGGCAAAACTGTTCGTAAAGTGATTGTCGTTCCTAAACGTATGGTGAATATTGTCGTGTAGATGCCAATTGTGAGTGGAGAAGGAGAGGTTAGATTACTAGAAGTTAGACTATTAGATGGTAGATTCTCTCTTCTTTACAAAGATAGTTGATATAATAAAATGCTCTGAACAATTTGTTTGGAGCATTTTTTATTTTACAGCAATAAAACAACTCAAAAAACTACTTTTCTATCTATATTTGTAAATCACTAGCAAATATTAAGACAAAACTATGCTCATTAGCTTTTCTGTACAAAATTTTGGTTCTATCAAAGATGAGGTGACCCTTTCTTTTGATGCAACCAACTCCAAGGATTTGGAGGAATACTATATCATCAATGTCACTCCCAAAATACGCCTACTCAAACTGGGACTTATCTTTGGTGCTAATGCTTCTGGTAAAACGACTATTCTGAAGGCATTGGATTTTTTGAGTAAAATGATATTTGATCCTTTAAAATCAAAAAATGAAAAACTAGACTTTGAGCCTTTTCTGTTTGATAAGGATACCCCTAAACAGCCTACTATTTTCAAAATAGAATTTGTAGGAGAGGACAATATCAAATACCTCTATGAAATTACATTCTCCCAAGAAGCTATACATCATGAAATTTTGTATTTCTATAATCCTAACAAAGCAATAGTCTTTGAAAGACAGACAAATTTAGAAAAGCAGTTTAGCAGTATTCGATTTGGCAGCAAAATTAAAATCAGCAAAGTTCAGAAAGAAGTATTAGAAGCGAACACTTTATGGAATACTCCAACTCTCACAGGCTATCTCAAAACTAATATAGAATCAAAAGAATTACAAATTATTGAAGATTGGTTTAGTGGCTATTTATGCCCACTAGTAAAGCCAAATAGTGGTTTAGTAGACTTTATTACAGAAGGATTATCCAAAGAGTTTATTGATAAGAAATTTCTATTAGAATTACTAAGCAAAGCAGATTTCAAAATAAATGATATAAAAATTGAGTCTCCAGAACCAGAAAGAGTGGTTATTGAGGGTAAGACTCATGTGTTTGATGATGAAGTTGGCTCTGTGAGTTTCCAGCATCAAGTCAATAATACTGAAAGATACTCGTTGAACTTTGACCAAGAATCATTAGGAACACAACGTTATTTTCAGTTTGCAGGTTTACTCGCTTCAGTAATACAGCACCCTACTCTCCTCCTCATTGACGAACTAGAATCCTCCCTCCACCCTGACCTGCTAGAGCATTTTTTATTGACATTCTTAGCCAATGCCAAACGGTCTCAACTATTAGTAACCACCCATTATAGAGAATTGCTAATGAAAAGAGAGATACTCAGAGAAGATGCCATTTGGTTTACAGAGAAGCAAGCTAATGGAGCTACTGATTTGTACTCCTTGTCTGATTTTGATTCTTCTGTGGTTAGAAATACCAGTTCTTTCTATAATGCTTACAAGACAGGGAAGCTAGGTGCTACACCTAATTTGGGAAATTACTACTTAAATACAGGCGATGAGGAAGAAGAATAGAAAAATAAGGAGTCGTAAAAATAGTGGTAATAAAACTTATAGTATCATTGTAGATGGCGAGACCGAATTTTGGTATTTGCAATTGATGAAGGAGCATGAAAAAGAAAATTTGCCCAAAATTGATATTAAACCAGAGCTTCAGAAAAAAGCAAAGCTGAAAGACCAATTTGAGCAAGTCAAAACTAATAGTGCTAACTATGATTATGTTTTTTGGTTGTTGGATTTTGATACGATCAATAAAGAAGAGCAAGAGCGAAAAAAAGGCAGTGCCTCTATTATCCAAAAACTAAAAGGATATATCAATACGCTCCAAAGACGTCACAAAAATGTAACTGTGTTGGTCAATAATCCCTGTTTAGAGTTTTGGCATTTATTACACTTTTCTAATACTGGTAAATTTTATGCTCAATGTAATGCCGCTGCTAAAGATTTGAAAAAACAGCTGCCTTCTTATCAAAAAACAAAAAAATACTACATTCATTCTAATCCAGATCTCTACCAACGCCTCAAACCACTACAAACAACAGCCATTAACAATGCTAAAAAACTGGGTGTATTTAGTTTTGAAAACACACAAGAAGCAAAAGCTGAAATATATCAAATACTCGAATTGATTACTAGTAAATAACACATGTCCAACCTAATCGAAAATTGGCGAAAGCAAAAAGACAGCCACCTTCCTCATCAAAAAAAGCTTCTCAAAAAGCTCAAACGACATAAAGGTAAATCCTTGGATAAATTTGCTGTACAGGTACATGAGGAAGTATTTGAACAACTAGACTGTTTAGACTGTGCCAACTGCTGTACAGGAATTCCACCTTTGGTCAACAGCACAGATGTGAATCGTATTGCCAAAAAACTAGGGCTATCTAACGCCAAATTTGAGGCTCAATATTTGACAATAGACGAAGATGGCGATCAAGTGATGAATCAGAGTCCTTGTCCATTTCTACTAGCAGACAAACACTGTAGTATTTATGAATTTCGTCCCAAAGCCTGCCGTACCTATCCCCATACAGATGAGCAGTTCTCTAGCAATTTGAACTACCATGTAACCAATACACAATATTGCCCTGCTACTTTCCATATACTAGAGCGGTTGAAAAATGCAATTCCTTAGCACTTTTTTTTATCTTTGGTAAGTGAGGCCTATTATGACCAAAATTGTAGTAATAACGTCTAATACTATAGGTTTTTCATCCAATCTATATTCTTATCTTTTTACTCTCTTAATGTACCACTATGTGTAGATTTTTCTTTTGCTTGATCGGTTTAATCGGAATCAGTAGCCTGAGTATGGCTCAACGTAAAGAACGCCCTGTGGACTCTATTAAGGTATCTATTGGACTAGAAGCAGCAGATGATGTAGAACTTGCCAAAAACTTTTGGGAAGCTTATTATGCTCTACCTGTGCAGTTAAAAATGTTTGGTTTCAAAGGAAATAACAAGAAACACTTGTATCGTACCTTTGATATGAAATACAACCCTGAAAACGAAAAATGGGAAGCGACTGTTCCTTGGGGTTTTTTTGAGTTGCATGTCAAATCTATTGGATTCAAGGATATTAAGTTTCCTTTGCGATTGAAAGGTAATTTTGAAGAAGACTTTCCACTAGAAGTGGATACGCTACCCTATACTTTCAAAAACCGAAAAACTTATACCTACATAGCGGGTACCATGAACTTCAATGAATCTATTATAGTCGCATTCAAAGGAGGAGACTATGCTAGCAATAGAGCTTTCTTGGACGAAGCATTAGCTGTAGAAGGAATGGAGCATATCAATGTGCGTAGAGCCTATAAGATAAGAGGGCGTAACGCATTTGTCGTCACCCTAGATATCTGGGATACTAGAGAGTTGCCTGTCATTTTGTATGAAAAAATAAAGAAAATTCCAGCCATAGAAAGAGGTTATGTCATTGCTACCGATGTCAATAGAGCACTCACGGCTTATCAGCGAAGTTCCAATGTTTTATTTGCCAACCCTTCTTTCTTAGATGACCCCGAACAGATTTTTGTAGATTCTGAGAAGTATGGCAAAAGTGAAAAATTGGAATACAAATTGCAAACAATGATGGAACAGGATGAACAAACATTGCGTAAGATCAATTACATCCTAGAGAAAACTAATCCTAAAGAAGAAAAAGAAGAGGAGGAAAAATAGTTTTTCTTGCCATACTATCATTAGGCTTCGCACTAAGAGCATATTTAAAGCCTTCAATCTATCGAAATGAGAATTGTATTCCTATTGAGTTACTGGCTGTTTTTCTGTGGAGCCTACCATGCTCATTCCCAAACTGCTGTAGAAATAGAAGTTGAATACCTTACCGACCCAAAAGTCAAAGAAGCTACTATTGACACCAGCTACTTACATGCCTGGCAGAAACGTATTTTGCAGACAACAGAGAGTTTTCTAAGACTCGAACGTACTAGCAATGATGTCTTAATATTGGTAACCTGCCCAAAGGGTAAACCAGCAAAAATAGAAATAAGTAGTCGACCTCAATTGTCCGAGTACAAACTAAGCGGCTTACGAACTCGACTCCAAAATTTATCTAAGCCACCTCGTTCCAAATTAGCGGATTATTCTTATTTGCTTACAGCTAAAGTAAATGGTGGCTGCAACAATCCACAACTTAAGTTTTTGCCACAAATACTACTCCCTGATGAAAAAGTACGTGTAGTTTATGAAGCTGCCAAGCTGAAAGAAAAAGTAGTATTGCTAAAGGAGTGGGCTAGCAATGAAGCCATTCCCGTGGTACATCATTACATGACATTTGAGTCTGGTGCTAGACCTGCGGTACAAAAAATAGGAGATTTGTTTATGACAGAAGAGTACCTACGACAATCGCCTGCGGTACTTACTGTTGCTAACAAAACCTACTGGGAGGCGACCGATCAAATACGAAATCAAGATGGACTGGTTTATCTATCTAAAATACTAATGCATGTAGCTCATGGTGAATTTGAACTTGCCCGACGATATCTATATATTGGCAAAGCTCTTCCTGAAAACAACAGTTTAGTTACTTATTACTACCAACAACTTGACTTTAGATTAGAATGGTTGTTTGATGATTTGAAAAATGCCATCCTGATTGGTAAACAATGGCAAGCTGAAGGTGATTTCCACGGAGCGGAGCTTTACTTTGATGAGTTGATTGAGTCTATGCCAAAGTTAGCAGCACTACACTTCGAAAAATACTACTCTCATTCGTTGCGTATCAGTCATCGCCCACCAGAAGAGATTATAGAAAATTGGCAGAACTGCACCCAGAAAGTCTATGCCATTGATCCACTCTATGCCATGAATATCCCTGCCAAAAGTAGGGAAGAAATGTATCTCTTATCTCTTCGACACGACTTCAATACCATTTTATCCAATCCTGCTACCATTCAAGACAAATTGGTGCTATTAGCAGATCATGCTTTCGACCTCAAAGCCTATGGCGTAGCCGCTCAGCTATATGCCATTATCAAAAACAATGGCTATGAAATGACAGAAAACAAGGATCTAGAAGGTTATTATCTATATGCCCTAGAACAAATTGGATTGGCTCCAGACAACTATGAGGAAGATATTGTTAAAAATCGTTTTAAGAAAATAGAAAAAGAACGAAAAGAAACCATGGAAGCGAGTCCATTCATTACTACTAAAAAGAACACTCCTCAAAAGACCACTTCCAACAAAAAACACAAGCGAAGAAAAAAGAATAAATAGACTTTTTGAACCGCTTACTATAGAGAAGTCTGTGAAGTTGTGTACTTTTGCAAAAAAGTAATCCGTTACCATGAAATTTACACTAGAATCTACAGATCCTCATTCGAAAGCACGTACAGGTACATTGCAAACTGCTCACGGTGATATCCAGACCCCTATTTTTATGCCTGTAGGCACTGTTGCAACCGTAAAAGGAGTGCACCAGCATGAGTTGAAACAAGATATCAATGCTCAAATTATTTTGGGTAATACCTATCACTTGTACCTACGTCCTGGGACCGATATTCTAGAAAAAGCAGGAGGGCTGCACAAATTTAATGGTTGGGATAAGCCTATTCTGACAGATAGTGGTGGATTTCAAGTGTTTTCGTTGTCTCATAGACGAAAAATAAAAGAAGAAGGAGCTACATTTGCTTCTCATATTGATGGCTCAAAACACCTTTTCACGCCTGAAAATGTCATGGATATTCAACGTAAGATTGGAGCAGACATTATCATGGCATTTGATGAGTGTACCCCTTATCCATGTGAGTATAAATACGCCAAACGTTCGATGCACATGACTCATCGTTGGCTCAAAAGGTGTTGGAAACGATTTAATGAAACTGATCCATTGTATGGATACGAACAAGCACTCTTTCCTATTGTACAAGGTTCTGTTTACAAGGATTTGAGAAGACAATCAGCAGAAGTAATTGCCCAATATGACAGCGTTGGGAATGCCATTGGGGGACTCTCCGTAGGAGAACCACACGAAGACATGTACGAGATGACAGATATTGTTACTGATATTCTGCCTAAAGAAAAACCTCGCTACCTCATGGGGGTTGGTACGCCAACTAATCTACTAGAATGTGTTGCTTTAGGTATCGATATGTTTGATTGTGTTTTGCCAACTCGTAATGCTCGCCATGGTTTGATTTATACTGCTGAAGGTAAGATTAATATTAAAAATGCCAAGTGGAAAGACGATTTCAGTCCATTGGATCCCAATGCGACCAATCCAACTTCAAGATTCTATACCAAAGCTTATGTACGTCACTTATTCCAAGCAAAAGAACTTTTAGGACCTCAGATTACGTCTATTCATAACCTCTCTTTTTTCTTGTGGCTGATGGGTGAAGCTCGTAAGCATATACAAGCAGGCGATTTCTTAGCTTGGAAAAACCAAATGGTCACCAAACTAGATAGAAGGCTCTAATCTATTAATTTTCATGCGTTTTTTGATTGGGTTTTTATTGCTTTTCAGTAGTCTAATTACTACTGGACAGGTTCGTTATGTACCTATTTTCATGAATCAATGTACCTCTGATTTGAGCCATTGGCCTTATTGGTATGTAACAGACTCATTAGGTAATCATTATGACCCTAATATTTCTAACGAAGAAGTTACCTTACCAGAGATAGGGCAATACTACTTACATAACGACCTCAGTTCATCTATCCTACTGGATTCCATCCCTATTCTAGTTCAACAATTAATAACTAGAGATACTTTTTATACGGAGGCACTATTTTATCAATCAAAGGGAATTGGAGCAGAGGGGTACTACTATTTTTGTGATAGTCTTGCCAATGGACGTCTGATAGATTATTATTATAATGGCAGTATACGAAAAGAAGGTAGTTTTATAGCTGGTGAAATAAAAGATAGTTTCAAAACTCATTACAGAACAGGAAGTATAGAGCAGCTTACTGTTGTCAAGGACTCTGATCATAATATTTATTATACATTTCATCCAAATGGGCAACTTGCCTATCAAGCAGAGTATGGCTATCCTAATGGCTATATTTATAAATACTACCCTAATGGACAACTTGCTTATGAGTCGATGTGGAGTAAAAATATAATTAAGACCTACTATCCCACAGGTATTCTCCAATCAAAAAAAACAAAAAAGCAATACCTCACTTACTTCCCAACAGGTAGACTAAAAGAAAAACAATACTTATGGAAAAAACACAAGTATAAAATGAAATCAGAAACTAATTCATCTAGATTTCACTTTTGGCAAACTGATTATTACAGATGGAAGTTCTTTGATAAAAAGGGACATAAATTACTGACGATTAACTATCAAGCAGAAGATAACGATCATTCATTTTACACTACAATAGAGCAACTCTTCGAAGAAGAATCTTCTTTTACGATTGACCCTATCCAATTGCACCTCAATAAACAAAAAATAAAACAGGTGTATGACACAAATTTATCCGCATTTGTATTCCATCTCTATCAAAAGAAAGGTATTTATTGGATCAAACAGAAAGCAATCATTAAAGAAGAAGTAGGGGTGTTTGTGCAGCAGTACATAAATAACCTACCTTAAACTAAACGGCCTCTCCCCTATTACCTTCACTTCTACCTATACTAGATATATTGACTTAGTTATATATAAACATATATTAGAAATACATGCACATTTTTTAGGGTTTCATTAACACTTTTTTTATATTAGATAATTATTCACATTTCATATATAAAAAATATCTTATGACTAAATTTTTGACTTTATTTATCGTGCTATTTTGTATGAGTTATCACGCAAAAGCACAAATTATTTTTTCTGAGTCTTTTGATGGAACCGCTGCACCTTCAGGCTTCACCAATACAGCAACAACAGGTCCTGGTTGGACATTCAGTACTTTTGCGGGATATGATGTTGCCGCTACACTAGATCATACTGGTAATGGTGGTAATTATGCTTGGATAGATTTTTCGGGTACAGATGTAGGAGTTATTCTAGAATTGCCTGTAGTTAATGTTTCTGCACTAACGAACCCTTATATAGAATTTTATTTAGAGAGTCACTATACTGGTACTCTAACGCCCTTCAATCTATTATTCTTAGAAGCATTTGATGGAACTAGTTGGAATATTGTGAATACATTCCAAGGCAATACTCCTTTTGGATGGGACAAATATGATTTCAGCCTAGCTCCCTATGTAGTAGCAGGCAATGTCCAACTACGTTTCCGTGGAGAATCTGGAGGAGCTGGCAATGATTTTAACAATGACATATTACTTGATGATATTGCTATTTTTGAATTACCAACCTGTCCTCAACCAACAACCTTGAGTTCTTCAAATGTTACATTCAACTCTGCTGATTTAGCATGGGTAGAAGTAGGAACAGCAACTAACTGGGAAGTAGAATATGGTCCTGTTGGATTTACACAAGGAACTGGTACTATTGTACCTGCCGCTGCTAATCCATTTACATTAACTGGATTGATGTCCAATACAGATTATTCATTCTTTATTCGTTCTGTTTGTACCCCTGGTGATTCTAGTTTTTGGTCAGGACCTTCCAATTTTTCAACTCCCTGTGTCAATGCAGCTGGGGATGATGCAAGTGATGCAATCGCTATAAATACATTACCTTATATTGACTTAAATTATACAGATAGCTGCTATTCTGATGCTACTGGTTTCAGTGCTCCTGATATATTCTATCAGATGGTCGTTCCAGATTGTATAGACTCTTTTACAGTATCTTTATGTGGCTCTAATTTCGATACTTATCTCAGAATATATGCTAATAATGGTACTACACAGCTAGACTTCAATAATGATGGTGCTAACTGCAATGGGGGAGCATCTGAGTTGGCTATTGATGTACGTAATGATCCGAATTACTCTCATGGAGATACCATTTATATTGTAGTGGAAGGTACTGGATTAGCCACGACTGGAAACATCATTTTGCAAGTAAACACAGTAGAAAGTACTACTCGTTCTACTATTTCACCACTTGGATGTGGCAGCTATACTTCTCCTAGTGGAAAAATTTGGACTATGGCTGGTACTTACCAAGATACTATTCCTAATGCAGTAGGTTGTGATTCTATTATTACCATCAATTTAAGTATAGGAAATGACAATGCTAGTACAATTTCACCGCTGGGTTGTGATAGTTATACTTCTCCTAGTGGAAAAATTTGGACTATAGCTGGTATGTATCAAGATACCATTCCTAATGCTTCTGGTTGTGATTCTATTATTACCATCAACCTAACTATGGGAGCGACAACAACTGATAGCTTTGCAACGACAGCTTGTGATAGTTATACTTCTCCTAGTGGAAAAATTTGGACTATGGCTGGTATCTATCAAGATACTATTCCTAATGCTTCTGGTTGTGATTCTATTATTACCATCAACCTAACTATGAATAATAGTTCTGCTACTACTATAAACCCTGTCGTATGTTATAGCTACACATCTCCAACAGGACGTATCCTTACTACTAGCAATACCTATAGCGATACTTTAACCAATGCAGTGGGTTGTGACTCCATTATTACTATCAATCTTATTGTCAACAATGCAACTACCGCTACTATTAGCCCTTTAGCATGTGATAGTTTTGTTTCACCAAGTGGTAAAGTTTGGTTGACTTCTGGTAATTACCAAGATACTATAACAAATCAAGCTGGTTGTGATTCTATTATCACAATTAATCTAACAGTAACAAATATTGATCCTACCGTCGTACTCAATGGTTGGACACTGACTGCTAATGAAACGAATGCAAACTATCAATGGATCAATTGTGGGATCAATAATGCTTCTATATTTGGCATGAATGCTCAATCATTTGAACCAAGTGTGGATGGTAGCTATGCGGTAATGATCACCAAAAATGGTTGTATGGAAACCTCTACCTGTGTCAATGTAACTGGTGTAAGTATTACAGAAGTAGCATTTGATAGCAATGTGCAGGCCTATCCTAACCCAACGGAAGGTGAAATAACGATTGACCTGGGGAAAGTTTATGAAGATGTTTCTGTCAAAATAATGACAACAACAGGACAAGTTGTCTCTTCAAAAATGTTTACTACTACAAACCAATTCGAATTAGCTGTTGATGGAACAGCTGGTCTTTATATTCTAGAAATACAAACTAAAACCGGTGAACGTGCCATTATAAAAGTGACTAAATGGTAAAATCTATTGCCTCCTAAAAGAGGCTACTCTACCTAAAAACGGCTATCTAATAGATAGCCGTTTTTTTGTTGTCTTAAGTCAAAGCTAGATAACTCTATACTCGCAATAACTTTTCCATGAGGTATTGTTTACGGCTCTGAGCAATCGTGATAGAAATACCATCTGCCATAATTATTTTTTGAGGTCGAGTGCGAATAAATTGTTCGACATATTTTAGATTAATAATCGCAGATCGATGTACACGAACAAACCCCATTTCTTCTAACAAATCAGCATATTCCTTCATTGATTTTGCTACAAGATGTTTTTTCCCTTTTTGTGTCACAAAGACAGTATAACTGCCATCTGCTTGACAATACATAATGTCCTCTATATTCAAAAATATAAAAGAATTTTTGGAAGGTAAGGCTAATCTTTGAGGTCGATTAGACACCATAGTAGACATTTCTTGATAAAGCAGTGCGGTAGACTGTTCTTTACTCTTTTTTTCTTTGAAATTACTGATAGAGCTTCGTAGTTCGTCCAATCCTACAGGCTTCAACAAATAATCTAAAGCAGATAGTCGAATGGCATTAATGGCATACTGATCGTATGCTGTCGTGAAGATGACCTCAAAATTAATTTCTTCAAAATACCTAAATAGATGTAATCCTTTTTCTTCTGGCATTTCGATATCCAAGAAAACCAAATCTGGCTTTACTTTCCTAATTAATTTAATGGCTTCTTGAACATTAGAAGCATCTCCTACCAATTCTACCTCATCACAATAGCGTTCAATAAGAGCCTGTAACATAAATTTGGCTTCTGGTTCATCTTCTACTATAATTGCTCTAATTGTTTTCATCATTTATATCTTGTGCGATTACAAAAGGTATCCATAGTTCGACCCTGGTCCCTATAGGCTGATTATTTTTATCTTTCAAATCTGTCATTTTAATATTTCCATGTGGATGTTCTGTCCCAATAACTGTCTCTTGCAATAATCCTAGCCGATTTCGTGTTGTTTTTAAGCCTGAAGATTTATAATTACTCCCCTGTTGCCCTTCCTTACATTTACGTCCTACTCCATTATCTTCTATCAGGCAATATAGATAAGGTGCTTCCTCTCTAATGTATATTTTAAGTTGCCGATCTCTCTTTCGGTGCAACAACCCATGCTTAAAACTATTTTCTAAAATAGGCTGCACCAATAAAGGAGGGATAAAATATTCCTCTTCTAACAAAATAGGATCTACTTCTAAATCTATTTGAACTCCGTCCACCATTCGTACTTGCTCCAATCCAATATAATTTTCTAGAAACTCTAATAGCTGTTCAATAGAAATACTCATTTGACCAGAGTACTGAAATATTTTACGTAGTAATTTAGAAAAATTATTCTGTAACAACAAAGCTGCCTCCTCATTACCTCTCATCCATAACCCTTGTATAGCTGCTTGTATATTAAAAATAAAATGTGGATTCATTTGTGCTTGCAAAGCCTGCATTCGTAAGATATTATTGCGATTCATCAATTGTTCCTCTTTCCTTTTGGTCTGAAGCACCTGAAAACTAATAAACCCTAAAACAGCCAAAACACCTAGCCCAATCAACAAATAGAACCACCACATTTCCCAGTAAGGTTTCTTAATATTGAACTGATAATAAACAGGTGTAGATTCTACTCCCATATCATTTTCAAAATAAGCCTCTAATTCGTATGCTCCTGCTTGTAATTCGTTTAATTGAACCAACTGGTTACCTATTTTATTTGTATTCCATTTTTTATTATTTAGTCGCCATTTCATACGACCAGAATAAGTATAAGAACGTACACTAAAACAAAATTCTATATTATTTTGATCATAGTGTAATAGTTTACTACTATTGGGTGCTCCATTTACCAGTATACGCTCTAGTTCAAAATCGACTGCTCCTCTACTATAATTGTCATTTAGTTTTATCTCACTAACTCCCTTTCCACCATTCACATACAAATTTCCATCATACAACCAATGAAAATCATAATCAATAGATATAATACCATTTTCTATTGTAAATTGATGTAGTAAAGTGTAGCTCAAAGCATCATAAACATGAATAGCATCTCTTGTTGCAATCGCAATATGTTTTTCATCTATTTGAATCGCTACTATTCTTTTTTCTATTCCACCATCGCGTTTGATACTAGCTACCAATTCAAACTTTGAATTTAAGATTTCTACAGTTTCTTTCGCTACTACAAATATTAAGTTGTTGATTCCCCAAATCCTACGTAAATTATCAATCGTAATTTTATGTTCTAATTGATAAGTATTGCTATTGACACCAAATAAGGTATCATTACGAGTAAAAACAATTTTATTATCAATATAAGTGAGCTTTTTGACTCCTTTTTCTGTTTTGAGCTGTAGATGGTTCTGCTTCAGAAAAGGTTGTTCGTAAAAAGTATATAAATCCGCCTCATAAATCAATTGTTTAGAAGTACTAAATCTCCTTTTAACACGATCTACATTAGTGTTATAATACCCCTCCAACTGAGTAATGTAGATTTTATTTTTTTGATTGACAAAGAGTCGACCTTTTGGAGTAGTTCCAAGTTCCCCGTACCCACCAAATCGATTCTTGAAATTTAAATCTTTATCAAAAAAAACAAGTTGATTCCCCGAAAAACAATATTGGTTGGTCGTATAATCAAAGATGATATTCTTCAACATACCCTTAATTTGATTTTCATAAAAGAGTACAAATTCAGACTCCTTATCATCCCAGTAATATAACTTCCCTGTTCTATCCGAACAGATCAAGTGATTGGTATCGGCAAAAACAATATCTGTAGAAAACTTTCCCTTAGTTGGGTAATAAAGATTACTTAAGCTAGGGATCTTATGTAAACCACTACTCGTAGTAGCAACCCAAATATTATTTTCTACATCTGTTATGATTTTTGTAATCAAATCTCCCTTAAAAAAGACATGCTCTTTAGCAGGAATGTACAACCCGCCTCTACAGGCGACCAGAATTTCACCATGAATATTAAGGAGTTGGTAAGGAGACAGTTCTTTTATTTCCTTACTAAAATGAACAATAGTATCTTTATTAGAATCAGTGACGCAAGTAGAACCTTGTTCCCAACTACACCATTTTTCTTTGTAAGTAGGGTAAAAAAATTCTAGTTTTTTTCTATCACTTAATACTTTTGCCGTCGTTTTTTCTATTTCAAATAAAGAACTTATTTGTTTACTCCCAGAAAATCCAATGAATCTCAAGTCATCAGTAAAATATTGTATAAGATCCACATCCTCAGTCAATACTATCTTTATAATCTCTTTTGTTTGATTATTTTCAGCATAAATACTCTTAGTACTGACATAGTAAGTGTAATCTTCCTTAATAAAACAATTCTTTATCTCTGCCTCAATAGGAGGTGACTTCAATAACAAACTGTCGTTGACAAGCTGAAATAAGTTACCTCCAAAATCCATCACAAATATTCCTCCACGCTGCCCCTCTTGTATATTGTGTACCTCTAGGCTATAATCAAGAGACTGTTTATACTTGTGAAAAGTAATACCATCAAACGACCACAATCCATTGGCAGTAGCAATATATAATTGATTGTCAGAAGCAGCGTAAATGTCATAGATACTAGTTGTCTTAAGAGGAGACTCTAGTCCATAGGTTACTTTATACAGTTCCTGTCCTTCACTACCAAAGGATAGCAACAACCCTATTACCAACAGCAAAAAGGTTTTGCAAACAGCTATATTTTGTACTATCGAAAGCATTTATTTACTGAATTATTATCGCTATAAGAATGTTAGAAATCTATAATAGACATTATTACGAATCTATTCGTAATAACACCTAATATAAAAAAGTTAAGTAGTCTATACCCTCCATTTTGAAATAAACATTAAAATACAAAAAAGCTACCTCCTTTTTGGAGGTAGCTTTTGCCTTATATACAAACTGATTAGGTTTTTAGTTTTTGATAAATTTCTGTACATTCATCAATCCAGAGTCATTGCTTATGCGTACAAAGTAAACGCCTTTAGCTAAATCGGAAACATCAATTGAGGTCATTGACTGCTCTATTGATTGCACCACTAGTATCTGACCAGTCATAGTAATCACTTCCAAAAACGATGGTGTATTTACTCCATCCAATTCTACTTCTACGTTTAGTACAGAAGTGGCTGGATTAGGATATAGTTTCATTTCGATAGTAGAAGACTCCAAGCTAGATATACTTGTAATGACAGGGTTAGATTTAGTATACAAATCCGTCACATCACACTGCCCCAACAATCTACCATAAACATACACATCATCAATAGAACCATCTGAGCCATAACCTGTATTACCACAACGAGCACCACTAGAGTTCAAAGAATGTCCTATTCCGACATGAGCATTAGAAGCCACAATACTAGAAACGTGTGTACCATTATTAGTCAAAACAGTCGCTAATGGATTACCATCCAAATACATAGTCGCTCTTCTATTTCCTGTTGATATGGCTCCATTATAAGCTACTACTACATGGTGCCAAGCCGTATCATTGACTTTACTAACAGAATTTTCATAATTAGCACGTACTGATCCCCCTGTTTGGTAATAGTTAAAATAAACCGTTCCGTCTCCTTTTACACCTAAAGCATACTGATTCTTCACCTCATTACACCAAGTATTCCCAAATTTGCTAAATAGCTGCATGGCATTATTCATATCTGCACGTTTGAACCATAAAGAAATTCCAAACGAACCTTCTGTTCCAGCTGTAATATCATTAAAGTTGTCCCCTAGTCCAATATAACCATAGCGGTTTCCTCGCTCAAATTTATATGCTTTATTAGGGTTTCCAAATCTATCCATAGTCAATACCGCTGAATCAACAACCCCATTGCGACTCCCAACAGCATCATCTGCATTGCCATCAAAAGGATAATAAGCTACCAAGCCTTCTGTAGTATCGCCTTCTGTATACAAATCTCTAATATCGCAACTAGGAAGTAATCTGCTATATAATCTAACATCATCAATAGATCCGACCGAGCCATATCCAGTAGATCCTCCACAAAGAGCACCTGTCGAACTCAATGAGTGTCCAATTCCTATATGAGCTGTGCGAGTAGCAATAGTCCCCACATTAGATCCATTATTAGTTAGGTTAGAAGGAAAAAGAACGTTGTCTAAATAAAAAACCGCTCGCTGTTGTCCTGCTGCTACAGTAGCATCATACGTCATTACCAAGTGATGCCATTCTGTGTTGGTTACTCGGTAAGAAGAACGTTGATAATTTGATTTAATACTGCCTGCTGTACCTCCTGAAGCGTCATAATAATTGAAGAAAATAGTTCCACCTGCTTCGATAGAAAGAGTATACTGATGATTGATTTCGCCACACCAGTTACTACCAAATTTACTAAAGAGTTGCATAGCTTCTGTCAAGTCTGAACGTTTGAACCAAACAGAAATACTAAATTGAGAACTTGTCCCTGAAGTAACTGTATTGAAGTTGTCTCCTAAGTCAATAAAAGAGCGATTACCTGTCGTTGTGAAAGCATAAGCAGAACTATCGTTACCAAAGCGATCAGTAGTCAGACTAGCATCTACAACATTACCGTCTATGGTACCAATAGCATCATTGGCATCTCCATCGAAAGGATAATGAGCAACAACGCCATTACTTATTTGGGCAACTACATTGGATTGAAATACAATCAGTAGCAATGAAAGTAGAAAAAATGAATTTTTCATATAAAGGATAATTTGTATTGAAATGAATTAATAATACAATACTAGGGATAATTATATTCTTCATCCTATCACCTTTATCAACACGACACTTTAATCCATGAATCCTACATATCACTTTTTAAATCAAATGTTCTCATTATTCAAAAAAGCCATTACTTTTTCTTTCCCTCTCAGAACACCGACTTCTTTTTCTAGTCCTAATGGGGTATCCATTAATATCAACTCTCTTAGCATTGGAAGATTGGCTAACGTTGAGGGCAATTTTTTAATTGGATTCCCTGCTAATCGTAGTTCTTTCAGTTGAGAAAGTTCCTCAATGTAAGAGGGTAATTCTTCCAGCTCATTTTCATCCAAATCCAAGTATACTAATTCCTTCAACTGTGTGATTGATGAGGGTAAAGTCTGAATAACATTATTGTGCAAATACAATCTTCTTAGTCCTGACAAACAACAAAGATGCTCCCCCAATTCACTAATCTTGTTATTGGCTAGATATAATTTGGTCAACTGTGTATAATTCTGAATACAATCAGGTATACGTGTCAGTTGATTATTGGACAAATAGAGAATATTTAGGTTTCTCAATGCTCCCAAGTCAGTCGGAAACTCCGCTAGTTGATTATTCCTAAGATCCAATAATTTCAGATTAACTAGATCTCCAATATTTTGAGGTAAAGCTTGCAGTTCATTATCTGACAAATCTAGCTCCGTTAATTTTGCCATCTCAGCCAATGCTTTAGGCAAATAACTCAGCCGATTATATTCCAGATTCAACTTGGTTAGTTCCTGTAGATTACCAAT
The DNA here is from genome assembly GCA_964404215.1 of uncultured Aureispira sp. Lineage (GTDB taxonomy): Bacteria > Bacteroidota > Bacteroidia > Chitinophagales > Saprospiraceae > Aureispira. The sequence goes on along the minus strand of CAYOJF010000024.1, from coordinate 27,283 downwards.
CCCATCTGGCAAGGCTTCCAGCTGGTTCTTTTTTAGTTTTATTTTATTGATTTTTGTCAGCTGACCAATTTCTTCGGGCAAACTTTCTAATAGATTATTTTCTAAATCTAAGTAGGTTAATTCCGTCCAGTTTCCTATTGTAGAAGGGAGTCGCTTTAGCAAATTCCCCTTCAGATGTACCTGTTCTAATTGTGTTAAGTATCCTGCCCATGCTGGAAATGAACCCAAATTTTGGTTTTCTAGTTTTAGTATGCGAATAGGAATCGTACGTAATATTTGTTGTTCTTCTTCCGAGGGAGTCCATGATTTACGATATATTTCGACATTCGAAAATCGTTGCAAAACAAATTTTAACCCTTCGATCCCATCTGCTTTCAGATAAGCGACCTCTTTTCCCAATTCCAAAATAGCAGCATAACGCTGTTCTAGTATTGTTGTCAATTCGTCATCCTCTTGAGCAACCTGCAATATCCCCTTAACGTTTCCCTTGTGCCATGTTTCTACCACCTGATGAGCAATCGAATGAAAAGCCCTTTTTAATGCTGGTTGACCTTTCATGATCTGAATAGCAATCATTACATTATTTTCTTCTCCTGATTTCACTAACCCCAGAAGGCTTTCTAGTTCCTGTTCTAATTCCAAATTTTTCATGTATATCGATTTAGGTGCTGACAAAATAACACATCCTAAGGGGAGATGGGCTATTTCTGTAAGCAAATTTGTCATTCTTATGAATAGAAAATGACAGAAAGACCATAAAAATAGATTGGCACAAGAACTGATAAATGGTATAGTGATGCTTCTTTTATAGAAGCTATAAGAACTAAAATTATTATTATTTAACTAAATAAATTTGATAATTACTATGAGACCAATTAACGATAGAGTCTTAGTAAAACCTGCTCCAGCAGAAGAAACAACAGCAGGTGGTATTATTATACCTGATACAGCCAAAGAAAAACCACTACGTGGTGTAGTAGTAGCAGTAGGCCCTGGCAAGAAGGATCATGCAATGACTGTAAAAGTAGATGATGCCGTACTATACGGTAAATATGCGGGACAAGAAGTATCGCACAAAGGAGCTGATTACCTTATCATGAAAGAAGATGACATTCTTTTGATATTAGACTAATCCCCTACTCTATTAATATTTAATTTAGATAATAATTAAAACAAACTATAAAAATGGCTAAGAATATAAGCTTTAATACAGAAGCTCGCCAAAAATTGCAAGATGGTATCAATGCTTTGGCTGATGCTGTAAAAGTAACCCTAGGACCTAAAGGTCGTAATGTTGTTATCCAAAAAAGTTTTGGAGCACCTCACATCACTAAAGATGGTGTTAGTGTAGCCAAAGAAATCGAACTAGAAGATGCGATTGAGAACATGGGTGCTCAAATGGTAAAAGAAGTTGCTGCTAAAACTGCTGATATAGCAGGAGATGGTACTACTACTGCTACTGTTTTGGCTCAAGCTATCATCAATGCTGGACTAAAAAGTGTTGCTGCTGGAGCTAATCCAATGGATTTGAAAAGAGGTATCGATAAAGCTGTTACGAAAATCATTGCTTATCTAAAAGATAACTCTGAAATCGTAGGAAGTGATTTCGGAAAAATCAAACAAGTAGGTACTATTTCTGCTAATAATGATTCTGAAATTGGTTCTTTGATTGCTGAAGCAATGGAAGCTGTTACCATCAATGGTGTCATCACAGTAGAAGAAGCTAAAGGTCGTGAGACTTATGTAGATAAAGTAATTGGTATGCAGTTCGATAGAGGATACTTATCTCCTTATTTCGTAACTGATACAGAAGCCATGAGTGCCGAATTCCAAAATCCATTGATTTTGATTCATGACAAAAAAATCTCTAACATCCAGGCTATTGTGCCCGTACTAGAGAAAGCTCATGGAGCAGGTCGCCCATTGGTTATCATTGCAGAAGACGTAGAAAGTCAAGCATTGAGCACATTGGTAGTCAATAGACTTCGTCTAGGACTAAAAGTAGCAGCTGTTAAGGCTCCTGGTTTTGGTGACAGACGTAAAGCAATGCTACAAGATATTGCTGTATTGACTGGTGGTACTGTTATTTCTGAAGAAACAGGTTATAGCTTAGAAACTGTAGAGCTAGGTCACCTAGGTACCGCTGAGAGCGTTACTATTGACAAAGACAATACAACTATCGTTAATGGAGAAGGTTCGGACGAAGCCGTAGAATCTCGCATCAATGAAATCAAAAATCAAATCCAAAACTCTTCTTCAGACTACGACAAAGAAAAACTACAAGAACGTTTGGCTAAATTGTCAGGTGGTGTAGCTGTACTTTATGTAGGTGCTTCTACTGAGGTAGAAATGAAAGAAAAGAAAGACCGTGTAGATGATGCTTTGCATGCTACTCGTGCTGCTGTAGAAGAAGGTATTGTAGCTGGTGGAGGTGTTGCTTTCATCCGTGCTATTGATGCTCTAGAAAACTTCGAAGGCGAAAATGATGATGAAACAACAGGTGTAAATATCGTTCGTACTTCATTAGAATTGCCTCTAAGAACTATCGTCAACAACTCTGGACTAGAAGGTTCGGTAGTCGTTATGAAAGTAAAAGAAGGAAAAGATTCTTATGGCTTCAACGCTCGTACAGAAGTATATGAAGACTTGAAAGATGCAGGTGTTATCGATCCAACTAAAGTAACACGTGTTGCTCTAGAAAATGCGGCTTCTATTGCTAGTATGGTCTTGACAACAGAATGTGTGATCAGTGATATTCCACAAGAAGGTGGTGCTCCTATGCCAGGCGGAATGCCAGGTGGAATGCCAGGTATGATGTAAGCTATAGCTTCATTATAATATATAATTAGCCCCCTCGACAGTCTATACTGTTGAGGGGGCTTTTTTTATAATTCTTCTAATTCATAAGATAGATTCAATTTACCCATAATAGCTTTTAAGCTATCTAACACCTTCACATTGGCTACATGCACACACACATATATTACATAATCCTCTATTCTAATAAAAAAATCTTCTTGCCATATATTAGTACAAGACATCGGGGTAATTCTAAAAGCAAATTTTGTTTCCTTAACATGGTTCCACTCTTTTACCTCTAATAGTCGCCTGAAGACTAAATCCTCATTTATTTTTTCTTTAAAAAGAAAATTATACTCCAACCCCATTTATCAAAATTAATATTAAAAAAGCCTAATAAATACAAATGATATTTATTAGGCTTTCAATTTATTATTACTCCTCTTTCTTAAAGAAGAAATCTATAAAAGCGGTTTTATCAAACTCTTATATGTCTTTAATTCCTTCTCCTACCCCAATATATTAAAACTCTGAATTGATCACTAATCTCAATCACAGCACCAATATGACTTCATGAGGAGCACTATGGATTTATTTGCTAAAAAAGTGCTAATATCTCCATAAACTCTGCTATTAATACATTCTTCCTAAGAAAATGTATAACAATATCAAAAAACACCAAATTACTGCCCTCCCATTTTTCCAATCGAAAGAAGAGCATAAAGAAAATAACAAATTCCAAAGAAAACGCCCCCAAGTATAACTAAGGTAATTACAGTCAGCTTGCTTAATGGTTCGTCCTTGATTGTTTCATTATCTTTACGCATGTTTCTTATATTTACATGTGAAATTATACCATTTATTAAACTTCTATTACTCCTCTTTCTTAAAGAAAGAATCCACAAAAGCAACTTTATCAAACTCTTGTAAATGTTCGATTCCCTCTCCTACTCCAATGTATTTGATCGGAACTTTGAGTTGGTCGCTGATACCAATCACTACTCCTCCCTTAGCGGTACCGTCTAATTTGGTCAATGCTAGTGAAGTTACTTTGGTTACTTCAGAGAAGTGTTTTGCTTGTTCGTAAGCATTCTGTCCTGTAGAACCATCCAATACCAACATGACTTCATGAGGCGCACCAGGGATTTGTTTACTCACAGAAGCTCTTATTTTGCCTAGCTCTGCCATCAACCCTTTCTTGTTGTGCAAACGTCCAGCCGTATCAATGAATACTAAATTATTGCCATTTTCTTTAGCATAACGAGCTGTTTCGTATGCTACTGCTGCAGGATCTACATTCATTCCCTTACTATAGAAATCACACCCAACTCTATCTGCCCAAATTCCTAGCTGATCTACTGCCGCTGCACGGAAAGTATCCGCAGCTCCTAGTAGTACATTATTTCCAGCATCTTTGTACTTCTTAGCGAGTTTACCAATAGTAGTAGTCTTACCTACCCCATTAACCCCTACGACCAATACTACATAAGGCTCATCAGAAGGAGGAATTTCATAAGTAACGGTATCGGTAGAGTTGTTGTCGGCTAATAGATTAACAATCTCATCTCTAAGAATCTGATTCAATTCTTTAACAGTCACATATTTATCTCTAGCGACCCTCTCCTCTATATTCTTAATAATCTTAATTGTAGTTTCTACCCCGACATCAGAAGCAATCAAAATATCTTCTAAATCATCCAATACCTCTTCATCTACTTTATCTCTTCCTGCAAAAGTAGTCGCTATTTTACCGAAAAATCCTTTTCGAGTTTTCTCAAGACCTTTGTCAAGGTCTTCTTTCATCTGTTCTTTTTCTTCTTCTTTTTTGCCAAATAGCTTATTGAAAAATCCCATGTTCTTACTGTTTTTTTTAAATGTGCTTAAAGCACAAAAAGCCTCTCCGTTAGGAGAAGCTATTGTATCTTATTATTCGGATCTAAATATCTTATAATTACTTAGAACCAAAGAATTCTTTTACTTTGTCTTTGTGTATGATCACCTCTTTGTAAGAGATTTTACCAGAGATAGGATCTTTGATTGATTTTACACATTTTACGTGGTCCTTACCAGAACCTGCATTCGCCGCACGTTGTGCGAGCCTTGCATTTTTAGATATCTTCTTAGCCATGATTACTTGATTTCTTTATGTATAGTATACTTCTTAAGAATAGGATTAAATTTTTTCAACTCCATACGGTCAGGGGTATTCTTTCTATTCTTTACAGTAATATAACGAGAAGTACCCGGCTTTCCTGAAGTTTTGTGCTCAGTACATTCTAGTATTACCTGCACACGATTACCTTTGCTCTTCTTAGCCATGATATATTATGATTTTATCTTTTTTATTCCTTAATTATGATAATTGCTTACTTTCTAAGAATAGAAGAAAGTCTTTGTTTTACTTGTGGTGCTACATCTGGCTCATAAGTAATAGAGTAAGATTTAGTTCCATTTTTATCAACATGCTCTACTCTACGGTAACCACGCTTTGCTTCGTGAGCTGCTTTTTGTTCTGCTTTGTCTTCTACCCATACTTTAGGATCAAATCCTGCCGCTACTTGTTGAGTCAAGTACTTATAAGTACCAATTTTCTCCATGTTACGCAGTGCTCTAGTAGACAATTTCACTTTGATAGTTTTGTCAACTTCTTTTATGTAGATACGCTTCGTTTGTAAATTTGGATTAAAACGACGCTTTGTTTTAGCGTTAGAGTGAGAAACACTGTTACCTACAAGTGGTCTGGTTCCAGTTAGTTGGCATATTTTAGACATGACGTTATTTTAATTTAAAACGTCCCAATTCTCAAAAAATTGGGACATTACTTATTAGGTATGTTGAATCTTTTGTAGTGACTTCAGAGGGAGTCGAACCCCCAACCTTCTGATCCGTAGTCAGATGCTCTATCCAATTGAGCTATGAAGCCATTTATTGCCTAAGGCGGTTGCAAATATACGAACAATATTTAAATCTGCAAATATTTCTCAAAAAAAAGCATTTTTTATTTTGACTGCTTCCCTTTTGCCTTCGCAATATAGTGTTTTATTCCTTAAAAAACTTTGGTTTAGAGATATTTCTAGCCTTTCCTTGTGTATTATGCTTCGCATCAATAGACTTTGTCGCATGTGGCACAATCGCTAAGCGTTCTCTACTAATTAGTTCACCTGTTACAGAGCAGACACCATAAGTTTTATTTTTGATTCGAACCAATGCGTACTCTAGATTACGGACAAACTTCTGCTGACGAGCGGCCAACTTACTAATGTGCTCTCTTTGAGAATTAGAAGCTCCATCATCAAAAGTTCCTGCTCTATTTTCATCTCCACTATTATTTAGCTCTTTTAGCTGTACAAGTAGATCCTCTAATTGACCTTTGGCTTCGATCATCTTATCATCAATTACTTGTTTGAAAGCAACTAAGTCTTCATCACTATAACGGCGTTTGATGGTTGTTTTATTTTCCTCATTGTTCATATCACGAATAGGTTTTATGTGTTTAGTAAATTTGGGTTATTTCTCTATCTCTGTTTTATGCTGCTTTGTTGAAATAGTTTACACTAAAGGAATACTATTTTTAGTGTAAACTATTTCCTTCAAAGAAGTTTATAGGTCGAAGAACGGATATTTGTAACAAAATGTTTCAAAAAACAAATACATTTATATTTTAATTATAATACAAAAATCACACCATAGGTTAATTAACTCGTCTCTAAAGCTCCACAATAGTTCACAAAGTTTTCTAGTCGAGCTATTGTCTTTTCCTGCCCCAATACCGCCATTATATCATAAACACCAGGCCCTCCCATTTCGCCTGACAAGGCCAAGCGGAATACAGGCAATACTTTCCCTTTATTCTCTGCTATCAGTGGCTCTATGGTATTTTCTAGCTGTGCTGCATTGAAACTAGACGTCGCTTTTAGTTGTTGGATCAAATCCAGTACCAATGGTGCTGTCTCATCCCAATGTTTTAGTACTTTCTTTTGTAAGTTTTTTTGATGTTTTTCTGCTACCTTGTCCAGATTTAGTTCTTGGAAAAAATAATGACTCTGGGCAACAAAATCAGTCACAAAACCAATACGAGGCTTTAATAGTTCACTTACTTGCAATAGTTTGTCCATTGTTGTCTCTACTCCTGCTTCTTTCAGTTCAGGAAGAACCAACTCCGCCAGTTTCGCAGCATCCATAGTAGATAGATACTGCTTATTGAACCATTTTGCTTTGTCAAAACTGAATCGAGCACCACCAGAAGCTACCCTTTCCATTTCAAATGCTTTGACTAGTTGTTCCAAAGTATAAATCTCTTGGTCTGTTCCGTCATTCCATCCCAATAATGCCAACAAATTAATAACAGCTTCTGGCAAGAATCCCCATTCTCTAAAACCTCTAAAGAAATCTTCTTCTTTTTCTCCCTGCCAGTCTAGTGGAAATACAGGCATTCCTAAGCGGTCTCCATCTCGCTTACTGAGTTTACCATTCATGGTATCTTTCAGAAAGGCTTTGACTGCTTTCTGCAATTTTGAATCTTTATTTTCATTGATTTTTAGTCTCTCTGCAATACTCTTAATATCTTGTAATAATTGCTGGATATAATTTTGAGCTTTGCTTAACTGCCCTTCAAAGTCAGCATACTTGACTACAAACTCTTTTGCAAAGTGCTCTGCAAAATGTGTCACCGTCTTTTTATTAACATAAGCAGCTGGCTCTGGCTTGAGAATCAATGGCAAATGAGCAAAGGTAGGCATCGCATTCGCCCATCCCAAATAGCGATATAACAAAACATGGGTAGGGGTACTTGGCAACCACTCTTCCCCACGAATCACATGCGTAATTTTCATGTGATAATCATCTACAATATTTGCCATATGGTAAGTTGGCATACCATCTGCTTTGAGCATCACTTTATCATCCAATTCATCTGAATTGAACTTCACAACACCTCTCACCATATCATCAAAGCTAATGATTTCTTCTGCTGGAATCATCAAACGAATAACACTAGCTACCCCCGCTTCCTGAAGTTGCTGAACAGCTTCTGCTGTCAACGTTAGAGAATTTTTCATTTCTAGGCGTGTTGCAGCGTCATACTTAAACTTCTGTCCATTAGCCTCATATTCAGCACGTTTTGCCGTCAATTCTTCTTCTGTATCAAAAGCATAATAAGCATGCCCATCCGCTACCAGTTGCTTCGCAAATTTTTCATAAATCCCAGTTGCTTTACGCTCCGACTGGCGGTAAGGGCCGTAATCCCCTCCTTTAGAAGGACTTTCATCAAACTCTAATCCTAACCAAGCTAATGCTTCTATAATATAATCCTCCGCTCCTGGCACATATCGAGTACGATCTGTATCTTCAATACGAAGCACAAAATCACCTCCATTCTTTTTTGCCAATAAATAGTTATACAAGGCGGTACGAACACCCCCTATGTGCAACGCTCCTGTTGGGCTAGGAGCAAAACGAACACGCATCTTTGTCATCTTTATCGTTAGTTTTATGAGACTACTTTTCTATTTTTTGCAAAGGTAGAGTTTTTACATCAAAAAAAATATTATCGAAGATAATTTATTCTAATCTCAATAGCTATTATCATGACTAGAGTTGTCCTCAACATTGAATAAAAAGAACCATTTAGGAGTACTCGCCAAAATTAAACTTTTTTTAATGCGAATACATCTATACCCTTGTTTATATCTCCCCCAAGGACTTCAAGTATATTCCTAACCTTATCTAGACACTCTTGATATTCTTCTTCTGGAATGGAGTCATAGACAATGGCACCACCTACCTGCACGGATAGATAACTGGTTTCGGGGCGATAGAGAATAGATCGAATAACGACATTAAAATCAAAATCCTGATCTGGACTCACATAACCTACTGCCCCAGAGTAAAGCCCTCTTTTAGTTTGTTCATACTGCTCTATCAGTTGCATACTCATTACCTTAGGAGCACCAGTCATAGACCCCATTGGGAAAGCCTGTTCTATTACTTCGACCCAACTTGTGTTTTCTCTCGGCACAGCCGTAACAGTCGAAATCATTTGATGCACATTTGCAAAACTATAAATCCCAAAAAGCTCCTCTACTTGTATGCTACCTGTTTGGGCAGTTTTAGTGAGATCATTGCGTACCAAATCAACAATCATAACATTTTCAGCCCTATCTTTTTCGCTACTCAATAAAGCTTTTTTGAGTGCTTCATCTTCCTTAATCGTCTTTCCCCTTGGACGCGTTCCTTTGATAGGCTGCGAAATGACTTTATTGCCTCGTTTACAGAGGAATCGTTCTGGACTAGCACAAATTAGTTGATGAGTGCCAATCGTTAAATAAGCAGCAAAAGGAGTTTTTGCACTTGCATTAAGCTGCTCAAAGATTGCTAATGAATTGATATCAGCAGTCGCACTAAATTCTTGACAAAAGTTAATTTCATAAACATCGCCTTCTACAATGTGCTGCTGTATTCTTTCGATCGTCGATAAATAGTTTTCTTTCGAGAGATTAGGGGTGATCGAAATAGGTTTAGACAACTCAGAATGAGTTGCCGGAGTAGTTTTCTGAATCGCAGCCAATATTTCCGACTCAGATGCCTCTTTGGAATAAATAGATACAGTCAGGTCTTTGCCAATAGTAACCACATGGATCGGAATGAAAAAATAAAGTGGAGGGAGAGCTAATGAATCTTGATTATTAGAGGTAAGCTGTTCCAATTCGTTTTTGAGATCATATCCTAAGTAACCAAAAATCCACTCTTGTTGATATTGGGTAGCAAATTCCTTCAATGTATTGAAGTTATCTTGAAAACTAGATTCCAATCGCAGATACTCCCCTACTGCTAGTACACATTCATACTTAGCATAAGGATCCCCTGATCCTAGATTACTATCTAGATAAACTACCGTTGTACTAGTCTGGTTCGCCCAGTGAAGTAATTTCTTTTTGAAAGTATGGAGTTGAAGTTTAGATTGTATCGTCATCCTAAAAAAATAGCTATCTCTTTGAATAAAAGAGATAGCGATTAATAAATTTTTCTTGTAAAGAAGTAATTAGAAATATTCTTATCAACCACCTCTCGTTTGTCTCAATACTAAGAGCCTATTTAAAAATTAACTTCAAGCTACAAATACCTGATTTAGAATTCATTATCGCCCAAATCGTTGATTTTAAAGAACTTGATTTTTAAACATGCTCTAACGCTTTCTACTACGCTGATTACTTTTGACATTATTTTTTTTGCCTCTATTATTTGGCTTACCTGCTTTAGGCGATTTGTTTGACTTGTTCGACTTGTTCGATTTATTCGAACGGCGACTATCTTTCTTATGATTGTTGGAATGACGCTTAGGAGGTTGTGGTTGACTATGTCCATCCAGGTCCGTCCCTTCAGGAATTTCTAAATCCCCATTTGCCAATATTTTAAATTCAGAAATAATGACATCATCCTGTACATTCTCGCGATTATGTTCTTTGTAAGACATTTTCATGTAAGATCCAATCATAGCAACGAAAGCTGCCTGTTTTTCTTTGTCTTCCATTCCTTTTGCTTTCGCAATCATAGTTCTAACATTTCTGCCATAGTGGCGAAAACGTCTAGTAAGACTAGGATAAGCAACTGTATCTGGGATACGAGGTTCTTTGGTAGACGGGATATTGTCAGGAATCTCTACTTGTAGATCGTATTCTGCCATTTGGACAACATGCGACCATACCTTGAGACGATAATCTTCAATATTGCGTGTATGAGGATGCATGAGCATAATCAAATCGACAATAGCTTCGATATGCTTTTGGCGTTTTTCTTCCTCTTCAATCGTTTTCGCATGGGCAATCATATTCTGAATATTGCGACCATACTCACGAATAATGAGTTTATCTTTTTGTGTATTATAGGTGTTCATTAGTTATTATTCTACGGTTACAGATTTAGCCAAGTTTCTTGGCTGATCCACATCACAGTTTCTCAAAACAGCGATATGATAAGCGAGTAATTGTAAGGGTACCACAGACAATAACGGTGTAAGTGGCTCTTCTGTTTTAGGAATTTCAATTACATGGTCTGCAATTTTGGCAATATGCTCATCGCCTTCAGTTACGATAGCTAATACTTGTCCTTTTCTCGCTTTTACTTCTTGAATATTACTGATTACTTTTTCGCGTGTACTTTCATTGGTAGCAATGATTATCACAGGCATATTTTCGTCAATCAAGGCAATAGGACCATGTTTCATTTCTCCAGCAGGGTATCCTTCTGCATGGATATATGATATTTCTTTCAATTTTAATGCTCCTTCTAGAGCAATAGGGAAATTGTATCCACGACCAAGATAAAGAGCATCCTCTACATCTTTCCAGATATTGGCAATGTATTTAATTTTGGAGTCCATATCAATCAACTGCTGAATTTTGCTTGGAAGATTTTCCAATTCATTGAGCAGTTGGAAATAATAGGACTGCGAAATAGCTCCTCGCTTGTGTGCTAACTGTAGAGCCATTAGAGTCAATAAAGTGATTTGCCCTGTAAATGCTTTGGTAGAAGCAACCCCAATCTCAGGGCCAGCATGAATGTATGATCCTGCATCAGTGACACGAGCTAGTGAAGATCCTACTACATTACAAATTCCATAAATTAGAGCATCTTTCTCTTTTGCCATTTCTATAGCAGCTAGCGTATCAGCCGTTTCTCCAGATTGAGAAATAGCAATAACGACATCCTTGTTAGAAATAATAGGATTGCGATATCTAAATTCTGATCCATATTCTACTTCCGTAGGAATACGAGCCAAATCTTCAAACAAGTACTCACCAATAAGCCCTGCAATCCAGGAGGTACCACAAGCAACAATAATCAAGCGGTCTGCTGATTTGAAACGATTTTCGAATTCAGATACTCCACCTAAGGTAATCAGACCTCTTTTGACATTGAGACGGCCACGCATAGCATCTGCTACTGTAGCTGGCTGTTGATGAATTTCTTTGAGCATATAGTGGTCATAACCACCTTTTTCTATTGCTTCTATCTTTAGATCCAATTGTTGAATGAAAGGCGTTTGTATTTCATTGTCAATTGTCTTGAGTGTCAATCCATCTGTACGATCAATAGTAACAATTTCTTCTTCTTTGATATAGACTACATTATTGGTATACTCTACAATAGGTGAAGCATCAGAAGCCAAGAAAAATTCATTTTCACCTTCTCCTATTCCAACTACCAAAGGACTTCCTTTACGTGCAGCAACAATTTTATTGGGTTCTTTTTTACTCATAACAACTATTGCATAAGCACCAACAACCTTGGTCAGAGCAATGCGAACAGCTTCGCTGATATTGACTTGTTCTTGTTCTTGTATCACTGCGATCAGATGAGCTAACACCTCTGTGTCTGTTTCAGAACGAAAAGTATGACCATCCTTAATCAAGGCAGTACGAATAGCTTCATAGTTTTCTATGATTCCATTATGGATTAAAACAATATCACTGTTTTGAGAAACATGTGGGTGAGCATTTATATCATTAGGCTCTCCGTGAGTAGCCCAGCGAGTATGTCCAATTCCAATACTGGCAGTGATATCTTTTTCCGTTGTATATTCTATGAGGTCGTTTACCTTACCTTTTTTCTTATAAATATGTAACCCATTAGGGTTTAGGATAGCAATCCCAGCACTATCATATCCTCTATATTCTAAACGCTGTAGACCTTTTATAAGAATAGGATAGGCTTCTCTTTTACCGATATAAGCGACAATTCCACACATAATTTAGCTTAGTTAGTTGATTTTAGTATAAGTCAAGTATAGTTTGGCTTTTCCAGTTGTTGCTTGTTGATTAACAAGCTGGATTCTTTCTGGATCTAGGGCAGATGGGGTTGTGATATAAATAGCATTTTCCATTTTAGCACCTTCTACTAGTCGTTGCATATACTCAGAAATATAAAAGCGATACAAGAAGTTGTTGCGACCTAAATCACTTTCTATAATACCCCCAAACAATGCTGTCGAAGAAGTTCCATTACTCTGAACAATAGAGGAAACAATATCCTCAATTAATTCTAGCTCATTAGTAGACGTCTTAGATTTCGCTAATAATACAATAGGCTTATAATACTCTACACTTCCAGTGTCACTGACATTGAGAACTAACTCTGCTTTATTAACAATGATATCTCCCAAAGAATCAATGGTAGGAAAAGCGATTCGAGTATGAACACCATCCATGCCTTGTACTGATACGAATGTATCGGATGGATTATTGTTCAGAATAGTGGTTCCTGTGTAATTATGTTCAAAAGTGGAAACAGATTCAGAGTCTTCATCTGTCAAAAACTCAAATACTTTTGCTTCAGCAGTACCTCCCGTTGTATCTGTATAATGAATGGTAATTTTAGTAAAATCATTTCTTGCTTCTAGGCGAATAATACTGGTATTGTTAGCACCTGAAGTAGGACGGATATAAAGTCCATTGAACCAGTTCTTGAAATCACTATTACTATTGTAGACAGTAGGATCACTAGGGAATAAGAATTCATTTCCTAGATTCATTCCACCCAAATCATCTAAACGAATACGAAGATGAGGCGGAGTCAACTCAGTCCCCAACAAAACACTATCACTCACCTGAGGAGTAAATAAAAAACCACTTTTGAGTGTTCTGCTAGTACTAAATGTAGCATCAGAATCATATTCTTGCTCTAGAATAGGGCTTGACATTTGTAGAATATCCCATGTTAGTGGAGTGTTATTAGTCCCTTCTACACTTCCATAGTGTCCAAAGGATTCGTAGGCCAACGAAAGGACAAGGGAGTCAAAAACACAATTGACAAAGGTAGGATTCGTTCGAGTCAAACGGAAATTGATATAAGCACTTGCTTCCGCTTCTCCAAATGTAGGATCTGTATATGCCCCTACTGTCATTTGACTACGCTCACTACCTGGAATATACATTGCAGTTTTGATCGCTGGCACCGTGGATAATTCTAGCGTTAGAGTGTCTGTATAGACAATATCCGTTTGTTCTTGTTCTACTAACGAAAGTCCTAATTCACTAGATTTGCTACAGCCAATAGCAGAAAGTATCCCTACTGTCAAGCCAATAGACAGTAGGGATTTAATTGATTTAGTCATATTATTTTTGCAAAAAAATTAACGAAACGTAATTATAAAAATAAAGGAGTCGATCCGATATTGTTTTTCATACAATATTTATTACCGGATGATATGAAGTTCATTGATTAGGAGGTTAAAAATCAGCCATATGACAATCATAGGTTCGTATTTTTATTTCCCATAATCCTTCTCTCTTCAATAACGCTACAAAAATAGAGATGCGTTGGTAATGTCCAATATTTTTAGGGGCAAAAATAAATTATTCTGCTTCAGCAAGACTATTTTCATAGAATTCTAAGCACTTTTCTGTAAATTCATCTTCAAAACTAATAGCAGAGCTTTCTATATTTTCGATAGAGGCATCTGATTTTTGCAATAAAACACCATCTGCATAGTGAGCTGCTCCTTGATTAAGTTGTACACTCGTACCATTGGTATAGTTTTCGAGAATTGACTCTAGTCCATTTGCTTTCATTTTGTCAGCGAAAGAAGCTTCAAAAGAGGCATTGATAGCTGAGGCATCACTAGCAGTATAAACGACTTTACTATTTTGGAAAATAGGCTCGTTAGAAGCAGTCGTTTTAAGAATAGCTGGTAGCAAACTTAACATCCATCCATGTACGTGTACTACGTCAGGAGCCCAGCCAAATTTCTTAACTGTTTCGATTACCCCTTTAGAAAAGAATAAAGTACGATCCAAGTTATCATCAAATAGTTTCCCCTCTTTATCTTCAAAAATTTGTTTGCGTTTGAAGAAATCTTCGTTATCTAAGAAATAGACCTGCATTCTAGTACTAGGTAGAGAAGCTACTTTTATAATCAATGGATAATCATCGTCATCAACTGTGATGTTCATCCCTGACAAACGTACTACCTCATGTAGTCGGTGTCTTCTCTCATTGATAGTGCCAAACTTTGGCATCAAGATACGGATTTCCATATTGCTTTCTTGCAACAACTGTGCATAGCGATTGACTAAATCGGACAAATCAGTCATACTAGTATATGGTTTCATCTCTTGTGTTACTATCAATACTCTTTTCTTATCAGCCATAAATACAGATTTGTATAATATTATATAATTTTTTTTGATCTCAAATAGCAGAAAGTTCTGCTCTCGGTTTGCAAATTTACGAAAAAAATACCAATTTGTCCCATTATTTTAGTTACTTCATGGGTTTTTAACCAAAAGCTCTAATCTAAATCACCTCTTTACTTCATCTAAATACACCCAATGATTAGTTAGATTGGCATTTTTGTTAGGTGTGTTCTCCTCTAAGCTGTTAGCATGTATATTTTCAAAAAAGTAAAAGAATTGCAACAATACCTCCATGCTCAAAAAATGGAAGGAAATACTTTTGGATATGTTCCTACGATGGGAGCTTTACATCAAGGACACATTGAACTGATTAATCAGAGTGTGCGAGAAAACACACAAACCATCTGCTCTATATTTGTCAACCCGACCCAGTTTGAGGACAAAAAAGATTTAGAGAAATATCCTCGCCCAATAGAATTGGACATAGAAAAACTAGAAATAGCTCATTGTGATATTTTATTTCTACCAACAGTAGACGAGGTTTACCCTGCCGATCTAGACCCCTTTCGATTAGAGCTTAATGGATTGGATCAGACAATGGAAGGAGCGAAACGAGAAGGGCATTTTGCAGGCGTAGTACAGGTAGTTCATCGGTTACTGGATATTGTACAACCTAATCGTTTGTACATGGGACAAAAAGACTATCAACAGTTTACAATCATACAATATATGCTAAAGACAATAGATGCCGCTGTTGAACTAGTTTGTGTTCCTATTGTACGGGAGTCAGACGGACTAGCGATGAGCTCTCGCAATATCAGATTGTCAGAAAATGGACGAGCACAAGCCCTTTATCTTTCCAAAGCATTATTTCAAGCAAGAGAAGATACCACCAATTTCACATTAGCACAAACAAAAGAAAGAGCAAATGCCTATTTGATAGCGAATGGAATTGATATTGATTATCTAGAAATAACAGACGGAGATACTCTTCAGGAGATAGAGAACTGGGACGCTTCTAGTACTATTGTGGTCTGTGCGACTATCAATGTGGATGGGGTACGCTTGCTAGATAATGTCTTGCTAAAAAAAGATGGACAATTCCTTTCTACTCCTCATAAACCATCTTTATCTTAGATTGGGTTATCCTATTAAAATAAATTCAAACATGATGTTCCCCCATAAAACATCTAAATTCCTACATCCAATATAACTGAAGACTTTGAAGTAGCTTGCACTCACCTTATCCCATATAAATTCATAGCCTATATTTATTTTTTAATCGCTTCTTTAATTATTTTAAACAACTTCCTTATCTTTGAAACTTGTTTGAAAAAAAGAGAACTGTAAACATCATAAAAATAAAAATCAATATGGCAAACGAGCAAATTAGTAAAATTTGGAATACAATCGGAAAGCGTTACAAAGCCCACCCTTGGCATGGCGTTAATATTGGTGAAGGAGCCCCCGAAGTAGTTAAGTGCTACATAGAATGTGTACCAGGAGATGAAATGAAATATGAAATCTGTAAAGACACTGGTTATTTGATGATTGACAGACCAAATAAATATTCTAATAATATTCCAGTACCTTATGGTTTGATTCCACGTACTTACTCTGCCGAATCAATGGCTGAATTTTGTATGCAGCAGACGGGAAGAAATGATATTGTTGGAGATGAAGATCCATTAGATGTTTGTGTATTAATGGACAGACCTTTAGCTCATGGTGATTTGTTATTAGATGCGATTGTTGTTGGTGGTTTTCGTATGATAGATGGAGGTGAGGCCGATGATAAAATCATTGCTGTTCTGAAAGGAGATCATACTTTTGGAGAAATTACGGATGTAGCAGACTGTCCACCTAAATTGATCAAAAGAATTAAGCATTACTTCTTGACTTATAAAGAAGATCCAGACGATTCAGAAAGTACAAAAGAGGTAGAAATTACACATACCTATGGTCGTGAAGAAGCATTAGAGGTTGTTCGTAGAAGTCAGCAAGATTATGACACACACTATGGTAACCTAGAAGAGACATTAGCACAAGCAATGCACGAATTACAGAATGTAAAAGCATAAAAAGTGTACTAACCTACAGTAAAGCCCTAAAATATACCTTATATTTTAGGGCTTTTTAAATATAAATAAATGAGACGAATATTAGGTTTAGGAGTACTAGTGGGGGTATTGATTATGCCTATGATAGCCATAGGGTTGCACCATGGTATGGAATATGGGTTTGCTGCATTTGGCTATTATGTACTGAGTGTTATTTTTTATGCTAAACTGACGAAGAAAATAGGTACTAAGGGAAGTTGGGCTTTATTATTGGTCGTAGCCCCATTTTTTTATACCTTATTTTTTGTATTTAGTTTTCTAGTATCAGGACTAATTTTTCTACTATTAGGAAGTGGTATGTTAGTATGGGTTCTGATTCGTTATCGACAATTAATTGCAATAGAAAAAGGATATTTGGGTTGGAAACCAATAGAAACAAACTATCCTTCAGATATAGCAAAATATGAGCT
>CAYOJF010000024.1:0-9813 GCA_964404215.1 uncultured Aureispira sp. | reverse complement strand
GGAGAAACCGAATTGGTTCGTAAAGGGATTATGTATATTGATTTGTCATTGGAATATGAAGTGAATGGAATCATGCAGACTGGAGTTTTGTCCTTCAACCATATTGCTGCTCCTGAAGAACAACACATTACCCCTGAGATGATTGCTACCTGGCAGCAACATCCATTGAATATTATGTACAATCCTAAAGAGTGCTCTACCCTACGATATTTCACCTCCAAAGAGGCAATAGAAGAACGAATTTATTTTTTGAATGGAAGACAGAGAATTATTATTGGCGTTACGCTAGGGATGATAGTATTAGGAGGAAGTTTGATTTATCTAGCATCGTAGGAATAAGCGTATATCTAGGGAGTAGAACCATCCACCTCTACTCCCTAGTAAATTTTATAGCATGGTATACTATTTATTTTTAGATTTTTTGAGTTCTGACTCTAAGTATTCTTTACTATGATATTTACCACGAAGTACAATTCCTTCTAATTTTTTTAAATTTTTTAATGACTCCAAAGGGTCATCTTCCAATAAGATAAGATCAGAATGACTACCTACTTTGATAGCTCCCCATTCATTCTGCTCCCCTAACATTTCCGCTAAGTTATATGTCGCTATTTTTAGAATATCAAAATTAGATATTCCTGCATCAGCATAATGTTGGAGTTCATCATGTACACTAAATCCAGGAATACCATAAATACCTGAAGCGTCAGGGCTAAATAATAAATGGCCGCCTTGCATATAAATATATTCTAAGTAGTGAAGTCTACTTTTGAAAAAATCTTTATGCCTATTAATCTCATTTTCTATCTTTTGAGTAGTATTGGAAGTTTCATAATCTTTAATTTTTCCTTCCCATGTTTCAACCCACTCGTTTGGTACTATGTTGTTACCATTCTTTTCTCTTAATTCGTCTGTTGTGTGTTGCAATATATGATACCAGTCTAGTGTAGGACAATGATATACTTTTCTTGAATTAGCGACTTGAATAGCATTATTAATTTCTTCTATAGATCGTAATTGAAAAAAACCTCCCAAATGCTCTATACTTTGATATTGATTTGTTTCGCAAGTATTAATAATTCCGATATTAGGGGGACAATGACCTGCTAGTTTTAAATCATGTTTTTTTGATGCCGTGACTAAATCATCAAAAGCTATATTATCTTTTAAAGACAAAATTTTAATAAAATCAAACCCTTGCTGTTTATACTTTTGAACTAAAGTATCAATTTCTCCTGCTGAGAATGTATCTCGCCTACTGATAGGGGGAGTAGCCAAAATCAACCTTGGTGCTAATTCTTCTGTTTGATCAATTTCAGTATGCCAGTCTTCGCCCCTCATAGAACGTAATGATGTTACTCCATTGACCAAATTGAGTAAAAAGAAAGTCTTTAGGTGTTTTTGGGCAGGTAGGTGAACATGAGCGTCTGATAATGCTGGCATGATAAATTTTCCAGTCCCATCTATAGCCCCCCGATCATACTGAGCGGTATCATTTTCTACATGACTGCGTATGTTACTAATAACCCCATCATCTATTATAATATCTTTATGATCCCATTGTTGGTGTACATGATAAGAAGAGATGGAAACATTGCGGATAATTAATTTTTTATTCTGTGCTGATATAGTGTTTATGCACAAATAAATAGTGATAAATAATGATAGTAATTTCATTTTTGTAATTTAGAATGTGAGTTAAAATTGATGCAAAACTAAAAACTTAGTTCAACATTGAACAATTGTTCATTTTTTTTAGATTCATTTAACGAACCTTTTCATTTTCATTAAAATTAATAGATATGAACATAGACCAAATCTGCCAACAAGCCATAAAAACCGTCCAAGAAACAGCTCAATTTCTGAAACAAGAATTAGGAAAAGTTGATATAGGACAAATAGAACATAAACAACGAAATCACTTGGTAAGCTATGTCGATAAGACGGCAGAAAAAATGCTCATAGATGGGCTCAAAGAATTGATTCCATCAGCAGCATTTTTGGCAGAAGAAGCAACTGTCATTTATGAGCAGAAAGAATGGCAATGGATTATTGATCCTTTGGATGGAACAACTAATTTTCTACATCATCTACCTTTTTTTTCTATCAGTGTTGCATTGCAATATCAAAATAAGACCGTACTAGGGATTGTTCAAGAAGTAAATAATCAAGAAACGTTTTATGCTTATGAAGGTGGGGGAGCTTTTCTCAATGGCAAACAAATTCAAGTTAGTCAAACCAATACCTTGGAACATAGCTTATTGGCAACAGGTTTTCCTTATTATGATTTTGATTGCCTAGAAGAATACCTCCAGATGTTACAACCACTTATTCTGAACACTAGAGGCATTCGTCGAATGGGATCAGCAGCATTGGACTTGGCTTATGTAGCTTGTGGGCGTTTTGATGGCTATTTTGAGCACAGTTTATCTCCTTGGGATGTTGCAGCGGGAGCTTTTTTGGTAGAGCAAGCAGGGGGCAAGGTAAGTGATTTTTCAGGGGAAGATAATTATCTTTATGGTAGAGAAATAGTAGCTGGCAATTCATCTATTTATGAACACTTGGTTGCAGATACTAAACAATATTTTAAAAAATCTGTATAGTTTAGTGTTCCTTAGGAACCATAGTAAAAACACATCTATAAATCAAGCAATCCATCATGTTAAAGCAGTTATTTGATCAGTATCTCAATGCTAATAATTATCAACAAAAATCACCACAAGAACTTTACGAACCCATAGACTATATCTTAGGATTGGGCGGGAAAAGAATTCGACCACTATCTGTTCTGATTGCTTGTTCTTTATTTTCTAAAGAGATTGAAAAAGCACTTCCTGCGGCTTATGCAATAGAAGTATTTCATAATTTCTCGTTAGTACACGATGATATCATGGACAAATCTGTTATCCGCAGAGGACAGCCTACTGTCCATAAAAAATGGGATGACAATACCGCTATCTTGTCAGGAGATGTGATGCTAGTCTATGCTTATGAGCACTTAGCCAAACTAGACCCCGCAATTTTGCCAATCGCCCTTACTACATTCAATGAAGTAGCTATAGGAGTCTGTGAAGGACAGCAGAAAGATATTAATTTTGAAGAGCGTCTAGCTACTAGCGTTTCTATAGCAGAATATATTGACATGATTACGCTCAAAACTTCTGTACTAATCTATGGTGCTATGAAAATAGGTGCCTTGGTTGGTGGAGCCAATCTGGAAAATGCAGAACGAGTAGCAGAGTTTGGCAAAAATTTAGGGATTGCGTTTCAGTTGCAAGATGATTACCTAGATACATTTGGAGAAACAGCTAAGGTTGGTAAGCGTATTGGAGGGGATATCCTTCAAAATAAAAAAACTTATCTAGTCATTAAAGCATTAGAACTAGCAAACACTGCCGATAAAGCAACCTTACTAGAGCTATTGACACAGACCGTAGCGGAAGAAAAAGAGGAAGAAAAAATTGCAACAGTAACTGCTATTTTTCATAAGTTAGATATTCCAAAACAGATGCAATCTGCTATCAAAAAGTACAATGATATTGCCCTACAAAATCTCACTAAAATCAACGTCAGTGAAGAACAAAAACAGCCACTTGTAGACCTATTGCATCAGCTAATGGTGAGAGAATATTAATGAGCTTTGAACTAGAAATACAGAGAGTCTATTTTTAATAAAATAGACTCTTTTTTTTGACAAAATCCCTTCTAGAATAGAATTAGATACCTATGATAGATGATTTATTAGATGAAGATCGAGCAAAAGAAATGGCAAAAAAAGTAGTTTTGAGGCAGATCTATTTCTGGAGTCTACTTGTCATCACAGCAGCATTAGGAGCGGGCGTGGAAATTGGCTTCGGAATGTTCATTATGATTATAATAGTATTCTATATCAATTTCCCCATGGATAAGGTCATTTACTGGGTAGACTACTCAGGGCAGTCCCCTAATGAAGTATTGGAGATACATACCGTTGACTTTTGGAAACGAACTAAAATAGAACCGATTCGTAAAGCAACTATTTTGAATTATGAGTGGAACGGTTGGTTACCATTTTTGAAAACTTTGAAACTAAAGCAGGTAAAAGGAGAAACCGCTTATCAAGTATCAACAAAGGGATTAATTGGCGAATTGGGAAATTTATTGCAAGAATAATATTTAATAGACGCTCAGCAATTCAACTAGTACAAATACTCCTACAAAAGACGTCTAGAGCATTTTCAATATTCCCCCAATATATCTAATTAGAAATACTTTTAAATCCCACTCAACCAATCACTAATCAAAGTCGGTAATTGCCCCCCAAAGAGAGGCAATTTATCAAAAGCAATGGCACTGTATTGCATTTTATTGATAGCCTCTTGAAGTTGAAGGTCTGCTTGATTAGCAAATTGGTAGCCATACTGCTGTTCAAAATATTCGGCTAAATATTCCTGCTCGGTCTGCCCCGGAGTTGGTATCAATAATACCTTTCTAGAATCCAAAGCTACTAGATCCATCAGCGTACTATACCCAGAACGAACAATAACACATTCACTCTCTTGTATGGCTGCTGCCAATTCTGCTGCTTTCATAAACGCCCTATGTTCAATATGAGAAGCCGTTCTTTTAGTTTTTTGCTTCTGCTGAATCAGCTGTCCACCTACAATCAAGAATTTCAAGTCAATTTGTTCCGCTTGTTCTATAATTTTTTGCTCCAAAATACTCCGCTGTGGTTCTGGTCCCGAAAGAACAACAATAACATCATATTTTTTAATCGGATTTACTACTTTTTTTTCTGCGAATCGAGACAGAGCACCTAGATAAGCTACCTTACTATTTAGCTTAGGGTGAGACAAAACACCCGACAAATTCACTCTACCCTCCCAATCAGGTACCCAACATTGATCAAATTTTTGAATAAATCGGTGATTTAACTTATTAATAATTGATTGCAGGTGTTTTTGAGGAATCTGAATATGCAATTGGTGCGTTATAAATACTGTTGGAAGTTTTTTATGAGATAATCCATAGCGGTTATCAGCTATTATGGCATCTATTCTATATTTTTTTATAATAGAATCCAATTTCTGCCGTTCTAATTTTATAGCTCGCAGTATCTTAGGTATTTGTGGAGCCATGTTCAAAAACATATTACTCCCCTTATAATGAATCCCATAACTAGGCAATTCGATTATTGAAAGTTGTGGATATTCTTCTTTTAGTAATTGAAGGGCAGCACCATCAGAAGCTAGTACAACTTTTGCTCCCTGTACCAATAGTTCGTCTATGATAGGCATACAACGGGTAGCATGACCCAAGCCCCAATTAAGAGGGGCCACTAATATAGTTTTTTGGGTTTTCAATGAATAATACTTATCTTGGTTTATCGAAGTTATTTAAGCCGTTTCTTGATGTTGTAAATGATTTTTTTTCATTCATTTCATACACAATGAACGGTTAGAATCACTTCATCGAAAAAAAAACAAACAATATGAAAAATTCACAAAAAATGCTCTTAATGCTTTTAGCACTAGTCATTATGATAGGAATTTCTAGCTGTAAGGCTGGTTGTGGCTGTCCTCAGTGGTAAAAGTACTCATTTATCCTTTTTCTCTTATTCTAAAACAAAGAAATTACACCTATCATTGATTCTTTAAAAATCGTTTTCGCACAAAAGAGTCCAAATGA
Source organism: uncultured Aureispira sp. (assembly GCA_964404215.1). Lineage (GTDB taxonomy): Bacteria > Bacteroidota > Bacteroidia > Chitinophagales > Saprospiraceae > Aureispira. The sequence continues at coordinate 4,146 of CAYOJF010000024.1, read as the reverse complement.
AAGCAATAATTTCTATTCAAATATTATATTCAGATGAAAGCAACGAAAAAAATTATTGCCTTGGCACTTGCCATTACAATTTTGGCAGGAATGTCTAGCTGCAAAACAGGACAAGGTTGTCCAACATTCTCCTTAGAAATAACGAAATAATATAATGTCTAAGATACTAGTAACAGGAGGGTGTGGCTACATTGGTAGTCACACCATCATTGATTTGATTAATAATGGGTTTCACCCCATCTGTGTAGATAGCAATATACGTTCGAGTAAGCATATTATAGATATAATACAGTCTATTACTAAACAGTCTGTACCTCATTATCAAGTAGATATTAGTGATAAAGAAGCTCTATTCGATGTACTAGAACAACATCCAGATTTAACAGGTGTAATACACTTTGCAGCCTATAAATCTGTTCCTGAATCGGTTACTAGTCCTCTCAAATATTATCAAAATAATATTTCTAGCCTTCTCAATCTATTAGAAGGTATTCAGCGATATAAAATTCCTAACTTTATATTTTCTTCTTCTTGTGCTGTCTATGGCAACAGTACAGAGCTTCCTGTTGTAGAAAGTACCCCCATGCGAAAAGCACAGTCTCCTTATGCTACTACCAAACAGATGAGTGAGCAAATAATAGAAGATTTTGCTATTGCTAATCCAACTGTAAATAGTATTCTGTTACGTTACTTTAATCCTGCAGGAGCTCATCCTAGTGGTCAACTAGGCGAATATCCACAGGAAGGAGCTTATAATGTCATTCCTATTATGATAGAATGTCTCTTGGGAATTAGAGGTAAATTTGGCGTGGCAGGAAATGACTATGACACTAGGGATGGGACATGTATTAGAGATTATATCCATGTGATGGATGTCGCTAACGCCCACACCAAAGCATTAAGTTACTTACAAACCAACCAACAAGAGAAAAATTGTGACGTGTTTAATATTGGCATTGGGCAAGGGTTAACCATCCTCGAACTCATTCATGCTTTTGATAAAGCAACTGGACAGAAAATAGACTACACGATTAGTCCTCGTAGAGCTGGAGACGTTGCCGCTGTTTATGCAGATTACACCAAAGCCGCTCAAAAACTAGGCTGGACACCACAATATGATGTTGATGCCATTATGTCCTCCGTATGGAAATGGACAAAAAATAGTGAATGGTATCATAGAAAATCATCCAGCTCCTAGAATAAAATAAGTGCGGTTAGTTTTTAGATTGTAAAATTTTATTTTTTTTCTTATTTTGGGATAAGATTTATTCCGAACAGGGTAAGAAGTATTACTTATTACAATTTATTATGTAACTAAAACTACTCACCCAAACATACACTACTCAAATAGCTTTCTACATTAAAACACTATGGAAATAGGACTCTTCGTATTAGGTATTGTTGGCATTTTAGGTGCTTTTTCCATTTGGCAAAATGGTCGAAAAGATGCTGTAGTCAATAAAGTCATTCATGATTTTATTGCTCAAAAAGAAGCAAGCTTTATGGATGTAGAAATTCCTAAAGATTCTGGCCCCTTCAAGGATGAGTTTTATGATGCTAAAGTAGAAAATTTGTACCAAAATATTGGTTACCAATCAAAACAAACGCTCTATAGAATAGTTACCTATAAAACAGAAAAAAAAGGTATCCAAAAAGCATGGCTACAACTGCGTGTCGAAAAACTAGAAGCAACTTACATTGATTGGAAAAAAGCTCCACAAGCCAATAAATAAAGCGATTACTCTCCTTCTTCTAGGTGATACATCTTTTTCAATTGCTCCAACATAGGAGGCAAATCTTTGCGTAGTTGATCTCTAACTACTTTTTCATCAAATATCCCTTCTTTGGATTTTTTGCCTAACTCTTCTAATAGATACATGTCATAATCTTTAGTATTTCGTGCTAAAATATGACTTCTATTATTACCTGTGATTTCAGTTAGCACCTCCATTGCCTGATGCAAATAAATATATGACTTCACGTAATCTTGCTCTACCTGCAAACTAGCATGCTCCATCCCATCAAAATACAGTTGGGCTAACTTTAGCATAGAAAGTGGATTCAAATATTTTTCTGTCGCTATCGTGTGGTAATATTTAGCTCGATTCATCTGCCCCTGCCCTGCATGACTATTCGCCAAGTAATACAACCCATAAGAAACATCATTCAAAGTAGCATTAGGAGCCTCTAGTATCTTAATGATTTTCAGGGTATCTCTTAAGGATAGTTTTTCTAATATTTTCTCTAATTTTTCGCTATCCAATTCTTTCTCTACCCTCAATTCTAATTGATTCAAAGTGTTATTTTCTAAATCAACCAATGTATATTTTTTCGTTTCCTCACACGATACTACTATACTGCTCAAAAAAATTGTAACCGCTACCAATATTCTTTTCATTTGATTTTTGCTTAATGTATTATAGATTAATTATAAGTAGCAGGGCAGAATAAATGATAAGTAAAATCACAGAGATTTTTGCTATATAATGAGGCAAAAAACACAGGGATAGCCCTAGCTATCACGAGGCTTTTTAACGAAATTAGATACAAAAATATCGCTTGATTTTTTTATGCATTAATTTTGACTTGATACTTAACCCCAAATCCTAAGGTATTATTATATCTGAATAGCTTTGAGTCGCTTCCTACAGTGTACTTATAAATAATTTCATTATTTTTAATGCAAAATAGGCAAAAACACATGAAAAAAATACTCTACCTAACTTTCCTACTGCTATTTCCTTTTATCTTAACCGCTCAGCCATTGGAAGGTTCGACTCCGCCGCCGCCAAGTACTTCGTTTCGTAGTGCTTGTACAGGTTCTCAATCTCAGACAGATATTGATGTCAATAATGTCCGTGCTCGACTGAGAGCAGGAGGAGATATTTGGTGGGATGGCAATCAATCTCATTATGTAGTCCCTAAAGTAGATCCAGCCTCAGGCGAACCACAAGTTTCGGCTTTATTTGCAGGAGCTATTTGGTTAGGGGCTTATGATGACGGAGGAAACCTCATTCTAGCTGCTCAAACCTATCGAAGTAGAGGAAATGACTATTGGACAGGTCCTCTAGATCCCAATACTGGAACTATTGATAAACCAGATTGTGAACGATGGGACAAACATTTTGAAGTAAGAGGAGAAGATATAGATAATCTTCGAGCCGATTTCCTAGATCCACTTAGTCCAGGGGTAGACAATGCTCCTTCCAAAGGATTGTTAGGATGGCCAGGAAGAGGCAATCCTAACTTTAATGCTGTTCATGGTTTTGCTATTGAGCAATACAATCAAGATTTAGCTCCTTTTATAGATGCTAATATGGATGGTATATACAACCCTTATGATGGAGATCACCCTATTATTGAAGTAGTTGGTTGCGATCAAGGCGACTACAATAGTCCTATTTATGCCGATCAGATGATTTGGTGGGTGTATAATGATAATGGTGACCTGCATGGTCATACGAGTGGTATCCCTATGCAAATGGAATTGCAAGCAATGGCATTTAGTTACGCCACTACTGATGCTATTAACGATATGACTTTTTATCGTTACAAATTATTAAATAGAAATAAACTAGCACTCAATAACACCTATTTTTCGCTGTGGACTGATCCTGCATTAGGGTGCCCTACTGACGACTATATTGGCTGTGATACCGCTACCGGCATGGGTTATGTTTATAATCAAGATATTGAAGATGAAAGTACTTGTTTGACAGGTTTCCCTGGTTATGGTCGGGTAGTACCTGCATTAGGAGTAGATTATTTTAGAGGTCCTTTAGATTCTGCTGGTGATCAAATAGGTTTGTCTTCTTTCCAATATCATATCAATAGTGCTTCTGACCCTAAAGGAGATCCATCTTCTGCACTGGGTTTTTACCGCTTAATTTCAGGCTTTTGGCCTAATGGAACCCCTATTACTGTTGGTGGAGATGGATATGACCCCGGTAATCCTAATGCCGTCCCTACCCCCTATGTATTCCCTTCTTTCCCCGACAAAACGGGGGCTAATGCTTGGTCTATGTGTAGTGAAAGCCTAAACGGGTTAGACCAGAGATTCCTCCATACTTCAGGCCCTTTTGTGCTACAAGCAGGAAGAACAAACGAAATGATTTCGGGAGTAGTTTGGGTACCAAGTATACCAGA
>CAYOJF010000023.1:0-54675 GCA_964404215.1 uncultured Aureispira sp. | reverse complement strand
TTAATAAAAATCCAAATAGAAAGAAAAGAGGAGTCATTCCATACATGGAATGACTCCTCTTCAATAAAGTTTATTCAAACTTACTCTAAAATAGATTCTGAATAACATCATCTATAGAAATACCTTCTGCTTCTGCTTTGTAGTTACGAACAACACGGTGTCGTAAAACATATTTAGCGATTGCTTTGACATCTTCTATATCTGGCGAAAATTTACCATTGATTGCAGCATGACATTTAGCCGCTACCACTAAGGATTGAGACGCACGAGGCCCTGCTCCCCAAGAGATATAGTTGTTGACAAATGTCGTAGCCATAGCAGAGTTAGGTCTTGATTTATTGACAATCCCAACCGCGTATTCTAGTACATTGTCTGCTATAGGAATTTTACGAATCAATGCTTGGAAATACATAATTTCTTCTGCTGTCAGGACAGAATTTACTTCCTGTTTGATTCCAGAAGTCGTACTTTTAACAATATTTACTTCTTCCTCATAGCTAGGGTAGTGTAGGAAAATATTGAACATAAAACGGTCTAATTGAGCTTCTGGTAACGGATAAGTTCCTTCTTGCTCAATTGGATTTTGTGTAGCGAGTACCAAGAATGGTTTTGGCAACAAGTAACGGTTGCCACCTACTGTGACACTACGTTCTTGCATCGACTCTAAGAGTGCTGCCTGTGTTTTAGGAGGAGTACGGTTGATCTCATCTGCCAATAGAATATTAGTAAACAAAGGTCCTTTGTGAAATTTGAAATTTCTACTCTCATCCATTACCTCCGAACCAGTGATGTCAGATGGCATCAAATCCGGAGTAAACTGAATTCGTTTGAACTCTAAATCTAGGGCTTTAGAAATGGTATTGACCAATAAGGTCTTTGCCAATCCAGGAACACCAACGAGTAAACTGTGCCCATCACAAAAGAGTGAAATGAGGACAGCTTTTACCACATCTTCTTGTCCAACAATAACTTTACCTATCTCCGAACGCAGTTTTTGGTAGGCTTCTTCCAATCCTTTTACTGCATCTACTTCGTTCTTATAGTTCATTTGTTTGTTTATTAGTTGAGAGCAGGCTTTATTTTCGAGCCGCCCTATGGGTTTTCTCCAATCAGAACAACAATTTATAAAAAAAGGATAGCAAACTTAGCTTTATCTATTGTTAAAAATTATTTAAGGGCATGGTTATGGGCGGAGAACATTGACATTCAACCATTTTTGTATCCCATCACAGGCAGTGGTTTCATCTGCTTTAGCTCCTAGGTTATCGACTTTTATTTCGATATAATTATCTTTTATTTTTTTGTCTACCCATTCAGAGATATATCGACTCTTCTTCTCTTCGAGTGCTGCCTGACGTATTTTAGAGTAGTCGTCTTTTAGATTGGCAACGTGTGGTTGGGTACGATTGAGTAATTTTACGATTCTGAATTGAGTACCACCAGCAGGGGCTTTGTATTCGATTACTTTAGAAACAGCTCCTTCGTCCAATCCATCAATCGCAAAATAAATATCAGTAGGGACATCTCCCAACTCAAAGAATGCAGAACCTGTCATTGGATTCATGACACGACCTGCACGGGTTTTAGAAAACTCTTCTTCCGAAAAAGTAGCGATTCCTTTGGAAAAGCTGAGGGAGTCCATTTCAATGAGATTTCTAATACTATCCAAGTAATCATAGGCTCCTTCTCTATCTTCTACGGTGATAGAAGGACGAATCAGAATATGGCTACAGTGGATGGTATTTCCCAAGCGTTCTTTTAGCTTGATAATATGGTACCCAAACTCAGATTTGACCACATCAGAAACTTCTCCTTTTTTGAGTTGGTAAGCAGCTTCTTCAAATTCAGGTACTAAAGTACCTCTAGGCTGAGGGCCTAGATCACCTCCCAATGCTGCTGAACCTGGATCATCAGAGTATTTTTTTGCCAAAATAGCAAAATCAACACTATCTTCTACAATCTGTAGTAAAAGGTTGCGAGCTAACTTGCGTGCTCTTGCATCTTCTACTGCATTGATTTTTGGTTTGACTACAATTTCAGCTACTTCTACTTCAGAGTTGAAATAAGGAAGACTATCGCTGGGAATTTTTTCAAAGAAAGTTTTCACTTCTTTGGGAGTAATTTCGATAGAGGACATGATTTGCTGCTGCATACGCTGAAGTAATAATTGATCTCTCATCTGATCTCTCATAAAATCCTTCATTTCAGAAGGACGCATATTGTAGTAAGCTTTGAATTTTTCTACATCATTACCCATGTATTGTAATATTTGAGTAACTCTGGAGTCAAGTTGTACTTGTACCTCTTCGTCCCCAACTTCTAGCGAATCTCTTTCTGCTTCAGACAGTAGGAGAGAATTAGCAAGCAGTTGCTCTAGTATAATACAGCGAACATTCTCGGGGAGGGCTGTTCCTTGGCTCTGACTACTGAAAATTTTGTGTTGTGCTTCTACTTCAGATTGAAGAATAATATTGTCTCCTACTACCGCTATGACTTTGTCGACTTGTTGTCGTTGTCCCTGAGCAGTGAAGATATTGATACAACAAAGTAAACTACTAATTAAAAGAAAGTGCTTCATTATGATTATTAGATATTTGAAACTTGATAAATTACCTTTTGGGTTACCTCGCTTTAGAATTGATTCTTATGAGAGGCGAGCGTATATCTAAATTAGATACGCTCCTAACTACTGTAAACGCCAAAAGAATACCAAAAGTAAGGTTTTTAGGACGAGTAGGGGTTACAATGATTTGTTAATTTTTTTTTTGTTGCAATTGAAGAGGGTAAAAGTGACTAATGTATGCTTCAAAACTAATAGGATTAACTAAGTTGGACTAACGGCTGTTTTTATAACAATCAAAGTTGTATTTTTTTTTTTTTTTTGATGTATTTTGGTCTTCTTATCGCTCACTTTGAGTGGTATTGGAATCAAAAAATCAAAAACATGAAAAATCCAACTTACTTACAAAAACAATACACAAAACTGACCAAGAAACTCAACAAAGCTTTCTCTACAGGTCGTTTTTATGAATATACTCAATATAAGCAGCAGCAGCTATTGGATAAATTTACAAGCTATACCTTGCAGATGAAGAAGTTGGGTATGGTGGCAGTAGTAGGAGCAGCTGTAGCTATGGCTACGCCAGCAGTGGGGCAGGTACCTTTTTTGAATCAATCTGGTGTCAATAATCCAGTAGATACATTCAAGGGTGATTTCAATACTTTTGTAGATATAGATGGAGATGGAGATTTAGATGTGATAGGAGTGGATGTAGACACTTATTCTGCAAATTCTGGAAAGCCAAACTATTTTTATGAAAATGTAGGAACAGCGACTAGTCCTGACTTTTTGGAAAGAACATCTATTTTTAGTAATGAACAGCATCTTCACTGGACTAAATTTGTAGACATAGATGCTGATGGAGACCTAGACTGTTTTATGTCAGCAGGTAGGTATGATCTCAATATTTATACATATTCAGCAGATGGAATGAAATACTATGAAAACATAGGAACAGCTGCCTCATTCAATTTTGTTTTAAGGACTGGGAGTATGAATCCATTGGATAGTTTAAATTATCATACAGATAGAGTAGCCTTCTCTTCAGTTTCCTTTGGAGATGTAGATGGAGATGGAGATATGGATGCTTATTATCATTCAACGTTTAAAATATTTGCTCCGTATGAAAAAGTTTATTATGAGAACACAGGTACAGCGACTAACCCAATTTTTCTAAAGAATGATGCTGCTAACCCATTTCCAACCCATACTGCAACTGTTGAGATAGTTGGAGGCGGATTGCTATATGATCAAGATAGGGATGGCGATTTAGATTATATATCCCCACATGGAGCTGATTTGTATAGGAATACTGGGACTGCAACCGCACCCAGTTACACTATAGTGCCTCATGCACAAAGTCCTTATAGTCAAATAGAGCAAGATTCAGTGCAAACGGGTATACAACTAGTAGATATAGATGGAGATGGAGATTTAGATATTTTTGGTTCAGGTTTTTTTAGCGGGATTCCCTATAAGGGCTATTATGAAAATATAGCTCTACCATCTAGTATAGGTACCGTAAATCAAACAGAACAATTAGATTTGAAATTATTCCCTAATCCAACCACAGGTATTATTAATCTAGAACAGCCTCTAACAGGTAGCCTAGAAATATTCAATACCCTAGGGCAAGTCCTACAAACTAAACAGCTAGAAGAAGAGCAGCAGCTAAATCTAAATGATTTTGAAAATGGAACGTACTTCATCAAAATACAAACGAGTGAAGGTATTCTACAAGAAAAAGTAGTCCTACAACGATAGCTCAGAAAGAGGTGAAATAAAAAATGAGGATAGGAAGCTGCCGAGAGGTAGTTTCCTATTTTTTTATTCTACAGGTGGCGTCGTAATCGTCTGTATGGCACGGACGATATCATCTAGGGCAGGAGGGTAGTTGATGACAGATTTTTGGATGCCTTGACCATCCCAAATTGGAATCGTGACAATTTTTCGTCTAGGACCTTTGGTAACAGCTACTCGTAGAGCAATGGGGCGAGGTTTGCTGCTCAGTTTTTTGGTGCAGAATTGGTTATCACAGGTATAGACTTGATCGAAATTAAAGAAATCCTTCTTAAGGATATAATCTACTAACCGCTCTAGCGAATCTCTTTCTATATTGTGTTTGGATACACGAAGACCATGTAAAGCTGTTTCATATTCTTGAATGACCCTACCATCTGTTTTGATCAGAATAATATTGCGATAGACAGGGTCTACCCCACCGAAAAATCCACCACCTACGAGTTCTACTTGTAAGAGCTCTTTAGGCTCCTCATCTTCTAATTTTTGTCGCCCTTTTTCTGTTTTAGAGAGTCTGGCACGGCGTTTTAGAGCTCTTTTAGCTCTTCTAGCTTTTCGCCTTTCCCATTTGCTTTGGTTGTATTTCACCCCTCTTCTTTCCAAAAAAGCTAGATAGTCATTACTTTCTTTAGGGGGATTGACTAAGTCAACGTCCACATCAGGCAAATCATTGGGCGAACGCTGAAAAGGAGCTTCCTCATTAGTGACCCGTACAAAGTGATAGCGATAAGATGACTTTCGATTCATGGTATATTCCAGTACTAGCACCTCTTGGTTAAAACTGGCAATTCGCCACCAGTCTATGTTTCTAAAATTGTATTGTACTTCATTTTGTGCAGCATTGAGTTTCCAATCTCCCCCCATAAATTTACCATTCAGATAGGTCTGGTAAGTATAGTCATATTTGAAAAAAACAAAGTAGGCATAGTCTTCATCAGCCTTATGAATAATGGTATTACTCTCGGCATGTGTCGTGTAGGTGTATTTCCATTTGGTCTGCACAAAAAGGTTCTCATTGATCGCCTCATAAGCGAGTAGAGTCGTATCAGACTGAGCGGATAGACTGCTACCTATCCATAGGAGCAAACAAGCAATACTATAAGAAAGCCATTCATTGAAATACATAAAACTAATGTTATTTAGAGACTATTTGAGAGGTTTAACAACCAGTTTGGTATATTTGGGGAGAATAATAATGTCTAATAGTTAATAGATCTTTTGATAAAAAGTAACCTAAATTAAAAACTAACCATCCACGATTGGAAAATCAACAAATCAACAGTTAACAATTCAACAAAAATTAACCACCCACCGTTGGAAATCAACATTTAATTACCATAACCAAAGATATAAAATTTTATTATTAAACATGAGACCTCCATACCTAGGATTAGTGCTTCTTATACTATTTTTAACAGCTTGTAATAGTAAACCGCCAGCAACAGAAGCAGATGATTTTCCTGAATTTACTTCCGAACAATTAGAAAAAATGATGGCAAGAGATCCTAAAGTGCAAATGCAACTGGCACAAGGGAAACAACAACAAATGTCTACAGGAGATTTGGCAGAACAATTGGAAAAAATGATTGCCCAAGATCCAGATAATATGGATAATTATTATCATTTGGGAAAACTCTATCATCAGCAGTATATAACAGATAGTATTCCCTCGGCAGCACAAAAGGCGATTGATAATTATACGGTGGTTATCAATAAAGAGGAAACTTATGAGAATGGAAAAGGTTACTATAACCGAATGTTATGTCTCTTGGCATTGGATGCCAATGAGCAAGCATTAGCAGATATAAACAAATTTATAGTCATTAACAAGGGGGTGACGCCAGTTAATTATTGGGAAATGCTTGCCGAAATTCAATTTCGATTAGGACAAAAGGTCAAGGCTTGTCAGAGTTTTGGATATGCACTCGAAATGTTCGAAAAAGATAGCCTGCCAATTGGCAACCAAGCCACATGGGAAGAGCGATGTCACTAGTGGCGTTATCTTTGCCGTTAAAATTTAGTTATTGGGAGAACATGAAATAGCCTTTGCTTTCTTTTTTGTGTAAATTGTAAAGCTAGAGTTTTTACTATCGAAAACAGGGATCCCTATTGGATACAACTAATATTCATTATGAAAAATATATTGTCTTTTGTGATTTGCTTATTGATAACAATACAGCTACAAGCCCAGACGGCTAGTTTAGCTCGAAAGTATTATCAAGATGGAGAATTTGAAAAAGCGGCGGCTTTGTATCAAGAATTACACGAACGTAATAGAGCGAATGACTATTATTTCGAACGATACTTTTCGACCTTACTAGAATTAGAAGACTACAAGACAGGGGAGAAAATGGTCAAAAAAGCGATCAAAGCAGCTCCAGAAAAAGTGGAGCGGTATGTCAATTATGGTTTATTGTTTGAGCGGCAGAGTGATCTCAAAAAAGCAGGTGAACAATACGATAAAGCGATTAAATTATTACCAGAGAGCCAAGTACAAATTGTACGTTTAGCCAAGGCATTTAGTAATAATAAAAATTATGACTATGCTATTAGTACCTATGAACGAGGTACTAAATTGATGAAGGTAAAGGATGTATTTGCTTACGAAATGGGAATGGTGTACCGCCAGAAGGGGGATATTCCTAAAATGATTGATAGCTATTTGAGTAGTTTAGAGTATTTGCCTAATCGAATGACCAATATCCAAGCTTTTTTTCAACGAGAACTTTCGCAGGAAGCTGGGTTTGATGAACTGAAAAAACAACTGTATGAACGCATACAGAAAAAAGCAGATCAGACGATTTACCCAGAAATGATGATTTGGGTACATATGCAGCAGAATAATTTCAAATCAGCATTGCGTCAAGCAAAAGCGTTGGACAAGCGTTTGGGGGAGAATGGATCTCGTATTTTTGGTCTAGCACAGATTGCTGTACGAGAAAAAGACTACGAAAGTGCTATTGCAGGCTATGAATATATTATTACAGAGAAAGGGTTGGACTGTCCTTATTATATTGATGCTAAACAAAAGATGTTGGCTGCTAAGCGGACACGGTTATTGGATGGCTATGCTTATACGATGGACGAGTTGCGAGGGTTAGAAGCAGAGTATGAGGACTTTCTAAATGAATTTGGACGTAGTCATAATACAGCTGTTATTATGCAAGAGTTGGCTGAACTAGAAGCATTTTATATCAAAGATTTGGCAAAAGCTACGACTATATTGGATCAAGTGATCCAAATGCCTCGCCTCTCTCGATTGGCACAAAATAGAGCTAAAATAGATCTAGGAGATTATTATTTGATGCAAGGAGAAGTATGGGAATCTACTCTTCTGTATTCGCAAGTAGATAAAGAAATGAAGGATGCTCCACTAGGTGAGTTAGCTCGGTTCAAAAACGCTAAACTTTCTTACTATAAAGGAGATTTTGATTGGGCACAGGATCAATTAGATGTCCTCAAAGGATCGACCTCAGAGTTGATTTCTAATGATGCGATTGATTTGGGAGTGTTTATCATGGATCATTATGCACTGGATACTTCTGCTCGCCCGATGGAGTTATTTGCAAAGGCAGATTTACTGATGTTTCAGAATAAGGATGCTGCATCTATAGAGGTAATGGATAGTTTGGCAACGCAGTTTACCGAACATGGACTCAATGACGATATTTTGTTTGTAAAAGCTAAAATTGCACTCAAGGAAAGGAATTATGAAAAAGCAGTAGATCTATTGACCCAGATTCCTGAAAAGTATACAGAGAGCATTTTAGTAGACAATGCTATTTTTAAATTGGCAGAAATACACGAAAAGTATTTGGATGACCCTAAAAAAGCAATGGAATTGTACGAAAAAATCTTATTTGATCATTCAGGGTCTTTGTTCACGGTAGAAGCTCGTAAGCGTTTCAGGAAATTACGTGGAGATGGCGTTTAGCGTTTTAATTTCTTCAAAAAACAACAGATAATATTTTGAAACAATACGACATTACACTGATTACGGCAGTAGCTTATGAGAACCCTGTTGAGGTAGATTGGTATATACAGCAAGTACTAGATGAAGATGGGTTGGTTCAATCGGCATTAGAAGACTTAGGTTTTCGGGTCAATCGGGTAGCATGGTCTAGTGATTTTGACTGGACAACAACTCATTTTGCTCTTTTCAGAACACCTTGGGATTATGCTCAGAAATTTGAAGCATTTAGTCAGTGGCTCCAATCAACTCGTACCAAAGTTCATTTTATCAATTCATTACCTCAGATTTATTGGAATAGTGATAAGCATTATTTGAAAGAATTGAACGACAGGGGAATTTGCATTCCTCCTACACATTACATTTCGAAGGGAACACAAACTACATTGAGACAGTTGCACGAAGAGTTGGACTGGAAGCATACCGTATTGAAACCAACTATTTCGGCAGCAGGAAGGCATACCTATCAATTGAGACCAGAAGACTGGGCGAGTCATGAGCAGATTTTTCAAGAATTGATAGCAGAAGAAGATCTCATGTTGCAACCTTTTTTATCCAATATTACTACTAAAGGAGAGATCGCACTCATGCTCATAGGAGGAGAAGTGACACATGCGGTTCTGAAAACGGCAAAGAAGGGCGATTTTAGAGTGCAAGATGATTTTGGTGGTACAGTAGCCACTTATACCCCTTCTACCGAAGCCATCGAACTGGCTCAAAGAGCGGTAAAGGCATGTCCTTCATTACCTTTGTATGCTCGGGTTGACTTGGTCTGGGACAATGACAATCAACTAGCAGTGTCAGAGCTAGAAATATTCGAACCGGAGATGTGGTTTAGGTTTTATCCTACCGCCGCCAAACGATTGGCGACAACAATCGATCAATACACAAAAACGGTCTTATCATGACAAAAAATGCAATCTGGAAAATAGTATTGCTGGTTAGTCTCGCACTCTTGGGGATATTGGGTATGCAAATTTATTCTATTGTTTCATCTTATCGACTGAATCAGGAGCTATTTGACAACAAAATTCACAATGCCCTAGACCATATCATCTCTAAACTAGAGCAAAAGGAGATCGAACAAACTGCTAACACCTATGATTTGCCAAGATTGACTAGCCTCAATGTCAATGATGCCAGTCAATTAGCAACTATCGTGGAGGTAGAGGAAATATCCGACCATCTCGAACTTGATGCAACCACTCGGCAGGCTTCTAATGTAGACACATTGTCTATGGGAGATATGCAAAAGTTAACCCATCGTTTTGAAACCAAAGAGACGGTCAGAACTTGGAAAAAAGGGAATAATAAAAAGGAGTTTATGCGTTATTTTGAACGCTACTTTGTCCATCATGGTATTGTCAAAGATATTCCTATCAAGAAAAGAGTGAGCATCCAATCATTGGATAAAATGCTTGCAGAAGAGTTGTACGAAAAAGGGATCACAACACCTTATGCTTATGCTATTTTTTCTAAAAAAGAACGTTCTTTTGTGATTAACAATTCGGTTTGTAAAGAGGATCTAAAGAATTACGATACGCCAGAAAACTTCAAATATTCAGCTAGTCTTTTTCCGAGCTCGAATGAGCAAATTGCTAAACTATATATTGATTTTCCTCAGCAGAGTAGCTTCCTGTGGAGCGATTTATGGTTTAGTATTTTGAGTACTATTTTATTTACTAGTATTGTTATTTTCTGTTTCTACTATACGATCAATGTGATATTGACCCAGAAAAAACTTTCAGAAATGAAGAACGATTTTCTGAATAATATGACACATGAGTTCAAGACACCTATTGCTACGATTACTATAGCAACCAATACGATCAAACAATGGATCAAGAAAGGACAACCTGATAAGGCGATGCGATTTGTCAATATAATAGAAGAGGAGAATAAACGAATGAATAGTCAAGTAGGGAAGGTACTCCAAATGGCTCGTATTGATAAACGGGAATTTAAGTTGAACCTAGTTGAGGTGTATGCGGATGATGTGATACTGAATGCGGCTGAAAAAATTGCTCTTCAAGTAGAACAAAAAGGGGGGCAGGTGTCCTTAGAGTTGGAAGCAGATAATTCTATTATCGAAGCGGATGAGACCCATTTTACGAATATCGTCCATAACCTGCTGGATAATGCGAATAAATATTCGCCTGAAAAACCACATATTACACTTCGTACCAAAAATACAAGTACCGGGTTACAAATCGAAATAGCGGATAATGGGCTTGGAATTAGTAAAGAAGCTCGCAAGCATATTTTTGATAAATTTTATCGTGTACCCACAGGTAATTTGCACGATATTAAGGGCTTTGGATTAGGACTGAGTTATGTGCAGGCCATAGTGACTGCTCATGGCGGTACGATTGATGTCAAGAGTGAACTGGGACAAGGTAGTACTTTTATCGTTACGTTTCCTCATCAGCAAAATAAACAAGATGATGAAGCATAATAACACCGATTTGGTATTGCAACAAACGACTTGGTTTATCCAAAAAGACTTTGAGCTGGAAGAGGTATTACCAGAAGATGTAACGGAAGAGGAATTACTCCATTTCATAGGAGAACAAGTCAAACATTGGCTAGATACTAATATGGAACATCTTTTTTATGTACTCTACCGCTTGGATATTAATGAGCCTAAAGTACATCAAGCACTCGCTCCTACAGCAATTGAGCCACCCCATCAGGCGATTGCGAAGCTCATACTGGATAGAGAGATACAAAAAGCAGAGGCAAGATTATATTACAGCCAGAAAGATACAGATCAAGGGGATGGATGGAACCATTAAAAACTTTCAAGAGGTAAAGTATATTAAAATAGGTTGAAAATTAAGCTAATTTTCAACCTATTTTGATATACTTATGAGCGAGCTTTGGATTCTACATCTTTTCGTTTACTTCCCTTGTACAATTCATATTTCAGGAATCGACACTCCAAGCCACCATTAAATAAGGTGATTTTCTTGGATGGACGGAGTCCTATGTAACGATTGAATTTTTCGAGTGAGCTAATAATCCAAGCATCATACCCTGTGAAATCTGCCTTTAGTTTGTCTCCAATTTGTGTATAAAGTTCTTCTACTTCCACAAAGTCCATTCGTTCGCCATAAGGAGGATTGGTAATGACTAAACCACCACTACTAGGAGGCATCAAATCTACAAAGGATTTTGCCATTAGACGAACCGAGTCATCCACATTAGCATTGGTAACATGCTCTCTCGTAAACTGAATGATTTTTTTTGAAATATCGACACCAATTAATCGTCCATCAAAAGAACATTCATTGGCACGAGCCTCCATCCAGACTTTGTCCCAAAGTTTACGGTCAAAATTTTTCCAGTAATGAAATCCAAATTTATCTCTACGGATATTGGGTGCAATATTATGGGCATAGAGCCCTGCTTCTACTAGGATAGTTCCTGTGCCACAGAAAGGATCTATGAGCGTTTGTTTTTTGTCCCATCCTGCTAACATAATCATACCAGCAGCTAGTACCTCATTGAGTGGTGCTCGGTGCCCTGCATTTCGGTAACCTCTACGGTGGAGCGATTCTCCTGAGCTATCTATCGAAATGGTACAGGTTTCTTGGTACAAATGAACATAAATACGAACATTCGGCTCATCTTTGTCAACAGAAGGGCGTCTGCCTGTCAAATCTCTAAATTGATCTACTACAGCATCTTTGACTTTGAGAGCGACAAATGCAGAGTTGTTGAATTCAGGAGCTTTAAATACATTGGCAGAGACTGCGATTGTTTCTTCATTGGTAAACCAACGCTGCCAATTAATACTCTTTACAAAAGCATAGAGTTCGTTTTGGTTCCGAACCTTCTCTGAGCCTATTGGTTGCATAATGCGTAGAGCTGTCCTAAGGTTTAGGTTTGCTTTGTACAGAAAAGCCAAATCTCCATCAAAAGCTACCGCTCTTTTTAGTTGCTTAGTACGGGTAGCTCCTAAGTTTATTAACTCTTGTTCGAGCACACCTTCTAGTCCATAAAAGGTTTTAGCTACGTATTCGTTTATCATGATAATATCTAATATTGATTGTTCAATTAGTGGAAAAGCTGCAAGTACCTGAGATAGACACTTGCAGCTTCTATTTGCATGTAGAAAAAAGCTCTTTGGTCAGTCTACTTATTTATAGTAGTTGACCTAAAACCGTATCGGCGGCAGTACCTAAATAGGCAATCTCTTCTTTCTTAATATGATTTTGATAGTTCTGTATCAGTTTAGAAGGAGCTGTGGCTGGATCTTGAGCAACAAAATGCATGATTTCATTCTTTTCTTTATTGAAAGCCAATCCTTTATCAGACAGTTTGAGTTTGACGGCATAAGGAGGAAACTTGTCGAGAGGGACAAAATCTACAATAACAGCATTATTTCCTTCTTTTTTGAGGGTATAAGTTAATCTTTCTCCGTCATCATCCGAAACCATTAAAACTCCTTTTTCAGTGAGTAAAAGAGAAATGTTTTGCATTTTATTTTCAAGTCTTTGTTTGAAATCAGCAGGCATTTCTTTCAATTGCTCACTTTCCATATGATCAAACTTCCAGAGTTTTCCAATCATTTTTTGTAGAACAGCAGATGCGGCATTTTTCTTTATACCAGCAGCATTCTGTTGTAGGGTTTCTGCTTGAAGTTGAGCGGTATAGTCTTGAAGTTCCATACGAATGAAATCCTCCGCTGGTGAATAGTTGGATAGTTTGGCAGCTTTCATGAAACGATATGCTCTAGCATCGTCCCCCTTTGCTTTGTAGACCATTCCTAGACCATAGTAACCTTCTTTCTGTCTTAATCCCTCTTTTTTAGCAATAGGGGTTAGTATTTCTTCGGCTTCTGTCAGTTTATTGAGGTATATGAGAGCAATACCTTTTTGTATAGATGCTCGTTCGATCAAACTTTCATCATTACCAGCGAGTTGTAGAAGTTGATCAGCAGTATCAATAGCCCCCTCAAAATCTTTTTGATTGATTTTGGCTTCGATCAATAAAGTGTACGGCTCTAGATTGGTGGTATCAATGCGGATAGATTGCTCGAGGGCATCCATTGCTTTATCTAGCTGTTTTGCTTCGAGTGCAGTTTCTCCTAGTAGATAGTAGTGAGAGGCTTGAGGGGCTTCTTGTAGCTGGATCCCTAGCTCAATTTTAGCAATAGCTTCGTCCAAACGCTTGACACTAAGGAGGTCTTGTCCATAGGTAAGAGCCATGATATAATCCTCAGGCTTATGCTGAAGAATACTCTCATAGAGTGGGAAAGCCTCTTCTATACGCCCCAATGCTTTGAGAGCATCTATTTTGAGGGTAGTAGCGATGTATTCAAAACCATTCGCAAGTACTTTTTCTATATCTTCTAACGCTGCTTCATGGTTTTCTAATCCTATCTGAGCCTCTGCTCTAAGCAGATATTGTTCTTGATTGGTGCCATCTAATTCAATAGCTTGGCTGAGTAGTCGGAGTGCTTCAGGGTAGTCTTGGTAGGATTTCAATTGATAATGAGCAATAGCTAATAAGGCAGGTGTATAAGTTGGCTGTTGCAATAATATTTTTGTCCAAATAATTTGGGCATCTTCAAATTTACCTTGTCGGTCTTTGATTTCTGCAAAACGAATGAGATAAGCTATGTTCTCAGGTTCTATTTCTGCTGCCTTGGCTAGAGCTACCTCCGCCTGTGGCAATCTAGCAGGTACTTCTAGTGTCATAGCTTCTGATAGATAGGCATATCCAAAAGCTTCTTCTGGATAATCAGTAACGGCCTCCTTAGAGAGCAATTGTAATTCCAATTGTTGTTTATCTGTCAAGGCAATAGCTAGAGCCTCTAATAGTTCTTGTTTTTCCATGAGCGTATCCGTACGTGTTGATTAGTAAAAAAAGCGAGTGTAAATTTCTTAGTAATAATTAGCACAAATGAATTCGCTCTAATTATTCAATAGAAAGATACTAAAAAGAAATCTAAAATTCAGAAGTAAAATGAAACTGAATCTCTGGATAATCTCCTTGAGCTGTTTCTAACATCCATCTAGACTCTGCCAAATAGACATCTCTACCCTCTTTATCCTTTGCCATAAAGTTGGCTTTTTTACGATGAAATTCTTTCATTTTTTCCTCATTGTCACTTGTGATCCAGCAAGCTTTATAGAGCATAACAGGCTCGTAGCGACATTTGGCGGTATATTCGTGTTCCAAACGGTATTGCAATACTTCAAACTGAAGCTGTCCTACGGTTCCGATAATTTTTCGATTGTTGTTCACTTTAGTAAATAGCTGAGCGACCCCTTCATCCATCAACTGACGGATTCCCTTTGCCAATTGTTTTGACTTCATAGGGTCTGCATTTTCAATGTATTTGAACATTTCGGGCGAGAAACTAGGTATACCTGTAAAATGTAGCGATTCACCTTCTGTGAGTGTATCTCCAATTTTGAAATTACCAGAATCGTATAATCCAACGATATCACCTGGGTAAGCATCCTCTACAATTTCTTTTTTGGAAGCCATAAAGGTTGTTGGGTTTGAAAACTTCATTTTTTTTCCATTACGAACGTGTAGGTAGTTGGTGTTCCGCTGAAAAGTCCCAGAACAAACTCGCATGAAGGCGATCCTATCTCTATGACGAGGATCCATATTGGCATGTATCTTAAATACAAAACCAGAAAATTTATTTTCTAGAGGCTTGACAATACGTTCTTCGGTCTTGAAATCAATAGGAGCAGGAGCAATTTCGACAAAACAATCCAATAGCTCTTTGACACCAAAATTATTAATAGCAGAACCAAAAAAGACAGGAGAAAGCTGTCCTTTAGAATAAGCATCATGATTAAAATCAGGATAAACTTCCTCTAACATTTCGGCTTCTTCTCTTAGCGTATCGGCATATTCTTCACCAATATGTTCTTCAAGTTCAGGACTAGAAATATCATCAAACTCCATAATATTACCATATTTGGTATTAGGAGCAAATAGGTTGAGTTTTTTCTCATAGAGATTATAAACCCCCTTAAACCGTTGTCCCATTCCAATAGGCCAACTCAAAGGACAGACCTTTAGTTTGAGTTTTTCTTCTATTTCGTCTAGTAGGTCAAACCCATCTTTTCCTTCTCTGTCCATTTTGTTGATAAAGACAATCACAGGAGTATCTCGCATGCGACAGACTTCTACCAATTTTTCAGTCTGTTCCTCAACCCCTTTAGCTACGTCAATGACGACAATAACACTATCAACCGCAGTCAGGGTACGATAAGTATCTTCCGCAAAGTCCTTGTGACCAGGAGTATCTAAGATATTTACTTTGTAACCATCATATTCAAACCCCATGACAGAAGTAGCAACAGAGATACCTCTTTGTTTTTCTATTTCCATAAAATCAGAAGTAGTTGACTTCTTGATTTTATTAGATTTGACAGCTCCAGCTACCTGTATTGCCCCTCCAAATAATAAGAGTTTTTCAGTTAGCGTTGTTTTTCCCCCATCTGGGTGAGCAATAACAGCAAATGTTCTTCTTTTTCCAATTTCTTCTACGAGCTTCGACATGGTCTATGATTTGGCATTGCTTGATTTCTTCTACGAAAAACAATGCGGCTTTTTTCAAAATTTCAACAAAAATACGCATTTTAAGTAGCTACACAAAATTAAATAAGACCGCTAAATTTTTTCAGTGATAAAAAGATAGGTATTACATTTGATAGCGATAGCGAGGCTATTTTTTATAGAAACAATAAATGGAAAGAATAAAGAAACAACACATTGCTCATATCATTGGGATTATACTGATAGCATTTTATGGACTATATTGTCTAGGTAGTATATCCCCCGAAGAGCTAAAAATAACAGCAAGTGCCTATTATGATTTGAGGGAAGAATTTACCATCAAATATGGGATAGCAGCCATATTGTTTTTTGGATATACGACTTGGCTAGGTTATAAGACATATCTAGGGATGCGAAAAATAGGCGGCTTACTATTATTAGGTGGTTTTGGATTTAGTATCTGGAATGTATTTATGTTATCTCAACCTAGGTCATTAGGGGTGGACGAAGTATTTCCTGCTCATTTTGTATGGTTTATCATCGCTATTATCTTGGATATTATAGTACTGGCTCGGTGGGGAAAGAAGAGTAGTAGATGGAAACAGGATATACTGGATGCTGAGCAAGAGTATGTTTAAGAATTAAGTTATTTAAAATAAAGCACTTGCAGCTTGAAGTTAATTTTAAAACCTGCTCTTAATTAATCACCTCATTAATAAATTACTATGGATAGTTTTCTCAAAAAAGTACACGTACTCCATATTGGAGTTATTCTTCTTGTGGGATTTTTTGGCTTTTTTTATGTGATGGATCTGCGAAAGGTACTGCTATTTAGCCGTCAAGCAGTTCGGATACATCAGGAGTTAAGTTTAGAATATACCGTTGAATATAGTGCCTTATCTTTGATATTATTTGTTTTTACGATGACATTAGGTTATTTCACGTCGAAAGAAACCCCTTTGGTTGGAATGACACTGCTAGTTGTAGGAGTATTATTTATTATTTCTAATTTAGTAATGTTTAACCAACCCGATACTTGGAATATTCATCGGGTATTCCCAATGCATGCTATTTGGTTCGGTATTGCTATTGTTCTCAATCTAATGATTGTATTTGAATGGGGCAAGATGATGAAAGAAGCAGATTGGCGAGATGATTTATTGGATACTTAGCGTTTATTTAAGTAACCTCACAAATGTTTCCGCAGTGAAAAAAGTCTACTTTTTGCATTTTGTTCGTTAAAAAGCCTCGCTTTAGCTCCCAAGTAAATTGGGAATCAAGACCCGCTAAAGCTACGTTTTTTACCTCCAAACTACTAAAAGTCCCCCTCTTTTCATTCTACGGTTTCTTTTGTGAGGTTACTTAATTCTGAAATGAAGGATTTGTAGTTTGATTCGTAAGCTAATGCTCTTGACGAATCAATACGCATTTTTTATTGAAAAAGTAAGTAGATTTCTTAGTAGGGAGGAGTCTTTTTCCTTTGATGCGAAGAGTAGAAAAAGGAACGTCCCCAAAGGTCCAGAAAGGAGGAGATTGAATCATGATTTCATCCGTACGATTAGTATACTTCCAGAGTCCTAGACTGTAAGTAGTCATGGTTGGGAAGTCAAAAGGTGTATGGTGTTGTTTGATAGAGAATGTGGAATCTTTATATAGCACCAATTCGATGAAACTACTATTGAAATTTTTGTAATCACTGTACTGATAAGTAGCTTCAATCTTTTTCGGAAATCCATTTTTGAAGGCATGGACAATGGCGGCTTGATTTGGGAATTTGAAATAATCCTCTTGGCGAAGCTCATGCCCTTTATACCAATATTGATAGGGAAGATGATTAGGGTTAGTTTGTATGTAGGATAACTTTCTAACGGTAAGGTTTTGTATGGCTGGTAATTCTGGACGAATAATAGTGGTATGTAGAATAGGAGAAGAGCTGCCCAGTTGGGGAGGTATTTTCAGGGCAGCAATATCTATTTCGTAAAAGCCTTCCTTGTAGGTTGGTAAGTTAATATTGTAATGGAAGTGATAGGCGATGTTTGATATTAATAAGTATAGATGTGTACTGTCTTCTCTATGGAATAAGTCAATAATAATGGTGTCTTGCTCTAGGTGTAAATCTAGGTTTAGGGAATATTTATCTTCTCCTTTTGGTGAATGCATATAGGTCGGACTAGAGGGGAAAGAGCGTAAGTTTCCTTTGGTACATTGCCACTGGATTAAGGCTTTATTTTGTGCAGTAGTAGGTTTTGGAAAAGAGAGCGTAATACTGCCATTGTATGGAGCTTGTCCTTTCAGGTGGCTAGATAAACAAAGACCTAGCATTAGATAAATAAAGTATCGTAACATAATTGCTTTTAGATACAGAGATGTTCAAAATAGATAGAATGGTGTTATTTGATCTTAAATAATCTTACAAATGTTTCCGCAGTAAAAAAAGTCTAATTTTGACCATTTGCTCGCTAAAGCTACGTTACCCACTAGTGGTTCACTTTGTTAAATGTATTCTATACATTTATCCTCAGGGATTCACTCGTTCATGCTTTCAACTAATCCAAATTAGTTATTTTTTCATGCTATGGTTACTTTTGTGCCATTACTTCATTACTAAAAAATACGAAATGAAAAAACTGTATCAAATTCATATCATAGCAACTGTATTAACTATGTTGTGTGAGGTATACTGTATCTATAGCTCTATAATAGGAGAGGATAAAGCTAGTTATAGTATGTATTATGATTTAGAAGATAAATTTGTTTCTTTTTATGCTTTTTTTGCCATGATAGTTTTTGTACTAAATATATTGGTAGGGATTAAAGTAGACTTGAATGGAAAAAAAAGAGGACTGACTTTGATTTTGGGTGGAACCAGTCTGGGGCTTGTCAATATCTTGATGTGGCTATACCCGCGTGTATTTGATATGTATTTGATGTATTCGATTCATTTAGTATGGTTTATAACTACATTATGGTTTAATTTTCTGATTAGAAAGAAAATCAACAATCTTTTTATGGCAGAAAGGCAGACGGAAGATATATTAGATGCACCTGATTAGTAATTGTATTTCTCTCCCCAAAGCATTTTTAGATATTTGCGTTGAGCTACTTCACGGGTATTGTGTCCAGGGTCATACAGTTTGGTATTCACCAATTGTTTAGGGAGATACTCTTGGGCGACAAAATTATTTGGATAATCATGGCTGTACAAATATTCCTTACCATAGTCGAGTTGTTTCATCAGTTTGGTAGGAGCATTTCGTAGGTGTATCGGGACTGATTGATCCCCTGTTTGACGGACCAATTGCTGAGCTTTATTGATAGCCATATAAGCAGCATTCGATTTGGCAGAAGCTGCTAAATAGGTCGCACATTGCGAAAGAATAATACGAGCTTCTGGAAAACCAACGGCCTGTACGGCATCAAAGGTAGTGGTCGCAATGACTAGGGCAGTTGGGTTAGCATTACCAATATCTTCTGCAGCAGCAATAATCATTCTTCTAGCAATGAACTTGACTTCTTCACCACCTTCTATCATTCGAGCCAACCAATAAACCGCCGCATTGGGGTCAGAACCCCGAATAGATTTGATAAAAGCGGATACAATATCGTAGTGTTGTTCACCTGTCTTGTCATAGCGAACCGTATTTTGCTGTATCTTGGATAGAACGAGTTCATTAGTTAGGGTGACTTTTGCTTTACCTTCCGATAAAATGACCAGCTCAAAAGCATTGAGCAAACGTCTCGCATCTCCTCCCGAAAAACGCAAAAGAGCATCAACTTCCTGTAGCTCAACAGTGACTTTAGCGAGTTGGGTATCTTTTTGTAAGGCATTTTGGAGCAGATGAATCAAATCCTCCTTCTCTAGGCTTTTGATAATATAAACCTGACATCTAGAGAGCAGAGCAGGAATGACTTCAAAACTCGGATTTTCGGTTGTAGCTCCTATCAAAGTTACCAATCCTTTTTCTACGGCTCCCAAGAGGGCATCTTGTTGCGATTTGCTAAAGCGGTGAATTTCATCAATGAATAGAATTGGGCGTTTGTTGGAGGTAAATAAACCACGTTGTGTTTTAGCTTTTGCAATCACTTCTCTTACCTCTTTTACCCCCGCATTGATAGCAGATAATTGATAATAAGGACGTTCAGATTGGGTTGCTATAATCTGAGCAAGGGTGGTTTTGCCTGTGCCTGGAGGCCCCCAGAGGATAAACGATGGAATATTGCCAGAGGCAATTACCTTAGTCAATATGCCATCGTTACCGACCAAATGTTTTTGGCTGATATAGTCAGCTAGGGTGTGCGGTCGCATACGTTCCGCTAGTGGTTGATTGGTGGTGTCCATTATTCATGAATTTGGTAAGCCCCTTTTCCGACAACATCTTGTAGGTATTCGCCTTTTTCGCAAAGTGGCTGCAATTCTTTTTGTATAAATAGTTGTACTTCTTCCTTAATATCATCAGGGTACAAAAGGTGTAGATTAGGACCAGCATCTAAGCTAAAATAAAGCTGATTTCCTGTCTTTTCTCTCCAATCTCTTACTCGTTTAATCATCTCAATGGAATTGGCCTCCATCAAAATATAAGAAGGGTTAGAAGTCATCATTAAAGCATGCAGTTGTAGAGCTTCCTGTTCGGTAATACGTCCAAAGGTTTCTAGATCTCCTTCTTGGAGTGCCGTCAATAACACTTTCATATTATCGTAAGCCTGTTGGTAACGTACGGCAGAGAAAGGATTGTCTTCCATCAATGCATGACCAGCTGTACTCGAAACACTTTTTTCGGATTTGCTAACCATCATAATATCATCATGGAAGGTATGAAAGATCTCATGGACTTTGTTCCCAAAAGGAATCGCATATTCATCGGAAGAACCGGATGCTAAATCAGTCTCCCCCCAAAGAGCTAGGTGAGGATAAACCGAGCGACTGGCAGACCCTGAACCCAATCGAGCTACATCGGATGCTTTTTGGTAGAATATTTCTTCGTTGGGAATAGTAATACTGACTTGACGCTCCATGCTACAGAGGCAGAGTGCTAGAGCACTCATACTAGAAGCTGAGGAGGCAATTCCCGCAGAGTGTGGAAAAGAGTTGTAAGAAGTAATATAGAGTTTATAGGCACTCAAAAAAGGGAAATATTCCTCGTAGATACTTTCTAAAAAACGTTCTATCTTTGCTGCAAAAGCAGCATTGGGTTTGTCTTCAAATAAAAAAACAACATTGATTTGACCATCATCTTCCTCTTTTTCTTCATAACTAAGAGTAGTTTGTGTATAAGCTTCTTGTAAAGTGAAACTAATAGAAGCATTGCGAGGCAACTGTCTTCCATGTTTACCCCAATATTTGATTAAAGCTAGGTTAGATGGGCTACGCCAAGTGATTTTATCCATGATATTTTTTTTATATTTTTTAGTTGTAAATAAGAGCTAATTGCTTGTTTTGATACCATATCAAACAATTATCCTCTACGAATACTCATTCAACCACTATTATTTCAATCGGTTCAATAATCTTCAGAATAGAGCCTATTTAGAACAATTTCCACTCTACACTTACAAATTTCTCTAACCAAGGTAATTTGAAAAAGGTGAAACCCCAAGGCAATGATTTCAATAAAATATCAAAAGGTTTCTTAGTCACATTAATCAACCACTTTTCATCTTCCTGTTCGATGGTTCCTTCTCGCATCAAAAAAGTATTTCTAAAAGCTGGTGGTTTCATGGTTTTCATTTTGGGCCAGTTAGCTGCCGCTCCTAATAGTAGTCCATCTGCTTGTTTCAGTTCCTCGGGTGTAAATTCTACGGATAGAGGGACTGGTGTGGTCAAAGGTACATTACAGAGTATCTTATTGAATACCAATTCATTTTCGGGAGCTACGGTTTGTCCAGTCGCCAGATATTGTATCAGGTGAATGGCCTTAAATTGAGCTTCTTCGCTCACGAAAGTTTTACCTTTGATCAGGTTTTGCATACGAAATAACCTAGAGAAATAAGGCCAAAGGAGTACAATTCCCGCATTGTAGATTTGCAATGGTTCTTCTACATCTGGCTCTGGTGGAGCTTCTACTTTTTTACGTTTTCGAGGAGCTTTTACAATAGGCTGTTTTTCTTCCTCTGGCTCTTCTACTTGACGAATTTCATCCAGTACAAAAGTCCGTTCTTGCTCCAACTGCTCAATTTGAATGGCCGTATTTTCTTTTTGATTCTGTAAGTCTTGTTTTTGATTAGCAATCAAGGTATTGGTCTTACGAATACGTTGGTTTTTGATTTGCTCTATTTGTTTTTTAATATTCTTTTGTAGGACTTCAAAATCAGTTTGTATATCAGGTTCTCGTGCTGCCGCTACTATTTCTGCCACCTGTTGTAGCTGTTGTTGTTCTAGTGTCTCTATTTGTGGTATAATCGCTTCTACTTCTTCGGTAGTTGTTGCTTCTTCTAGTGCATTGATTACTTTTTGTTGAGCCTGCTGTAGGACACTAGCAAACTCCAATAGATTACGTTGATGGCGACGTTTAATCTGTCTGAATATTTGCTTTTGTAAGACTTCTTTTTCTTTCGATTGAAAAACAGGATTAGCTGCATAAAATGCCTGTAAGTTGTCCCAATCATTCCACAATTCAAATGGAGAGGCAGTTTGTATTTTCTTGAGTAAACTTTGTTGACGTTGGTCCAGTTCAGATGTATTTCCAGCTTCGTTCTGAAGGCGGGCTACTGTAGGTACGTCTGTCGCGTGTTCGCCCAGTGCGAGCAGTATTTCTGTCGCATAATCCTCATCCGATTGCATCGCAACGATTTGCTCAATTTCTTTCACAAACAAATGATGGGTCTGATCTTGATCTACGAGTTGAGGTAGTAGTTTAGTCAGAAGATCAACTACTGTAGGAGCTTTTTTTCGGACCAATCGAAGGATTTCAATTTGTTGTTCTGCCAACGATGGCTCTATTTCTGGGACAGTAGTGGGCTGTTCTAATACTACATCGGTATTGGCTTGTTGCTCAATTTTAGTATTGATTTTTTCGAGTGCTATTTTTTGCTTTTCAATTTTTTCGCTCAAGATACGAACCGTAGGTGGTTTACGTAAGTGCAATAATTTAATTTGTGCTTTGAGACGAGCGATTTGCCTCTGTAGATTGATTTTTTCGAGTGCTCCCGCCGTACTTATTTTATTCTCTAGTTTGTCTAGCTCTACCTTTAACGTACTGGTGAGACTATTGATTTCGGATAGCTTATATTGTTTTTCTGGAATACCCTGTGTCTCTGCTAGTTCGTCGGTCAAGATGGCTAACATACGCTGACTCTGAAGATTATATTCTTCCGTTAGTGTCTCAATTTGATCTTGCAAATTTTTGCGTAGTTCCAAATCTTCTAGTGGTCGCTGTTCTTCACGAATGGCTTCTATTTCGAGGGCATAGACCGTCAATAAGAAAGAACTATTGGGCTGGATTCGTTTCAGTTTGCGTTTCCAATCTTCTAGGATAGGAATAATTTTTCGGTTAGTTGTCTGGCGTAAGTACAGGACTAACATACGGGTATAGTCCAGACTTTCAAACTTACCTCCATGTTGTAGGAAATAATTGAATAGTACTTCCTTTTCAAGAATAAGTTTGTTGTCTCCGACGGCTTTTTTTATATCTTCAAAATAACGCTTGGCTGGTAGTGCTGCACTTGGCTTAAGTAGTTGCACTACTTCCCAAAATACACTTTCTGAAAATTGATTGATAATAACACTACGAGTATTCGATAGCTGCAATAGTTTCCCTACAGCATCTTGTACCGCTGCTTTATTTTTTTGGATTTGTTCGTATAGTAATTGTTCAAAATGCCCTACTTCTGTAATTTTAAAAGATTTGGCAGTTTCTGAAATTCGCCCCGACTCTAGAAATTCAATCAATAAATTTAGCTTTTGAGCGTTGGTCAGCATCAAACCATCTTTTTGTAGCTTTTCTTGACGAATTTGAGCAATCAAAGCTCGGTCAGTTTGGGCGATTTCTTCATCTTTTTTGAGCTCTTGAGACCAAGTGACAAAGTCATCTAGTTCCTCACCTTGATAGTTATCTGCAATATTTTTGGAGAACTCCAGTAAACGAGTAGCTTGCAGCCCATAGTTTCGAGCAGATTGAATCGTGATTTCCTTGACGAATTTCTTTGGATTGAAGGTGTCTCCTACCAGCAATAAGTACTCCAGAATAGCTTGCCACTTAAACTGTTTACTATCAGCACTTTTTAGCTTTTCGAATCCTTGAGAATAATGAATAGTTGCCAAAATAGCTGCTTGACCAATAATTACTTTTGCATTATTAGGATAAAGCTTCTGGACGATTGTCTCAAGTGATTTTTCAGAGAGCTGATTAACTGCACGTTGCCAAACGATAGGATATTTGCCTACGGTTTGGAAAGCTCTTAGTAGTTTTTTAGGGTCTTTGTTGGCAAACTCCAAAAAGAGGGCTTCTACAGATTCTGTTTTGAAATCATCTGCCCACCAAGGTGTAGAACCATATTTGAGGAAAAAAATTAGATAATCTAATTTAGAAGTTCGGGTCGTTTGGACTTTTTGTTCTTCTTGTACAATGATAACTTCTTCTTCTATCTCTTCTTTTAGTTGAATAGCTTCTTGCTCAAGTTCTTCTATATATTGTCGAACAGCGACCAATTCTTTTTCGATTCGTTCTCGTTCTTGACGAAGTTTACGTTTTTCTTCACTGGTTTTGGCAGAACGAAAGGCCACTCTAATATTCTCTAAAAATAGAATTAAGCTTTTTTCATCCTGTTTGATAGCTGCTAAAACATTATCAATCGCTCTCTGAAATTTTTTGAGGCGTGATTGCACTCTTTTGAGGCGTTTTTCTCCAGCCGAACTTTCTGATTTTTTGAGCTTTTCGCGTTCTTTTAGTGTCCGTTGTAAATCTTTTTTTAGACTGCTTTGCAGTTTTTTGAAATCTCTGTCAGCTGCTGTGATTCTTTTTTCAATTTTTTGGCGTTCTGCCTCCAAATTGGCTCGCTGCATTTGAGTTTGCAATAACTGACGTTGTTTGAGTACCAACTCAATTTCCAGGGGAGCTTCTTCTCCTCCTAGGTCTTGTATTTTCTTTTCCAGTCCTGACAACTTACGTTGGAGCGTACTTTGTTCTTTTTTGAGCTGTTTGAGTTCTGTCTCGGTCAGTTTACCTGTAGCTATTTTTCGGTCGATACGACGTAGCTGTCTTTCCAGATCTTTGAGTGTTCGTCTAGAAGCTCTGATTTCTTGTTTTTCTTCCTCTACTTTGGATTGTAGTCCCGCATCCAGCTGTTCTAGGGTATCTTTGATTGGGGTGGTTTTTCGTCTAACTTTTTTGTAGCTTTCCTTGACTAAGGTTTGATAAGAGGTACTAGATAGCTCTGAAAACTGCTCTAAAAGCGTTTTCATGAAGGTTTGCTTAACAAATCTAGATTTGCCCTGTACAAAAAAGTAATCTAGAGCAGCGGTTAAGATAGTTTCTCGTATAGTGAGTGTTCCAAGTGTTTTTTCGATACTATCTTTTTCCTTGCTCAGGAAATCAAAGCTATCAATACTGTCTTGAATAAAACGAATATTTTCTCCAGGAGTAGGCTCAAAAAGTTGTAATATATCTTCGGTATCAAATTGATAAATAAGACGTTTGATAAAAGAGTTTTTATGTGCATTACGTTCTACCAGACGCTGAAGACTTGCAAGACGAGTATCCAATAAGTTATGGAAAAGTTCTTTGAATGATTTTTTAGACTTTACTTCTCCCCAATAGGGAATAGCACCATAATCTAAGAAATATTGCAAAATTTGTATATCACTATATCGGTCGGTATAGCCTGCTCTAACTTTGGAAGCAGGTATAGTGGTTATTTTCCTGTTCTGAACTTCCTCTACAATCACTCGAGCAAAAGAACGGGGTTTGACTTTTTTGATATTGCCTCTTTCGAGCAATAGATTGATAGCGGCTCCTAATACTGCCTTTTCGGCTGCTTTTCCCATTCGTTTCTGAACGAGTTGGATTTGGCGAAGTATTTTGTCGGACTGACCACGATAAAGCCGAGCAACGAGTATTTCTAAATCTTCTTTTCTGAATTGTTGAAACAGCCGTTCTCTAGCAGCACGAGAACCTTTCAGTTTTAGGATCACTTGATCTACACCGCTATTTTTTTTACGGATAAGTTCGGCAAAAATATCTTGTATACTACCGTTTGCTTTATCGGCCCAGGAAGGGTAGTAACCATAGCGAAGAAAGTATTCAAAAATCCCTGTTTTGGAGACATCACTTTGTCCTGTTTTGGATTTAGTCGTTTGTTTTATTTTTTTGAGCTTCTTTTTTACGGCTTCCGTTACTACTTTTTCTAACTTCCTGTAGAGTTCTCGCTCTAACTCTGCCATGGTTTTGAAACTAATATTGCCTAAATCTAAAGTGAGGCTATCTAATGTAATATAGACATTAGGAGGCACCAGCTTGGACAACTTTTTGTCTAGCTCTTCTCCTAATCTACTTTTGAAGTAATACGCAATGGCTTGCTGTATTTCTCTTATTTCATCATCTTTTTCGACACCCTCTATTTCTAGATTAATAATTTGATGGTCGATCGTATGTTGTTGCCTAGCCAATTTTCTTTTAGTTTAACGGTTTCAACCTTAAAAATACATTTCCTTATTCATATTACCAATATAGAAATAAAAAATAAATACCGCTAAGTTTTGATAGCGTTACAAATTCTTATCTTTGCAGGGTAAATATCAGAATACTTTATATCGAAGTATTTCTAACCAAAAAAAACTTCAAAAGAACTATGCAAGAGGTATTAAAAGCATTAGGAATCAAGGAGATTAATCACGGTACTAGTACTGGATTAGATTATTTTGGCGATGAAAGCCAAAATTTGATCGCTTCGTATTCACCTGTCGATGGCAAATTGATAGGAAAAACA
The DNA here is from genome assembly GCA_964404215.1 of uncultured Aureispira sp. Classification (GTDB taxonomy): domain Bacteria; phylum Bacteroidota; class Bacteroidia; order Chitinophagales; family Saprospiraceae; genus Aureispira. Next base: position 27,895 of record CAYOJF010000023.1, on the reverse strand, counting down.
ACGACGACGACTAGAGCAGAATATGACCGTGTAATCGAAACGGCTTCTAAGGCGTTTGAAACATGGAGAACAATGCCCGCACCACAGCGTGGAGAAATCGTTCGTCAGTATGGTGATGCATTACGTGAAAATAAAGATGCACTCGGTCGATTGGTTTCGTACGAAATGGGAAAGAGCCTACAAGAAGGCTGGGGAGAAGTACAAGAAATGATAGATATCTGTGATTTTGCAGTTGGCTTGTCTCGTCAGCTATATGGTTTGACGATGCATTCGGAGCGTCCTTCTCACCGTATGTATGAGCAGTGGCATCCAATGGGAATTGTTGGGATTATTTCTGCTTTCAATTTCCCAGTAGCCGTATGGTCTTGGAATGCTATGATTGCGATGGTATGTGGTAATGTTAATATATGGAAAGGTTCTGAAAAAGCTCCTTTGTGTGCGATTGCTTGTCAAAATATTCTTCAATCGGTACTGAAAGCGAATGATTTGCCAGAAGGTATTTCTTGTATCGTAACTGGTAACTACGAAGTAGGAGAGTGGATTAGCACAGATAAAAATATTCCATTGGTATCGGCAACAGGATCTACTCGTATGGGACGAATTGTAGCTCAGAAAGTGGCGGCTCGTTTGGGACGTTACTTGTTGGAGCTGGGAGGTAACAATGCGATTATTGTAACTCCTTCTGCTGATTTGGATGTCACGTTGGTAGGTTCTGTGTTTGGAGCAGTAGGTACTTGTGGTCAGCGTTGTACTTCTACTCGTCGTATGATTATTCACGAAAGTGTCTATGATGAATTGAAAACAAAATTGGTACATGCTTATGGTCAGTTGCGTATCGGTGATCCATTGGATCAAAACAATCACGTAGGTCCATTGATTGATAAAGATGCTGTAGCAGCTTACGAGGCGTCTATTGCAGCGGCTAAAGAGCAAGGTGCCAATGTATTGGTAGAAGGTGGTGTGCTGTCTGGAGCAGGTTATGAAAGTGGCTGTTATGTTAAACCTTGTGTGATAGAAGTAGAAGAGCAATTACCTATCGTGAAGCACGAAACATTCGCTCCTATCTTGTATCTAATGAAATATAGCACATTGGACGAGGCTGTAGCGATGCAAAATGATGTTCCTCAGGGATTATCTTCTGCTATCATGACTACTAACTTACGTGAGTCAGAGCTATTCTTGTCAGCAGCAGGTTCGGATTGTGGTATTGCTAATGTCAATATCGGTACTTCTGGTGCAGAGATTGGTGGTGCTTTTGGTGGTGAAAAAGAAACAGGTGGTGGACGTGAGTCTGGTTCTGACTCTTGGAAAGCCTACATGAGACGCCAAACAAATACTATCAACTATAGTACTACTGTGCCATTGGCTCAGGGGATTAAGTTTGATTTGTAGAATTGGCTTCTAATTCAAGTAGAAAAATAAATTAATAGGGATGCGTTTTTAGAACGTATCCCTATATTTTTTGGTGGTATGCACCCAATTCCCCACAAAGTCTCTTATTTTTGTACCTACACAACAAAAAAGATAGTATGATTAAGAAGTGGCATCTCAAAGCAATCGTTCAGAAAACGATCTCGTTTCTGCCTAAAGGACATAAGGTAAATTATTGGTTTCAGAAAAACATTACGAAAGGGGTACAGTTAGGAGATGACTATTTTTATGATCGACTCGAACATGCTAAGCATCATCTAAAAGCCACGGCCAAATACCAGGAGACGATAGTAGGTAAGACAACACTAGAACTTGGGACAGGATGGTATCCTGTAGTACCGTTTAGTTTATTTCTGGCTGGTGCTGGTGATATTACTACTGTTGATATATCCAACTTGACAAATAAAGAAAAACTACAAGATACGTTTACACGGTTTTTAGAAATTATTGACAATAACACGATTCAGAAATATTTTCAACCTCTACCTGAAAGAATAAATACATTCAGAGCGGTAGCTCAGGAGGTGGAGCAGTTGAATATGGAACAAATCCTACAAAAATTGCAGATACGATATTTGGTAGAGGATGCACGAAACCTGACAATGTTATCAGACAAAAGTGTAGATTTGGTTCATTCCAATAATACTTTTGAACATGTTTATCCTGATATTTTAGCTGATATACTCAAAGAGTTTACTCGTGTAGCTCGGTCGGGTGGTTTGCAGTCTCATTTTGTAGATATGTCCGATCACTTTGCTCATTTTGATAAGAGTATTAATATTTACAATTTTTTGCAGTATAGCAATTTTGCTTGGGACAAAATTATGGACAATAGTATCCAACCACAAAATAGATGGCGTTATCAACAATATCTAGATTTGTATCGTTCGTTAAATATACCTGTGACCGATTCTAAAGTACGATTAGGAAAAGTAGAAGAAGTTAAAGCGTTGAAGATTCATGCAGACTTTAAATCATTTACGCCTGAGCAGTTGGCGATTAGTCACTGTTACCTTTATTCTAAAATGGATTGATGTTTGTAAGTTAACTGAGATGGTTAGAAGTGTTTTTAGTAGTGGAGGATTTTTTTAGACTACTAGATGCAAGATGGTTAGATGTTAGATTTTTATGTTAGGATGGAAATTAGTAGTGAGTATGAAGTAGCAAGTAGCAAAAATTTGGAGACTTTTTTCAACAGAAATAACCACTCAGTAACTGGCAAAATCAACAACAAACAATTCAATAAAATCACCACTCACAATTGACAAATAAATAAAATAAAACATTTTGAGTAGGAAAAATTATTAATTAGCCCACTATTAATGATGGATTAAATAAAGGGCTACAAATAAATAAAAGATGAATAAATTACTAATACTATTAATGAGTGTCTTGTGTTGGACGGCTGCAAATGCACAGAACAATGCAGAAGAGGCAAAATCTTTCGGAATCAAAGTAGTAAAGAGTTATTTTGATAACAATTGTAATTATACTTTTGAGCAGTTACATAGTACGATTACAAGTGTAGAAGGTGGACAGAAAATTCAGATTACACCAGAATTGAAAGAGGTTTTTTGTGGGGACTCTCCTTTAAGAACAGATATCAAAGTGAGTTATGCACTTTACAACGAGTTTTACACCCCAAAGGTATTGACGGCAAAAGAAGTAGCGGCTCAATATCCTGCGTGGGATAAGCACTTAGGATTACAAGCAGGGGACTATCTCTTTATAGGAGGAAGACTTAATGCTGCTGGCGGTACACGGTTATTCAAATCGAGTGATATGGCTCGTTTTTTATTGCGAAAAATAGATGGTAAGTGGAAAATAGTAGCCATTTAGGCGAGTATAATTTTCTACCAGAGAATGTGAAATAGAGAACACCTTTTACAGCTGTAAAAGGTGTTCTTTTTGGTTAATAATTGATGAAGTTGTTTGAAATGATGCTCTAAAAGAATTCCATTTTGTACTTTTAGGTAACCGTTCCCCTTCTAAATTGATACTTCAAGCATTTTTGTACAAATAAATGGAGTAAGATTTTATCTAAACGATGGGTTGTTGCTAAAGAAAACAAGGCGATAATCGGTAACTAAAAAAACTATGCAGAAAACAATTATTTTATTAGCTCTTTTTCTGACTCTAGGAGGAGCTACTTATTGGTTTACACAAACAAACAAACCAGTAGAAGACACTTTTGCCAACAATACTCATACTCAATTTGCCATAAAAGATACAGAGCAAATTCAGCGTATTTTTATGGCTGATCGCACAGGCAATCAGGCACTGGTCGAAAAGAATGAAAAAGGACATTGGATTTATACCAATAAGGTAACAGGGACACAATATAGAGCTAACCCAGGAATGGTTTGGACTTTATTGCAGACACTCCAACGGGTACGTGTCCGTCAAGCGGTCGGAAAATCTGCAGAGCAAAATGCAGTGAATGCTATTGCGGCACAAGGGACTAAAGTAGAAGTCTATGATAAAGACAAAAACAAATTGCGTGTTTTTAACATCGGTCCGATGACAGATGGAGCGATGGGGAACTTTATCAATATGGAAGGTTCAGATGATATCTATGTAGCCTATATTCCTAAAAATCCAGGAACTATTGATACCCGTTTTGCCACTAAAGAGGTCGACTGGCGAGATAAAGCAATTTTTAGAAATGATGTAGAAGCCATAGAAATGATCAAGGTAGAATATCATGACCCGATACAGCGTCCGTATTCTTTTCAGATCAATCGTCTAGGAGCAGAACAATTTGAAGTGTTGGCAATAGATGAAAATTCTACTAAATATGAACAAAATCTAGTCAATCAGTCGAATGTGGCGGTTTATGTAGAAGAGTATGACGTGAAATCAGCGGAAAGGATTTTGTATGACAAAGCTGCTCGAGATTCTATTATTCAGACCCCTATTTTTGCAACGATTAGCTATAAAGCAAAATACCATAACGAACCTCAATCATTTAGAGTTTACTCCCTCTATAACCCTACAGCTGATAGAGGAGATGGTTTGGTCGGTCATCGCCAAAAAATTCAACGTTATTTCATTGATATAGACAAAGACAACTTCTTTTTGGCTCAACACCTTGTCTTTAGAGATTTATTGTGGAGTTATGAATATTTCTTCCAGAAAAGTGCTGTTCAGTTACAAGAAGATGAAGCAATGGTGAAAGGAAAATTTCCTGAAAATAAAGATGAAGACAGAGGCGTAAAATAACAACAGTGTGAATAGAGAATTTTTGATTAATTTACTGTTTCTAATTAGTATCAACCTAGTCATAAAGCCATTTTATGTATTTGGAGTAGACTTGCAAGTACAGAATGTGGTTGGGAAGGAATCTTATGGGCTCTATTTTGCTTTGTTTAATTTTTCGTATATTTTTCAGATATTTAGTGACCTTGGAATACAACAATACAACAATAGAAATATAGCACAACACCATTATTTATTGGACAAGTATTTTTCTTCCATATTGGTATTGAAACTTGGGTTGGGAGCTGGCTTTTTTTTATTATCTTATACTACGGCATTCTTATTAGGATATCAAGGGGATGAGATGTACTTACTATTGTTTTTATTGTTGAATCAACTCTTCATTACGTTTACATTTTTCTTCCGTTCCAATATATCGGGTCTGCAATATTATCGAGTAGACAGTGTACTTTCTGTCATGGACAAACTATTGATGATAGTGGGATGTATTCCATTTTTGTATTTGCCCTTTTGGGAAATAACTATCGAGAAGTTTGTCTATTTGCAAACGGCTTCTTTTGGAGTAACTACCCTAACTAGTTATTGGCTGACGAGACAATATCTTAAAGAGGATATTCGGCTGAAATGGAAGCCTGTTCTTTCGAAAGCTATTCTGAAACAAAGTTTACCATTCGCCCTCGCAGTATTGTTGATGAGCTTGTATACTCGAATAGATGCGGTTATGATCGAACGACTTTTGCCCACTAATGGAGCGGCAGAAGTAGGGGTTTATGCCGCAGGTTATCGGCTATTGGATGCGGTCAATATGATTGGCTTTTTGTTCGCAGGCTTACTGTTGCCTATGTTTTCAAAAATGCTACATCAAAAAATATCTATTAATACACTCTTAAGTATTAGTGGGCGGATTATGTTTGTCATTACGAGTAGCTTCAGTATAGCAGTTTGTTTTCATGCAGAGTCAATTACAAATTGGATGTATGATGATGGCAGTAGCTACATGGCATCGGTTATGGTTTTACTGCTCATTGGGTTCAATGCGATCGGTATTATTCATGTTGTAGGGACTTTATTGGTAGCTAATGGCAACCTCAAGCAGTTAAATGTCGTCTTTGTGTTGGGAGTCTTGGTCAATATAGTAACCAACTATATATTGATTCAATATTATGGAGCATGGGGAGCGGCAATTACGACCATTGTATCACAGCTAATAGTGGCAGTGATTGAGCTATTAATGGTAAAACGTATTTTTAAACTAGAGTGGAATGGGTATTTTATAGTACAGAGTATGGTGTTTGTAGGGTTGATTTATGGTATTAATGTACTCTTAGTTCAGATAACCGTAATGTGGCAGATACAATTCGTATTAGCAGGTTTATTAGCGGTGGTTGCAGCATTTTTGACGAAGATTCTTTCTCTAAAGCTTATTTTGGCAAATTTTAAATCAAAAGCACTTTGATTTTTATACCTTTGTGCTAATAATGGACAGAAACAACAAAAAATAACATGTCACAGGAAAAAAATAGCTACAATTTACTGGATGTATTAGGCATCTTGTACAGATGGCAAAAGTTTTTGATTGTATTGGTAATCACCACTGCAGTAGGAGCTGTCATCGTGAGTTCTTTATTGGACAATTATTATACCGCATATGCCACTTTTGTCCCTACCAATGAGGAACAAAAGTTATTTGATTCGGCTGGTAACCTAAGTCTTTATGGTAATGATGATGCGGTTAGTAGAGCATTAATTTTTGCGGAATCGCCACAGTTGGTGAATCATATGATTAATAAATTCAATTTGGCAGATCGTTATGATATTGATGCAGATTCCCCTAAGGGACAGAATCAAGTAGAAAAGAACTTCAAGAAATTGTATGATGTCAAACGAAATAAGCACAGTGGTATTGAGATGTCAATTCAAGACAAAGAGCCTGAAATGGCTGCGGAAATGGTTAGAGAAGCTCTCCGTAAGATTGAATCAATTTATAGAGAGGCTACTTCTGGCAATAAAGTGCTCATTAAGAAAACTTATGAAAATGCCATTGATGAAAAAGAAAACGAACTACAACGTGTATCGGATACCTTGACTATTTTACGTCGTAAGTTCAATATTTATGATGTAAAAGCTCAGAGCGAAGCGTTATCAGAAGCTTTAACTTCTACAGAGACGAATATTATCAATGATGAAGTAAAGTTAGAGACCTTTTTGACAATGGGAGCTCCTCGAGATTCTATTATTAATGTAACGGCTCGTCTTAATGGTGCTAAAAAGAAATTACTATTGATGAGAGGAGGTGATTTGGCAAGCAATGAAGAAACTTCAGCTAATATCTATGCTTTCAATAGAGGGAGAGATGAGATCATTTACTGGGAAACCAAAATCTCTAACTTGAATGAAGAGCTATCCTACATCATTACACAGTTTGCAAAATTCAAAACACACGCTTACTCTAATATAGCAGGTATCATTGTACTAGAACCAGTACAGGTACCTAACTTGAAATCTTATCCTATTCGTTCTTTTATGGTAATCGGCTCTATCTTAGTGGCGATTGTATTAGGAGTAATTGGAGTAATTATTTTGGATGCCTATAAGAGAATAGACTGGAAAGAAGTACTATATGAAAAGCCAATTAGCAATTCGTAAATCATCGCAGAACTTATTTTTAGGGTATGGGGTGAGTATTTTGTTGGGGACATTAGGAGCGATTTTTTTCGAAACACCTATTCCTCTACTACTTCCCGCTGCTTTAATTGTACTTTTTCAAGTGATAGTAGATTATGAAAAAATCTACTATCTACTATTTCTATGTATTCCTTTGTCCACAGAGGTCTTTATTAGTGATCATTTAGCAACAGACTTACCGACTGAGTTTTTGATAGTGGGTATTATGTTTCTGTATATTTTTATTGCATTTCTGAAGCCAAAGAGTATCAATGGAGAGTTTTTGAAACATCCATTAACCTTGATGTTAGGGGTGCATTTTGGTTGGACGGTTTTGACTACCGTAGTTTCTTCCAATTTTGGTTTTTCTGTCAAATTCTCCCTAGCCAAATTATGGTATATTGTTACCTTTTATCTCTTTGCAGGATATTTGATCAAATCCCCAAAAAAAATTAATTTGTTGTTGTGGCTGGTCGCTATTCCTTTGGCTATTGCTACCACTAAGGTGATTTTACATCACGCTACGTTAGATTTTGGATTCAAAAAGATAAATGAATCTACTTCTCCTTTCTTTCGAAATCATGTTTCCTACGCTGCGATTTTAGCGTTATTTATTCCATTTATGTTCTACCTCAATAAGTGGACAACTACGAAAAAATGGAAAACGATAACGCTTGCTTGTTTGGGAATAATCATATTTGGCGTTATTACGGCTTACACTCGTGCTGCGTATGTAGCCTTAGTAGGAGCTTTTTTAGCTTATTGGGTCATCAGGCTTCGATTAATGAAAGTAGCATTAACTATTAGTGTTATTGCGATACTGGGAGTAGTCAATTTTTTGGTGGTAGATAATGCCTTTATGGAACTGGCTCCTTCTGAAAAAACAGTAGCTCATACTGAATTAACGGATATTGTTAACTCTACGTCCAAATTAGAGGATGTATCTACTATGGAGCGTTACTATCGCTGGATAGCCGCAGCTCAAATGATTGGCACGAAACCTATCTTGGGTTTTGGCCCTGGTAACTTCTATCATTTTTACAAACACTATACGCTTGAAAGGTTTTCGACCTATGTGAGTGCTAATCCTGAAAAATCTGGTGTACACAATTATTATCTAATGGTTGCTGTAGAACAAGGAATTATAGGGGTATTGATTTTTGTAATTATGGTTTTGTATTTGATTGTTTATGGCGAAAAAGTATACCACAGCTGCAAACGCCGCAAAGATAAAGATCTTGTAATGGCGGCGATATTATCTTCACTGATAATCGATGCTTTTTTATTGATGAATGATATGATTGAGACCGACAAAGTAGGTTCTTTCTTCTTCTTTAATATGGCTATAGTGGTATTAGTTGATTTGTACAATAAACAACTTTTAGAAAAGGAAAAAGAGTTAGTAACTCCCAAAGTACCTTCTGAGAAACCACTCTAGTGTTAATAAGCCCAAAAGAAGGAAGAAAATCCATTTCAGATGAATCAGAGATTGTGTCTTTATAGTGTCATATAGAATAGGTTTTACAAATCCCTTGGCATCAATCATTTCTGCAAGTTGAGTGATTTTATCAGGGTAAACTACCGTTCCTCCATTATTGGAAGACAACAACTGTAATAGTTGGTGATCAGCAGTCGTTTCAAAAACTTCTAACTGTATAGATTTGACAGCAAAAGCTCCACCTGATTTAAGTTCTTCTCCATTATAGACTGTTTTTGCTTCGTATTGATAACTTCCCTCTGCTAGACCATTAATATCGACAGTATAAGTACTTTCTGTCTTATTAAAGGTATAAGGGAATCGTTTTCCTTTATCATCTATGATGGTTATACTCGCTTCAGGAGTGTTGATTCGCTCATAATTACTATTATATAATTCAGCATCAATACTAATGGTCTCGTTTTCATTGTAGAGCGTATTACTAGCAAAAGCTCTAAATTTTCGTTTGTCTTCTTTTGTACTTAAGTATTGGATCACCTTGCCAAATAGCTCATCAAAACGGTCAAATGATTTGTTCTGAACATAATCGTAAATACGCCATTTCCAGATACCTTCCCCTGCAAGTACTCCTTTTTTGACTCCTTGTTCTTCTCCTAGCAATAATAGAGGATACTCTGTATTGATTGCTCCAATACGTTGGTATAATAGGGGAGTAGCATCTACTTTTCCTTTGAAATCAGCAAATGGTGTAGTTAGAGGAGGAAGACCAGGAATCATTTCTTTGACCGCATCATCTAATGTAAATAAAGTGAAATTAGGGGTGAGACTAGGTTCAGTATCATTGGATTGATTTCCTCTACTAGTGATATTCATAATACCCTGTAGTTGTCCCAAGTTCTGTAGATTAGTTTGTGTTCCTATGATGAATAAATGAGGGATTTTTTTGCTACGAATAGTGGTCATCAACTCAACAATCGAATTGCGTTGACTAGGCAACTGGTGGAGGACTACAAAATCGTAGTCTAGGATGTTTTCTTTAAAATCATCTGCATATTTGATTTCTACCTCATAATTTTTGTTATTCGAAATCGTCTTTTTGATTGCAGCCATATCTGGATGAGGGGAGGCCGCCAAGAGTAAAATCTTCTGGCGAGCATCTAATATATCAATATAGAACGCTCTGCTATTGTTAGCTTTAGTAGCTTCACCGGCAACAGGGCTTAGGCTGACCGTATATTTTTGAACTCCACTCCGATTCGCTTCAATCGTCACCTCTTTAGTTTCAAAAAAATCATTGTTTTCAATATTAATAGTACTACTATGGATGGTTTTTTTTCCTTGTCTAACTGTTAATTGAGAGGCTCCAGCCCCACAGTTAATAGCCGCAATGTCAATTTGAACTTTAAATTTGTCGCCTAGATAAGCAATTTGATTATTGTAGACCTTTTTCAGAATTAGATCCTTCTTTGGGATGGTATCTCCTAAGGCAATACTAAAAATAGGAGTGTTGAGTTTGCTACCAACATAAATGGGATTACTACCTTGATTGTAAATACCATCGGATGCCCAGATAACAGTACCAATGTTTTGATTACTATATAAGTCATACATCTCTTGCAAGAAACCACTAATATTAGTTGCCTTGTCATCAAATTTGAAATCAATACCTTCTTTGACTTCTTCTCCAAAAGAATAGGTTTTAAGGGTATATTTTTCTTCAAGTTTATTTTTTAGAGTAGTAATGTCTTTTTCGTATTGAGTTTTTTGTTCCTCAGACATACTCTTTAGTATGGATTCAGAATTGTCTTGTGCCAATACAACAATAGGTGGCTCTGATTCTGTTAGGGTACTTTTGATGACAGGAGTCAGTAGCAGTAAACAAATAATGGTTACCGTCAAAAAACGAAGTGTACCTAAACCCCAGTTCAATTTCTGAGATTGTTCTCCAAAACTTCTATCCCTGTAGTATAGTCCTAGTGCATAGGCAGCTCCTACTGCCATACAAATCAGTACAAACCAAGTTGGGTATTGTAAAATAAGATTCGATTGCATCAATATATAATTTGTCATAATAGTAGTAACAAGACGGTGATTCAAAAGTGTTCAGTCAATAGTGTTGACTGGGCAATACATATGAGTAGTCAGATGTAAGTAAGCATCAAGTCAAAATTAATGCATAAAAAATCGTTGTGATTGTGCTTATCATTTATTCTGCCCTGCTACTTAAAAGCTTATTGGCATTCATTCATTCAAAAGACTTGCTTTAGTTCGCTAAGGTTATATTTTAGCCTTCGATTTACCAGAACTAATCTTTTTCATGCTCTAAATAGATATTAGGCTATGATAGTTGATTCATATTCAGATTTCAATGAAAAATAAATAGAATAATTCAGAGCATAGGTCTTTATAGAGCTTGCTAAAATAAGTTTAACATCTAAACTATTTAAATTTCACTGGAGGTTATTGCGAATAGAGTAGTAGATAGGTGAAATGATATGAATGTTTTATGGAAAATTGATAATGATTTTTGGAGGGTAAAGGAGTCGAAGAGGAGGATATCTAACTACTTTAAATAAGAAAAGTCTCTCGCAGTGTAGCGAAAGACTTTTTCTTTATGGGCTATGAGAATATTTTCAAGAATATTTTAGTTGGATACGAAAGTCCATTTCTGTTCTTTGTCATCAATCACTTCTAATTTAGAGGCACTAATTTCCACAATAGTGTATAGGGCACTAAAATTATTACCTTTTCCTTCATTAGATTGATTCTCGGTAAGTTGTAGTTGTTTTTGATCCTCTGAGATAGACCAATTACCAAATATTTCGTTTTCTCCATCCAAACTTCCTTCAAACGAACCATCTAACTGTAGATCTACATAGACATTGTTGTCTGTTTCCCACTTACGAGCAAACAAAATATAGCTATCTTCTTCCGCTTGACCTCTTGTAGCATCTACAATAGTATTATCCTCCGCAGAAATAACAGGTGTGTCTTCTGATGGGGAGGCACAAGAAAAAGCAAGAATAAGAATGGTGATGGAAAGGATGTAAATGGAAATTCTTCTCATGGTATTTATTTTTTAAACTAAATGTTCGGATAATTAAATTTGTTACCGTTGAACTAAATTTTATTAATGACAATATACAATTTTATAAATGAAAAACTAGATTTGATTGTAAAATCAGTATAAATTACACAAAAGCTATGACGTTGTAATTGGCACAATGTCACTAGGTTAGTGCTCTGGAAATACTAATTGAAAAAGGTAGCGGAGAGCTACTTAATCAACATTACAGATCCCTTCTTTTCTATCCATGTTCCATCTGCCGCTTGATAACGTACTTGATAAACATAAACCCCTTGTTGTAAAGGTGCTCCATTTTTGGTTCCATTCCAAGCATCTAATAGATCTTGAGATTCGAAGACAAGACTCCCATATCGATCAAAAATCTGCATGCTATAGGACTGAATACTATTGCTAAATACAATGACGGGACGAAATAGATTATTGATACCATTGACAGCAATTGCATTGGGCATAAGAATATTAGAGCCTTGTGTACAACAGTCTTGATTCGATTGACTATTGGTATAGTAAATACGTCCATCAGGAAGATTGAGTTTGATCTGAGCAACAACCCAATAACAATTGAAGACTTCTTGTTGTTCTTGTGTATTTAGATCGTCTGTGTAAGTAGTGTCCGTAGGGGGAAGAGTCGCTATTTTGTTACCATCTTTATACACAATATAACGTTCTACCGTACCGTATTGAATGGTTCCGGTATTCCAGACAACAGTATTTTTGAAGTTTTTCTTAGGAGTCGCTTTTAGGCGAATTGATTTTCCTAGATTACTAGTTACTACTTGCCCACAAGCATCAGTAGACTGAATATTATAGTAGTAAATTTCCTCTTCAGGGAGAATATTATTATCCGTGAAGGCGTTTTGAGCCGCACCAATTACAGGCAATGTCAAACGAGGACTGAGTGCATCGGGCGTAGTACCACTATTGAGGTTGCCAGTGCTAAAATCAACATCGGTATCCCATTCCCATTTTATTTCTATTTCATTGTTTAGATTGACGGTAAGATCTGTCAAATAGATGAAATCCATTGGACGATTGACATTAGCATTGATACGGAGATTGTTGGTGAACGCAAAGTTGGCTTTATTTTTTTCTATAGCTCTAATCTGAAAGACTAAAATATCATTGTCTTGAGCATTGGTATAGGTGTAACGGGTAGTCGTATTATCTACAGAGTCTACCAATTGGCTATTATTACCATTGGTGCTTAACCAAATTTCATAGCGTTGTGTACCTTCTTTCCAGTTTTCGTAGTTATTCCACTTTAGGGCAATAGTTTGACTACAGGAATCAATATTTCCTTGCAAAATCATAGAGGTGTGTGGACCTGTAGTACCATCTATGGTAGAGCCAATACCTAATAGGCCTTTATTACAGTCCGTGACCGCAAGAATAGCATATCGAGCCAGTGGATCATTAGCAGTATTGTCTGTAAACGTAGTCCCCGATACAATACTATTTGCATTGGGGTAAGGGAAGTAATTGGTGGAGCCATAGGGACTTTCTTTGTAAACCTGATACCCAATAACTGCTGTGGTGGGGCTAGGATCCCAGTTTACAACAGGAATACCATTGACAATATTGACACTCCTGATATCAGGTGTAATTGGTCTTTGATTGGAGACGGTAGCCGATTGACTGGTCAAAACACCTCCACAGAGCATCGCTATTCGGTATTGCCATGGAACTTCACTAGGATTAGTATTGACATAGTTTAAGTTGGTAGTCGTATCTAACGGGATAAAAGTTCCACTGTTATTTTCTTCTCCTAGTATGACATAGCCCCCAAAGTTAGTACAGGGAGTAGCTTGCCAAGTGATACTATCTTGACCTAACCCAATCAATACTCTAGCACAGGCTTGAGGAGGATTTTGTGCCAAAAGATAACTACTGCTTAGTAGTGAAATTATGAACAGAAGTATAGGTCTCATTTAGTTTTTATTTTATTGACATAATCTTATAGGAGAGTATGCTTGAAATTAGCTTGTAATATAAAATTTAACACACTCTTAGAACACGGTTTATTCTACTATCACTTCTAGTAATGTCTCCTTGTTAAGATATTTTTGTGCCATTCGCTGAATATCTATAGGCTGAATATTATGGATAGATTCTGTGAAATCAAGGAAATAACTCAAATCGGTATTACTACTAAGCAAACTCTTCACAACAGAAGCCACATTAAAGACTCCATCAATAGAAGTCAACAACATTCCTAGGGTATAGTTTTTGACCATTTCGAGTTCTTCATTGGTGAGTAACTCTACCTTTAAACGCTCAATTTCCTTATATATTTCTGCAACAGCCAAATCCTTAACATCTTTTCCTACATCGGTATGTATATACCAATAACCGTCATGTAGCAATGTTTCCATCGAAGAGTAGACTCCATAAGTATATCCATTCTGTTCTCTTAGGTTCTGCATCAATCGTGCCCCAAAATAGCCCCCTAATACCATATTCATCATATAGAAATGATTCCAATCAGGGTGTTTCCTATCAAAGGTACGTCGTCCAATTCGGATAGATGCTTGCAAACTTTCTTCGGATACGGTCTGATGAATCGGAGAGAAAGATACTGGAGAGTCGACCTCAAACGTAGGATAGCTATTCTCTATACCTTTAGGAATAACTTTTAGATGTGTATGAATTAAATCGATAATTTCAGGACTGGTCTTTCCTGCTACAAATACCATACAATTCTGAGCGGTATATTGCCTACGAAAATAGTCTTTGATTTGGTCAATCGTCACTTGATCATAATAGGCTTCTGTTGAGTTATAGCCATAGGGATGTTCTTTACCGAATAGTTCTTCTGTGAACACTCGATAAGCTACAATATCATTTTTCCGTAATTGTACTTTTAAGTTTTGACGATTACGCTTAATGAATTTCTTGAGTTCAGCTTCTTCAAACGCTGGGTAAAGTACTATCTCCTGTAAAACAGGCAGCAGTTTGGGCAAATGCTTGGTTAGACAATAAAACTCAATGTGTACCCGATTGAACCCATCATAAATTTTGAGCGTAGCACCATAATATTCAAACAGATTAGCAATTTCTTCCGCACTATGAGTGGTTGTGCCAGCCTTAAGGAGTTGAGAAGTCGCTTTTGCTGTTAGCTTATGCTCTTCATGCCATCTACCTGCTTTAAATACGAGTTCTAATTTGAGTACATTTTGGGTTCCTAGCTTGATCTCATAGAGTGGAATACCATTGTCTAGATGATGTAAGGCTGGATGAGGGAGATTCGCACGGTCTATGGATTGTATATGAGGTGCTTGACTTCTATCTATCATGAAATAAAGTTAAAGATTGATACTATAAGACGTAATAATATTGAATGATATACAACAGGACAGATACACTGGTTGTATATCTGTCCTGTTATTGGTAATAAAACGTATTGGTTTTAGTTTATCTAAATTTAGATTGGTTGAACCAACCACCGGCATCTAGAGCAAAACCAAGATTTACTTTGAAATAAACATCTCCAATTAACTCAGGATGGCCCATGTAACCTACTTCTAAACCAAGATTAACAAAACCAGATAAGCTTTTAGATTTTGGTGGTCTCAAAGGGAATCCTGCTCCTACAGACAAACCATAATCTTGTAGTTGATAGCGATTGCCATCACTCGCTAGTATAGCTCTAGGGTCTGTACCATAGTGTGCCCCAAAACGATAGCGAATGACATTGAAGTAATTTTTGTAATCCAAAATTTTAGGGATCCATTGCCCTCCAACAGCTACTCGCCAAGAGTCATTAAGATTTTCATCTGCAACACCATTGACACGATACATGGACCAAAGTTGAGATTCAAAGGAAGCTCCTAATTGCCAGTCAGAATCAGATCCAATAGAGATTCCTCCACCTACTTTTAGTGGCATGGTAATATTTCCAGTGATTCCTGTACTAAATCGGATAGAGTCAATTTCACTAATTCCACGAGTACGATAGACTTGTTCGTTAGTCGTAGTCGTTAGGTTAGAAATACTTCCTGCATAAGCACCAAATGTAATTTTACGTTTGAAGTCTAGATTGATATCATTATTAGACTTGTTATCTTCCTTTTGTAATAGATATTCATATTGTACACCTACATCCCAGGCGAAGCCAACATTGTTTTCTTCACTAACAAAAACCTCGTCATAGCCCAGCAAGAAACTGCTGTCTTGAAAATTGATGGTAGTTGTTTCCTTGACTTGCCCAAATAGCAGCCCTATATTAGCACCAGCAGAGATACCTTTGTAGCTGATGCCATTACTCCAGTTGACTCTATAACGATTACCACTACCAGTGTAGTTGAAGTTTACATCCGGAACATTAGGAAGGTTCCTAGAGACAGCCACATCATAGTTTTTGGTACTATAAGGAACTAGTGAAAATCCCATTCCCCATTGTATGGGTTCCCCTCTACGAAGCGTATCCTTCATGACTTCCCAGCTTTTGGTGATCGGAAAAGCTAGAGAAATATAATTTAGATTTCCATTATCAGCTTGAGCAGTCAAACCCGTAGCCTTTTCAGAAAGAGCATGGTGTTCATAATTGATACCAACCTGAAACGCCGTAAAGCGTAGTTGTCCGAAAGAGGCTGGATTGACCAAATTGACATTCCAAAAATTTCTATAAGTAGGGGCTAAACTTCCTGCCATACTTTGATTAGTGGCGAACATACCACTATAAAGATCACCAAATCCAAATCTAGAGTAAGGGGAATTGCCTCGAGCATATTGCGCCTGAAGTTCACTACTAACAGTCAGTAGACAAATTAGCAAGAGTATATAATTGATAACTGGACGAAAAATCCTTTGCATTCTATTGATTTATAGGAGTCCTTGTGATAAATAGTATAAAAGCACTATTTCTGTTCGGGACTATTGTAATGTAAAATATGGTTAAGACCAATGAGTACTAGATTGGGCTGTGCAAATATCTCATTTTTAAGCTGACTTTCAAAATAAGAACTGTCTCCTCCTGTAATAACAACCTGAATCGCTCCATATTTAGCAGAATATTGCTTTCTGAAGCCATTCAATTCGTGTAAAACACCATAGAAAACCCCTGTTAACATAGCAGTAGCAGTCGTATCCCCTACGAAATTATTGGGAAGAGTGGGGTCTAATAAGGGTAATTTAGCGGTAAAATGATGCATACTTTGGAGCCGCATATTAATGCCAGGAAGTATACTGCCTCCCCAGTAATTTTGATGCGTATCTACAAAATCATACGTAATACAGGTTCCTGCATCCAATACCAGCAAATTTCGATTAGGATAGAGTCTTAGAGCACCTACTACGGCGGCAATCCTATCTTTACCTAATGTTTTGGGTGTCTGGTATTGATTGTGAATAGGTAATGCTGTATCACTATTCAGATTCAAAACAGTTTTTAGATGTTTTTGTAAAAAAGTGCGTAAAGCAATATCTTCGTCTCGTACAGATGAAATAATAGCTGCTTGAATAGGGAATTGTTTTAATAACCCAGATAAAAGCGTTATGTCCCAATCATTAGCCAACTCTAAGGCTACCATTTTGTTTTCTTGATCAAAGATGGCAAATTTGATTCGGGTATTTCCAATATCAATACAAAGATTCATCGCTCATTTTTTTTGTAAAACGGCTTTCAACACCAAAAGGAAAGTAAACGGCTCTATATTTATACTTCTAGGAGCATTTCTGTATGTGGAATATTATCTTCCAGATATTTTTTGCCTGTATCTCGAAAGCCTAAACTACTGTAAAATGCCAATAAGTAATCTTGTGCAGAAATACGAATGTTTTGTTTCCCCCAAAGTTGCCAAGCCGCAGTTATAGATTGCTTCATCAGTGTTTTGCCTAACCCCATTCCTCTAGTATCGATATGGTTGACGACTCTACCAATAGCGATTTCATTAGGATAGCTTATTCCTTTGGGAACGAGCCTAGTATAAGCAATTAACTGCTGAGTTGCGTTGTCATATCCCAAAAGGTGAAAACAATCAGGATCTTTTCCATCAAAATCTAAGTAGGGGCAATCTTGTTCTACCACAAATACGGCTTGTCGTAGTTGCCCTAATGCATACAGCTCTGTAGTCGTAAGCTGCTCAAACGACTTAGTCATCCATCGTATTGGGAGTGTTTCTGACATACAGAGGAGTTATTTTTTATTCGTTAATCGAATACGAAGCCATGAGTTGTCTAATCGATAGCCTTCTAGCTCTAAAAAATTAGCGAAACGAGGCAACAGAACACTTTTTTTGCGTCCAGCGAGTATGATCAATAACTCATCACCAAACTTTTCTACCTTAAATTCTTCTTGGTTGATAAAGGGGAGGTACATCGCTATTTTGTAATGATCCTCGTATTCTTCCACTTTGAATGGGCTTTCGTTATGAAAGATCGCTTCAGGCTGATGTGTGTCATAGATGGTATTCCCAATTTGCTCAAGGAGATCTAGTCCAAAAACTTCTGTTCCTTGATGAGGAACTTTGAATATGGGAAGTGGTTGGAAACTTTCTTCTATATCCTGAAGGTATTTGTCCTGTGATTGCACATATTGTTCAAACACAGAGCCTGCTCCTCCAGCCATCTTGGGCAAGATTCGATTAACGATGACAGCATCTACATTGTAGCCATACAGATTGAGATAGGTAAATGCCCGTTTAGCTTCCTGTATTACCATACGTTCAGGATTAGCGACAATTCGAATCGAACAAATTTCAGGGTTAAGCATGATTTTTTGTACCGTCTCAAGTTTGCCAAAAAGAGCTTGTAGCTCCTCATATCCTTCGTCTAGAGGAATGCCTTTAGTTCTTTTGAGTACTTTACCAACCGTTTTGATGACTAATTTTTGTCCTGGAAAGGCTTTGAACAGCCAAGACTGTATGACTTGTGGCAATGTCAACAATGTTAATGTTTCCCCTGTCGGGGCAGAATCAATAATGAGAACATCATAAGCTTTTTCTCTGTAATAGCGTTCTATCCATAGAAAGGCAGCGGCTTCTTCCATTCCTGGTAATACAGAAAGTTCTTCTGCTACTACTTTACTAACTCCTTTCCACTTGAAAATGCTGGTCATTAACTGACGCATATTGTCCCAGTGTTTTTTCATGGAATAATAAACATCAAATTCTTGTCCCCATAAATTGTCTGTCACAGGTGTAGGTTCAGGCTGTAGTTCTACATCAAGTGCATCTGACAAACTGTGAGCAGGATCAGTAGACACGACTAATGTTTTCAGTCCTTGTTTAGCACACTGTAGGGCTGTTGCAGCAGCTGTTGTTGTTTTTCCAACACCACCTTTTCCCGTAAATAATATGATTCGCATTTATTTTATTTTTTATACAACTCTATTCGCAATAACATCTATCCACTTAAAAAATCTAACCTCTAACCATCTTCCCTTTAAAAGCCTTACTACCTGTTACCTGCTACTTCAGTAATCACCCATCAACTTAAGATCTAGCATCTAATCATCTAACTTCTGAAAGTCTTACTACCTGCTACTTACTACTAGATAAGCATCCATCAATTTCAACAACTACTCATACTTTTCCCAAAGACGATATTTGTTACTCCATTTGATGAAAGGTTTTTCAACAAAATTATACATTAATATAGAGGACAAAATAGTCAAAAGGATAGCAATAGTCAATAAGCTACCAAAACCGATATAAAAATTCGGGAAGTAGGCTATAAGCTGTTCCCAATGTTCCATAATATAAACAACAATAAGCCAATGAGTGAGGTACATGCTGTATGATATTTTACCTAAAAATAAGAACAAGGATTTATTAAGCCAACGCTGTGCAGTTTCACTACAAATAACCCAGTAGATAATAATAGCACTAGCAATGGCACTAAAATGAAAAAAGTCTATTAGTAAAAACTCTCTAATGTAATGATGATAAAAGTTTCCAAAATAGTATACTTGATCCCAGTGACGAAGCGAATAAAGCAAAAAAAGAAGCAGTCCAATAGGATACTTAAATTGATAAAGTTTAGTGCTTTTATAATCTGTAGCAGCTATTTGAGGATAATAATAAGCAAGTAATATCCCAATCAAAAAATGAAATGCAAATATAGATATATAATGTCCCATTAATAAACAGATAGGGAGTAACCACCAAATCATTCGTATATTTGCTCTAGCCGCATAAATTAAAACAGGAATAAATAGCGAAAAGGATAGTTCTACATTTAGCGTCCAGCCAGGGACATAAAACTTATGATAACTACGAACCATAATCAGTTCGTGCCATAGTTGTTGGGAGTTGTTCCAAAATATGTCTTTTAAGATAAATAGAATGTCGCCATTCATAATACTGACTCGATTCCAGTAGCAATAATTCAGGAGTACAGTAACGATAAAAGCAGGATATAAACGCATCACACGCTTATAAAAGTAAAAAGGCATTTTTATGGGAATATCTTTCCGAAAATATTTATAAGATAGCACAAAGCCACTTAAAACAAAAAAGAAAGACACGGCATCACTACCATTAAAGAACGTAAAGCTTATTTTAACTCCTAATTGATCTTTCCAATGCCAACCAATAAAATGATAGATAACCACAGAAAAGGCTGCTAAGCCTCTTAGAGAATCCAAATAGTCTAGTCTTGTTGCAGGTTTTTGCCGCATGAGATTTTATTGAAGGGTTTTACTAAAAGGTGAATTGACCGTTTTCGTAAATGAGTTCGTCATCTGCGAAGATTTTACCACCATTTTTCATATCTGCAATCATATCCCAATGAATGGCAGATTTGTTAGTACCATTGTTTTGAATATAAGCTTGCCCAATAGCCATGTGGACGGTTCCCCCTATTTTCTCATCAAAGAGAATATTCTTGACGGGAGTTTGGATACGCATATTGGTACCAATCGCAGCTTCTCCAAATCTTCTGGCTCCTTCGTCAATAGCAAATATTCGGTCTAAGAGTGCTTTTCCTTTTTTTGCATCCCATTTTTCTACCCAGCCATCTTTGACTTCTAGTGTGATTCCTTCTACCTCTTCTCCACTAAACATGGATGGATAAGAGAAATGTATGTGTCCATTGACAGAATCATCTACAGGGGCGGTATATACCTCTCCTGACGGCATATTAGTTTTTCCATCAGAGTTGATCCATATTCTACCAGCACAGGAGAAAGAAATATCTGTTCCTTCGCCAAGGTATCGCATGTTAGATTTGGTATTGAGCAAATCAACAATACGTTGTTGTTTTCTACTAACTTCTTCCCATTTAGCTTGTGGATCTTCATCAAAAAGATAACAAGCGTTGTAAATGAAATGAGCATACTCTTCGAGCGACAAACCCGCATTTTGTGCATTAGCAACAGTAGGGTATTCGCATAGTGTCCGTTTCATTTCTAGTGTAGCTGTTCGTTCAGAATAGCGTTTGCGGTAAGGCTGTACCGCAGTACGGGCTATTTTAGCATTTTCACTATTAGTCTTTTGGGTACCTCTACTATAGAATGGGGCTCGTATATAGATGTAAGCATCAAATTCTTCCATTGCTTGTGCATATAGAGGATTGACATACTTAAGTTGCTCTTCGTTACTTTCTTGATTGGTAATTACTCCTTGATCTCTGAAATCCATTTGGACATGAGGGTGACCTCCTGCTCGGATTACTTCTCTATAAACCTCTCTCACCAAGTCTTCTGCTAGTGTAGTGGTATGTATAAATACTTTTTCATTGGGTTGTAAACTGACACAGTAGTTGACCAATAACTTTGCATATTTGGATAGAATAGGATTCATAGCTTATTTTTTATTTGGATTGACTAATGTCTTGTTGAAGGTATTCATCGTATTGGCTAGACCTGCGGTACCAAAACTAAGTACAGCCTTGGCAGCATGAGTAACTATAGCAGGCAAAAAATCAGCCTCAGGGTTAGTCCATTTACCGAGTACAAAGTCTACTTGTTGTCCTTGGAGGAATTTATCCCCTATTCCCATTCGGATACGGCTATAGGATGCATTACCGAGCACTTGTTCGATATTTTTTAGACCGTTGTGTCCACCAGCACCACCTTTTCCTTTGATTCGAACACGCCCAAAGGCAATATTAAGATCATCTAGAATAACTAAAAGATTTTCTTGCTTGATTTTTTCCTTTTGCAACCAATAACGAATTGCTTGACCACTCAAATTCATATAAGTATTAGGTTTGAGGAGTATAAAAGTACGTCCTTTATGCCTAAACTTGCCGACCCATCCATAACGGACATTCTCGAGCTCGACATCATATTTACCTGCTAGGTAGTCGATTACTTCAAAGCCGATATTATGGCGGGTATGGTCATATTCAGCTCCTTTATTGCCAAGTCCAACAATAAGATATTTCATAGTAGTGTCTGCTTCTTCTGCTTTTGCAGCAGTTTTGTTTCGCCCAAAATAACTAAATAATCGGAACATTTCTAAAAAATAAATGGTAGTCGTCGTTCATTGAAATAACTTCGATAGAATGAACGTCAGGAATGTAAAAAAGACGTGATATGAATAATCATAACACGTCTTTCCTTATTTTGAATTTCTTCTCTCACTGAGAAAAGAAAGATTTTATGCTTCTTCAGCCACTTCTTCGTCTGCAGTTGCTGATTGAGCCGAACGCAATGCACGTGGGATATCAACACTTGCTAGAGGTGTTCCACCAGCACTCATTATTTGAATACCATCCTCTACTTGTACTTCACGTACACGGATAGATTTACCCAATTCTAAGCTTG
The DNA here is from genome assembly GCA_964404215.1 of uncultured Aureispira sp. Lineage (GTDB taxonomy): Bacteria > Bacteroidota > Bacteroidia > Chitinophagales > Saprospiraceae > Aureispira. Next base: position 5,347 of record CAYOJF010000023.1, on the reverse strand, counting down.
CAACATTTACTTCAATACCAGCACTTAGTTTGTCTGGAGTTGTTTTTACTTTTAGTTTACGTACTTTTTGTACCAAAACACCACCTACTTTTACACCAGCAGGGCTACCTACTAGACGTACTGGGATTTCAGTCAATAATTTCTTCCCATCTACTAGTTCTAAGAAATCAATGTGTACAATCTTGTCTGTTACAGGATGGAATTGTACTGATTTTACAATAGCAGGGACTTCCTTACCATCTACAGCGATAGATGCTTTTCTGAACTCGTTAGTGTAAATCAAATCACGAAAATCTTTAGCAGGAGCACTAAAGTGTATATTAGATTCTCCTCCATATACTACGCAAGGTACAGATTCTTCTCTACGCAATGCTTTCGTGCTTTTTTTGCCTACCTCACTTCTGAGTGTACCTTTTACAGCAATTGTTTTCATTTTTATATACGATTTTATTTGTAATTCTATTTTTAGTTTTTCGACTTGCAAAGGTATATAATAAGATGTGTATATCAATAAGATGTTTCAATTATTTTACTAATTCCTTTAGTTTTTTGATGTTTTTCTTGTTTTTGGGGAGTAATATGGCATTTAAAATATCATTTTTTTCTTTTTTAGTAAGATGAAGACCCAGTGAAGCGTGTGTATTATCTTCTGTTGGTTCGTATTCAAAGTTGACAATATCTACTTTGTCATAACCTATCTTAGATCTCAGGTAGGAGGCATAAGTGCCATGATGAAATCGTTGGAGCTTATCAATATTGAGTGCGGGAGAAATTGGATTGAAAATCAATTCTGAAATAGATTTAGAAGTTACCTCTGGTATTTCTTTGTTGGTGCTAAATGATCGAATAGAAACAATGGTGACACCACTGGTATTTTCTTTGATCCATTTTCTGAATATAGTAGCAAATCGAGTTGCACTTTCGAGACCATAGTTATCTCTAAATCCTGCATCTGCTACTTGAGCAGTGGGAGTGGTGGGCAACTGAATACTTGGGAAAATAAAAGGAAAGCTAGCATTCATTCTTAGAGCAGTCATAAATCGCATATTGTAAGGGTTGTGATTGGAGAGCAAAGCTCCAAAATCAACCGCATCAATTTTAGCCTCTTTACCTTTGCTTTGGTAAGTGAATGGAGGGCGAGTCATATAACTGACGCCTTGTGGCGAAATCATCATTAAGCGACTATCGTTGGTGATCATAGGAGTCAAAAACAATAAAGGGATCGTAGCGTCTTGTTCAGGTTTTTTGTAATATTCCAAATCCATGCCCATCAGCCCTTTGGTATTCTCAATGAACTGTTGCTCGAAAATGTAACCTCTGTCTTGTTTGTAGGTATAGCCATTAACTTCTCGATTGACCCAAGGAATAAAAATATCATTGACCAAGAAGGTGAAAGCCAATGGGTTGGCTAAGTCCTTGGAGGAGTAGGCAAGGTAATCTCTATTTTGTAAGTCTATATCTTGACCTAATTGTTTCTGATAATACAATTCTCTATGAATAGCAGCCCCCCACATTCCACCAGAGGCACCCGTAATAAGAACAGTATGATCCATTAGGCGACCATCTAGTTCTTTGTCTAATTCTCGCAATACATGGTGCGACCAAAGGCTTGCTCGAAGTCCCCCTCCACTAACACAGATAAGAATTAGTTTTGGTTTGCGTAGCAATCTACTTTTACCAAATTTGGAACGCCATTTTTCGAGAATACGAAGGGTGTTTTTGGTATCTTTTCGATACAGTTTTTTAGAAAAGGTGGAGTCTAATGCTTTTAGATTATAAGGAACTGGATCTGGTTCATAATCTACTCCAAAAGCTCTGTTTTGGTAAGAAAACCACCCCCAGTTCATCATTTGACTAATAACTCCCAAAATACCTAATAAGAACAATACTCGCCACTCTGCCAACCAGTAGGTAATCGCCCCTATAATAGTGGTCATGATCGAAAATAATAAAAATATAGAGGCAGCTGTGGGTATTCTGAAATAAGGATGCTCTACAAAGGCACCCATCAATATCAGAGCGGTAATACTGACACTCTGTATGACGATGGCATTCGCATGGTTTTGACGAAAAACCTTTTGTAGCAATTTGTTGGGGTAATGCTCTACATTTCGGACAATTTTCCAATCAAACGATTCATTGAGGTAGTATTCTACTCGCCAAGCATTTTTGTAAGGACCATGTTCTTCTAGATTAATTTCTCGTTGTTTGCGGCGAACAACAACGGATTTTAGCATGGTATTTATTTTGAGTTTGTTGGCTTTGCGATAAAAGTGAATATCGGTATTGGTCCATCTAAAATAGATCATCGAAAGAACAATCATACTAAATGCTCCTAATAAGAAACCTAAGCAATAAAAGATAATACTGTATTCAGCTGCATATTCATTGTACCATTGGAATCGTATGATACTGATGATATAAAAAACCACAAAAGATAGCGGCACAATGAAGTTGTTGAGACTAAATTTGGCAAAAGGCTGATCAAGGGAGGCAAGAAAGGGGAATCGGTAACTATTGAGAATATAAATACTACTATTCCAGGCAATGAAAAAACTACCGTAAGTCAACCCTATAGTGTAGAAACTCCAAAAACTAACTTTTCCCATATATTCGGGATCCAAAAAAAAGTAATGCACACCAAAATATGATCCTAGATTACCACTAACCATCAGAAATAGGAAAGCCCAGAGTATTAGTATCAATACATTATGCTTTAGCTGTAGCTTGACGAGCTGTATAGGAAACGTATAATAAATACCCAGAAGTCGGTCTTTCATCAAACAAAAGCGTAAGAATTAAGGAGGTACTATCGTTTTGGATAGCAATTACAATGTAAAAGTACAGAAATAGTCTAAGGAGTTGAGTTTTATATTACAAATATAACTAAAACCAAATAGTATTCAAATATGGCACATAGCTTGTTTATTGTATGCAGATAATCAAAAAAGAATTAATAAATGTTTATTTTGGGATATGATACACGTATCAAGGGTAAGGCTGTTGCATTTGATTGCTCTCACTACTACCTCCTTATCTCTCACTAAATATTCTAAATAAAAAAAGACGCTACGATATGAAATCTTATTTATTTTTGTGCTTTAGCTTATTGATGTTGACATCAGTATTTGCACAGGATGAGACACCTGTTTATAATAATGAAGAATACACGCTAGTAGATGATCACATTTTTGCTAGTCTGTATGATTTTTATGGACATACGTTTGTGCCAGCTCAAGGAAAATTAGCTTTTGCACACTATCCAGACAAAGTTCCTGCAGGTTGGGTTCGTTTTACGATTAGTAGGAACGAAATTACTATTCTGGAACGAACAGAGTACCGTCCAGGAGGTATACAGGTAAGACCTAATCGTAAGAAAGAATATAAGTTACGTATTACAAAAGTAGAAGATAGAGGCGTGGCGGTAAAGTTTTCTTTGATTGATATCGAATACCCAGATTTAGATGGACATTTATCTTTACACAAAGATGGTTATGGTAGAGTCACAATGATGCGTTATTTGCCAGGGCCGGGAGAGCCGGAGCGTATTTATATTATGAAATATGCGACAGAAGAACAGTTAGCAGCAGACAAAGAATATTTCACACATCAGGAAGATATCAAAACGGATGATACCGCTCCTTTTTGGGGGAATACACTTTACCCTTTTGTTTCTTATGACAATTATTATAATTTAAATACAATAAAAGTTAACCGTCTGCGTCCTGACGATGGGTTTAATATCAACTTTTTTGAGAAGACGGTAATCGTCAAGAATGACAAAGAAAAATTGATGCAGTATATTTCTTTTGTTGAGAATAGTGAAAAGAAAATGCAGCTGTTGTTCAAAAAAGCAACAGAGGTAGAGGTCTCTAGTAGAGATGGGAAAACTAGAAAAGGACTAGAATTAGCCTGTGTGGATGAAGTGACGAAGGAAAATTATTATATAATAATGCATAGAGGAGCTCACACTTATTTGAAATCTATAGAAGTGCAAAAAGAAAAAGGAAAATCCAGAACGACCTTGATGTATTATACGATGCGTAAAGGGAAAGGGACTCCAATTGTTGCAAAAGAACAATCCGAGGACAAAACAGATGCTAAGAAAGAAGAAGGTGGACTGCTGAAAAATATATTCTCGAAGAAGAAAAAAGACAAAGACGAAGCAGAGGCTTCCTCAGAAGAGGAAACTGCTACTTCCGAAAAACAAGACTAATGCGAAACCATTTATGTATACTAATAACATTGCCCTTATTGCTTTTTAGCAATAAGGGCTTTGCTCAAAAAGATAGTCTTCCTTCTTCATTAGGAGTCTTTGAGCAGGCACCATCTTTTCATAAAGGACGGTTTTGGGGGCTAACAGCAGCAGGAGTGGTTGGTTATTCAGCCGTTACAGTAGGGTTAGATAGAGCTTGGTATGCGAATTATCCCCGCAGTCGATTTCATTTTTTTGATGATTGGAACGGCTGGAGGCAAATGGATAAATTTGGACATGCTATGACAGGCTATTTCGAAAGTAAATGGGCAGGACAGCTTTATCAATGGACAGGTGTACCTCAACGAGAATCTGCTTGGATTGGTTTTGGGACAGGATTGTTATTTCAGACTACCTTAGAGATGTTAGATGGCTTCTCTGATCGATGGGGGTTCTCTTGGGGAGATATGGCATTTAATGTAACAGGATCTGGATTGTATCTAGGTCAAGAGCTTTTGTGGAAAGAGCAACGAATCTTGCTCAAAATGTCTGCCCATCGTCCCAATTATAGTAGGACTCCTTTAGTCTCTACGAATGGAATGGCAATGACTACACTATCTGATCGAGCGGCAAATTTGTTTGGAACCAATCCCGCTGAATTGCTTTTCAAGGAGTATAATGGACAAACGATTTGGCTTTCAGTCAATTTAGCTTCTTTTATGAAAGAAAGATTAAATGATTTTCCTCCTCCATGGCTAAATATAGCGGTTGGATATGGTATTCAAAATGTATATGGAGCAGAACAGAATAGTTGGACAGACAAGGATGGGAATTATTTTGTCGCTCCAGCAGATCAGTATCCAAGATATAGTCAGTTTTATCTTTCGTTGGATGTGGATTTTGAGCGTATTCCTACGAAGCACAAATGGTTGAAGACTGTTTTTGGGATTCTCAATATTTTCAAGATACCTTTTCCTGCTTTGGAAGTCAATACACTAGGAGAGGTCAAGTTTCATCCCTTTTATTTCTGATGAAAAATTTCACAAAAAAAGTCCATTTACTACTAGTAGTAAATGGACTTTTTAGAGCATGTTTAGGAATTAAGTTCTTCAAAATCAACGATTTGGGCGAAAATGAATTGATTTTGGATTA
>CAYOJF010000022.1:19333-56244 GCA_964404215.1 uncultured Aureispira sp. | reverse complement strand
AATGCAAAAAGTAGACTTTTTTCACTGCGGAAACATTTGTGAGGTTACTTAAATATATGGCTACAGTAATCATAAAAATGAATACTGAAGAATATTCGTTTAGAGATTGAAAAATAAAACTTTACTTGATACTATTTAGAGGCGATAAGCCAATGAGCATAAAAAAGAGGCTGTCAGATTTTCTGACAGCCTCTTTTTTATGCTCTAGAATAAACCGTATAATTTTATTCTGAACCATTAACTATAGTAGAGTTATTCGCAAACTTAACAGATTCAGGTAGGTAAATAACATATTCTAATACCTCGCTACACTCTTGCCCTTTGACAACAATAACATCATTTGATTTTTTAGATGCAATAGTTAGTTCTCTTGTTCCTGCATCTACTGTTTTTAGTAAGTCGTATCGCCCACTATTAGCTACAAAATCTAAGAGTCTGGGGTTAGGTAGAGAAATAGTTACTTTGGTTTCCACTAATATTCTTGAACCTTTGGTCTCCTTCAATTCTACGTTCTTGCCCACAACATTCACGTTCACTTTTTCAGCTCCATCGAGTGTGAAAGTCTGGTGTAAGGTCTTGCTGACTTGTCCGAAGACCGTCCCTGATAAGAGAAAGCAACAAACTATTGTCATGATTAACTTCCAGTTCATAATTGAGATAAATTAAACTTTATGTATCTTTGGTTTGGGAAAATATAAGGGTGTTTATGTTTTATGTATAAATAGTAGTTGTAGTGAATATTAGTGTTATATTAATTACTAACTAGGTAATACAAATTTAATCTTTTTAGAGCAAATAAACTAACCTTTTGTGTTTTTAACGAATAGTCTTTTGCAGACTGTCAGAATTCATGTTTGACTAACATAAATATTCAATGTATCCAGCAAGATTATCATTCGAAGAATAGCTAGACAATTATACTTAGGGCATCTTTGTTAGCCAAATGAAATATCAAAAGTAAACTTTAGTAATAGGTAGAAAAGTATAATTTAGATCATTTGTTGTTATTAAAGTGTTTGAAATCAGTTGTTTGTAGTTTGAATATGCTATCTGCCTATACCCTAATATCTCCTCTTATATTTTACAACAATAGTAGTACCATTATCTGAACTTAACTATAATATTTTAGATGCAAAAAAATACAGCGATTCAGTTTAGCAATGTAGATGTAGAAATAGAAGGTAAAACATTATTAGAAAATATCACATTACACTTGTATCAAGGAGAATTAAGTTATCTTTTGGGAAACACAGGAACAGGAAAAAGTAGTCTACTTCGTACGATTTCATTAGATTTGCCAGTCAAGAAAGGGCAGCTTTTTGTCAATGGGGTAGCTATTCATCAGTTAGAGAAAGATGAAATTCCTTATCTAAAACGTCAATTAGGTATCGTAAATCAACATACTATACTGCTTCCTAATTTGTCGATTCTGCAAAATCTAATGTTGGTATTAGCGGCAATAGGATGGAAGGACGAACCAAAGAAAATAGAACGGGTACAACAGACTCTAAAGCTTTTTGAACTAGAGCAGATTGAAGAAAAGGGACCCCAACAACTAACTCAAGTAGAACGGATCAAGGTACATTTAGCAAGAGCTGTTCTTAACAATCCTACTATATTACTCTTAGATGGTATTCTGGATAGTATTGATGAAGCATCGCAAGATGATATTATGCGATTGGTGGAGCAATATAAAAATATAAATAAAGTAACCGTCTTATTGGCTACAGCACATTATCAATTGACCAATCGATATAGCCCAGATCGTATCATTGTGTGTAAAGACAAACAAATAATAGAATTGTAACACCAAAATTTTAGTAAACAATCAAAAAAAATGAGTTACTCCAGATATCTGGAGTAACTCATTTTTAATATAAAATCTATATGTTTTTATTATCCAACTACCTTAGTCACTAAGTCAGCTGCTTCTTGTAGTGTGATTGCAGAGTGAACATCTAGTCCAGAGTCATCAATCAATTGCTTAGCTAAGTCAGCATTAGTACCTTGTAGACGTACAATGATTGGAACACTTATGTTACCAATGTTTTTGTAAGCATCTACGACTCCTTGTGCTACACGGTCACAACGAACGATACCACCAAAGATATTAATCAAAATAGCCTTTACATTTTCATCACGTAAGATGATTCTGAAAGCAGCTTCTACACGTGCAGCATCTGCTGTACCTCCTACATCTAGGAAGTTGGCTGGCTCTCCACCTGAAAATTTGATAATATCCATTGTTGCCATTGCTAGTCCAGCACCGTTTACCATACAGCCAACATTACCGTCTAGTTTGACAAAACTCAAACCATGTTCTCCTGCTTCTACTTCTGTAGGATCTTCTTCGTGTACATCACGTAGAGCCGCTAGGTCTTTGTGTCTGATAAGAGCATTGTCATCTAAAGATACTTTAGAATCGGCTGCTACAATCTTATTGTCAGATGTTTTTAGACAAGGATTAATTTCGATTAGAGAAGCATCTGCTCCCAAGAAGGCGTTGTAAGTCGCAAAAACAAACTTGACCATTGATTTGAATGCATCTCCTTTAAGTCCTAGGTTAGTAGCAATTTTACGTGCTTGGTATCCTTGCAGTCCTAGGTGTGGGTGAATATATTCTTTAAATACCAAGTGAGGTGTTTCTTCTGCTACCTCTTCGATATTCATACCACCTTCCGTAGAATAAACGATTACGTTTGTCTTTTTAGCTCTATCCAATAAGATAGAGTAGTATAATTCATTGACATCCATTTCTCCCTCTGCATTCGGGTAATAAACATCTTCTGTAATTAATATTTTGCGAACCAATTTACCATCTCCGTCCATTCCACCTGGCGTTTGAGGTGTTTTGAGCATCATACCCAAAATATTAGATGCATGTTCTTTAAGATCATCTTGGCTTTTAGCCAATTTAACTCCACCACCTTTTCCACGTCCACCAGCATGAATTTGGGCTTTTACCACACACCATGAAGTGCCTGTTTCTTCTTGTAGTTGCTTGTAAGCAGCATCTAGATTATCTAGATTATCTACCACGACCCCTCTTTGGATAGGAACATTGTATTTACTTAATAATTCTTTCGCTTGATATTCATGCAAATTCATACGGAAATGATTGTATGGTTAAATAAAAGTGTTTCAAATACTGGGTAATTCTTTAGAATGTTTTTCTACAAAAGATGAGTATATTTTTGTAGTGATTTCTGAAGAACTACTTATTGAGCCAAAACTAACGGTTTTTCCATCGTTTTTCAAATATAAATAGAAGCATTTTTTGATTTTTTGTATACAAATCCCAGAATTACATATAGTATTGATACAATAGTTTTATTTTTGTTGTACACTTCTATAGACACACTACTACAAATCCTTGTAGTCACTACTGATGTAGTCAAACAAATCTATAATTTTAATATTAAATAGAAAATGGAATCAAAACAGCTTAGAAAAATTACTCCTCTAGCAGGTATTGCAACTTGTATTGTCTTGTATAGTGTCATATTAATAGCCGCACTTCCCTTTAATGGAGAACAGGGGCAGACGTATTCTATATTCAATCATTTTATCTCAGAATTGGGGAGTTTTAAACATTCCGTCAATCATCAAATCTATAACACAGGTTTGATACTAGCTTCGATTGGATTTGGTACATTTACTTATGGAGTGAAGGCCTACAGTAGTACTAAATACACTCGGATAGGAGTCGTAATTGGATTGTTCTCTTCTGTTCTTTGTATTGGAGTGGGTTTGGTACCAGAAGATTATAGAATACCACACTTGTTGATTGCATTAAGCTTCTTTTCTATGATGACCGTAGCGACTGCTTTTTTTGCATGGAGTATATGGAAGGAACAAGAAAACCCCTTTCCAAAATATTTGGCTATTCATGGGTTTATTATCCCTGTTGCGTTTACATTGTTCATGTGTATGCCCAAAGGGTTGATGGCAGTGAAAAGGGAGCAAGGACCCTTGTTTGAACGCCCTGATATATGGTGGTTGCCATTTTTTGAGTGGTTGATTTTTTTCGCTTTGACCACATGGATTATTAGTATGTCTATTCAGATGATAAAGATGAATAAAGAACAACTTGTGCCACCGAATGTCTAGTATAGTTTAAAAATTAAATTATTGGTAAGAGCATGTTTAAGAATTAAGTTCTTCAAAATCAACGATTTGGGCGAAAATGAATTGATTTTGGATTAAATAAGCCTCTTTTTGGGTTTGATAGCCTTAGCTATCAGGACTTAAAAAAGGTGCAATTAAATTCTAAATCAGGCATTTGTAGCTTGAAGTTAATTTTTAAACAGGCTCTAATAACATGCTCTAATCGCTAAGGTGAACCTACTCTCAAGAAATATATTTTTTATGAAATATCAATTGATTAAAATAATAATCATTGGATTATTGCTGATTCAATTTGCTTGTGAAAGCAACCAAGAATCAGCTACTTCAGAACAAGAATCAATTATTTCTACAACTATAATGGAGATGGATTCAGTTATCGAAGAAGGGGAAGTTGGAGCTATTCCTATACAGAATACAATAGAAGATTTTGTACCAGAAGGGTATCGTATGATAGGTGAAGCAGTGGGGAGTCTGAATGGTGATGATCAGGAAGATGCTATATTGGTAGTGCAAAGTGAAGCAACAGCAGATAAAGAAAGAGTGGTGATTTTGTTAGTCAGAAATGAGAAAGGTAATTACGAGAAGGTAGTCGAAAACAGTCAAGCTATTTTATGCCAAGATTGTGGAGGGCTACTAGGGGATCCTTTTCAGCGTGTTGTCATCAAAGATGATTATTTTACTATCGAACACTTTGGAGGTTCTTCAGACAGATGGGCGAGATATTCGACCTTTAAGTATGATAGCGAAACGGGTAAATGGAAATGGCATAAAGATGCTACTGTATTGACTTCTGCCCATGATTTGGAAATGAAAGAGACTGTAAAACAAGAAACAGATGAGTGTGTTTTTGGACGGTTTGATATTGAGCGATAGGCAATCTACTTAGGTCAAACGATTTGTATGGATAAAAAGAGAATGCCTTGATTCTTACAGGAATCAAGGCATTCTTTTTTATCGCATTTAGATCATTCTATATGTTCTAGTTCCATGAAGAGGGCAACAACAGAGCCTTTACTGGATTTAGCTTTAAAGCTCATTTTGTCAGTTTGGTATTGAATATCTTTGGATGGAATTAGTTTATTCCCGACAGCTTTTAGGACTTTTTGCTGGAATGTATAGTAATTGCTTTGTCTCCGAATGGCTTGCCTTAGCTGATCCATATCTAATGGGGTAGCAGAATATAAGACACAAATATAGTCCGTACCTACATTGCCATCTAGTCGAATATGTTGGTTGGCACTAGGAATAGGGACTGAGTTGTAGCTATAGTTGAGCATTGGGCTAACGCCTGGTTTGTGTGGAAAAATTTGGAAAGTCTTATGACTGAGGTCAGAACCAATGGCGTAAACATAGGCTTTTTGCCTATTATTGATATACAATCGAAAACGTGTTCCAGAACGATAGGCCTGATTCATTTTGTAGGCACTTCCATTGAGGCTAGCCGTCATGGATTCTCCTGTATTTTCGATTAGTTTTATAGATCCAGCTAGCTCTTGAATACTCTGTTTGTCTTCTTGTTGTTTTATCATCGGAAGTTTAAACATCTCTACCGCCTGATAAATATATTTAGCGGCATCTCTGTAACTGATCCAGATTCTACCTTTATCTCCCCAGCGGCTTCCCCAACTATTCTGCAATAGAAATGCACCACCATTTTTGTCATCATCGTAAGCAATAATACACATGGCATGTTTTCCATGAGCATGCCCTTGATTACCCTCTGGAGTATCATTTTTGTCGGGAGTCCAAGTGTCTGTTTGAGAATAACAAAAAGAAGTAGGCACAATCATAGCAATTACTACCGGGTTGCCTTCAGAAATACTTTTTTTGACTAAACGAACACTTTCTTTAGGTGTTGCAGGGTTGGCAGTATTCCATAAACTAGCAAAACCCTTAATTCGATAAGGCTTTGCCTTTGTATATAAATTTTTTGGAAGTGCACCTTGAGGACAGTCCTCTGTGAAATCGGTTGACTTAGGAACTCCTACATCCCGTAGTTTTTCTAGACATCTGGAGACAAAAGCTCCATTACAGTCAGTATGAGCACTGGATATTCTGTACAAAAAACCAATAGAGAAGGTATTGGCATCAATAACAGATTGGTCCGTCCAACCTTGGCGTTGAGCTTCTAGTATCGTTCGGCCACAATAGCCAGCAGCCCAAGCAGTACAAGTACCATATTTCCCTTGTGATTTTGGAGTGGGAGCATATTTAGCTAGAGATGCTTTAGACCCAACACTACGATAATTCTCAGATACAAGTCTAGCTTTGACAGGTAAATCTTCAAAAGCTTCATCTATCTCAGATGGGACTCCCATCGCAAAAGGGAAATCATCTGTTTGAGCGAAAGTATTGGAATGTGTTGCAAACAGCAATAGAAGCGTAAAAAGAGCAATAGGATTAGACATAACCAGATATGTTTGTGTTGAAAATAGCGACAAAAAATAAGGTGTAAGAGTGCAGTATTAAAAAGAATGACACGAAATATAATCAAAATTTCGTGCCATTCTTTTTTCTTTGTTTGAAGTTGTTTAAAAAGCAATCCGTCTTTAACGCATTCTGAAGATAAAGTTGCCTCCTTCGTCTCCTGTCTGTGGCATGACTCCAAATTGAGGGATATGATTATTCGGGCTGTTATAAATAACCGCAGGTTTTACTTTGGTATACAGTGTTTCTGCAGATAAACAGCTTGTGGTGTTGTTTTCCAGTTTTTTGATTAGATATTTGAAAAAGACACTATTATCTGGCACAACCGTATTAGCACCAGATGTCATTGCTCTTCTACTTGTTATTTTTTCCATTTCGGTACAAGCAAATTCGGTAATATCTCGGTAGCCACCAGTAAAAATAGAACCACTAAAACAAGCATCTGCGATCACTAAGGTGTGCTTAGTTTTGATACTATTGACATAGTCTCTTAATTCAGAATTAGAGAACCATTTAGAGCGATTTTTTTTATCAGCATCTTTGGGTAACCAATAGCCAATTTCATTTTTGACAATACCATGTCCAGAATAAAAGATTAATAAATTGTCGTCCTCAGAAAGTCTCTCTTGCAAATAAATAAGCTTATTTAGAATTTCGTCTTTCGTTGGGTTTTTCAACAAATGGATATCATTATCTTGGAAGGTATATTTCGTACGCAGTACTTCTTTCATTTTTTCTGCATCTCCAATTGGTTTATTTAAGTCATTGATAGCAAAATCATCATAGTTTTGTACTCCAATGAGTAGGGCATGATAATGTCCTGAACTACTAGATTTATATTCAATGGTACGTCTTTCTGAACGAGTGTTTCCTTGAGCTGTTTTGACAATAATTTCGATTGTATTTTTACCTTCTGCCAAAGTAATCGTTTGTTTGATATTGCTAGTGCAATCATCATCAATGCCAAATCCTCTAGAGGTGAAGGAGGTCTCATTGATAGCTAGCTGAATAGATTCAATCGGTACTTCTGAATGAATACAGGCCTTAATCAGGTATTGAGGCTCTGTACTAGAGACAAAGCTATTGTAAGGGTAATCCCAAGTAATGATAGGTTTAGCCAACTCTTGTTTCTGTTGTACTAGGGTGCCTTTAGCACTTATATAGTTACTCTTGTTGGCTGGATCAATTGCAATAGCACGATCATAGTCCGCAATAGCATCTTCTACATTACCCAAGCAAATGGCTGCTTCCGCTCTATCGTTATAGTGAAACCCCTGTTTGTCATTTGCTAACTGTATACTTTTGTCAAAGTCACTATTTGCTTCTCTACAACGATGCAATTTGAGATAGATAGCTCCTCTTGTATGATAATTATACGATTGAGGGTTGATTGCGATAGATTTGTTGACATCAGTCAAACTACCAACTAATTGACCAGATAAATATTTTGACCAAGCTCTATTATTATAAGCAGTGGCATGATTAGGCTGAAGCAAAATTGCTTTATCGTAAAAGTAGATTGCTCGATCATGCTTGTCTTCTTCAGCGGCAGCTACAGCAGCAGCATAATATTCTTGAAAACTATTCGTCAAATCTTTTTCGTAGCTATAATGCATGTATTTGACCCTTTTACCTGCTGCCCATTGTTCTTGGACCCATTTAGTCGGGAAAGTTGTACTACAAATATATTTTTCGCTGAATGTTGTAGAATGTTGAGACATAACAACTAGCCAAACCCCTTGTCCGTAGGTCATACTCGTAATATGATATCCATCTTGGTATTTTTTGTTTACCCATGATTTAGGAAAATCTTTCCCCCAGTTATAGGTTTGGTTATGGTAGTCCGCACCTTCTGCTAGAATAGCAGTCCATTCTCCATTACCATACGCTATATCAATAATGTCTTTTCCTTCATCCCACTTCGTTTTGATGAAGGTCTTGATAGCGTCAAATGAAGAACGTTTGCCCCAGCTTTCTTTCACTAGACCTGCACCTTTAGACATAACCACCCCCCATTTATCTTGCCCGTAAGCAATTTGAGTAATGTCATATCCTTTGCTCCAGTTTTTGTCTATCCAATCTTTAGGAAAGTTTGTTGCAGTAGTATAAATTTGTGCCGTATAAGTAGTTTTGCCCATTGTCACCACCCATTCTTCATCGCCATAAGTTAGGTCAGTTATATATTCTCCTGAGGCAGCTCTTTTTTTGATAAAGTCAACAGGAAAAGAAGGAGATCCTTCATAGGCTTGACTGTAATTGCCATCAACTACGGCCACAGTCCAAGTTTTGCTTTGAGCAAAGCAAACAGGCAAACTAGTTGCGAATAGGAGTATGAATAATAAGTGCTGTTTCATGACAAAAGATTATGTGTAATAGAAAAATAGATATCATCAAAGTGTGTGCGAATAATAAGTACTAGAACTGTGCCAAGCGGTATCAAGGTAGGATAGGAGTAATATCTGTTGTTTAAAACCTCCAAACTTGACATTGTATTATATGAACAATCAAAAAAAGCCTACTTTTTGACAAAAAACTAGAGACTAACCCCTATTTTGCAGCACATTGTCCGTATTCTACTAGGAGTAGAGTACTTAAACATAGATAGACATTTTTGTTAAAAATACTTGTCCAATAAAATAAAAATTATGCACTTATTGTCTGAATTGATTGAGAAATATGCAGATGAACATAGTGAAGTTGCAGAACAAGCACTATTGAAAAGACTAGAACGTAGAACACATATTGAGATTATGCGTCCTCAAATGTTGTCGGGACCTGTGCAAGGGCAGTTTTTAGCTTTTATGAGTCGAATGCTGAAACCTAAAGCAATTTTAGAAATAGGTACTTATACAGGATATTCTGCTATTTGTTTGGCAGATGGACTTGTAGAGGGAGGCGTTTTGCATACGATAGATTCTAATCCAGAAGTCGCACAGATGGCACAGGAATTCATACAAATGTCAGCTCATGCAGATCAAATAGTAACTCATCAGGGGGATGCGATGCAATTGGTGCCTACCATGGATGTAGAATGGGATTTAATTTTTATCGATGCAGATAAAATAAATTATGCGAATTATTATGATATGTTGCTACCCCAATTACGGATAGGGTCTTATTTAGTGGCCGATAACGTGCTTTGGAATGGACAGGTTCCAAAAGGTTCTAAAGAGAAACGAGCAGCAGCTTTAGATGCTTTCAATAAGAAAGTGCAAAAGGACGAAAGAGTGAAGAATGTATTGTTGCCATTGAGAGATGGACTGATGATGATAGAAAAAATAAAGAATTGAGTATTTTGTATCTAAAAAGTTGATTTTTAGTGAGAAAAAGTTAATTTTGTACTCATTAGTTTATGGTAATGAACAATATCATAAACCATATACACATTCCCTACCAAACACATTTACACACAAGACTGATCAAAACTTTTGATAGAAGTATTGGTTTCACCATTGAATTCATTGTTCAATAATAGGAAAAAAACAACAGCAAAAATACTGTTGTAACATAAAAAAAGATATAAAAGAAATAGAAAACGTTTTTGATGAAAAACGTTACAACTTTTGTATTTTTGTGTTCTGGAAACTTACGTAAATATAACTTAGTAGAATGAGATTAAGAACTCTATACCAACCAATAGTAGCAGCAGTTTTGTTGTGTCATCATGTTGTCGCTGCACCTATAACTGGTGATTCAGGGCAGGAATGGGCTGATTTTGACTACACTTTAGGAGAGCAATATGCGGCTTCTTATGGCTTGTTGGCAAAGGCAGAAATGAAGCGTACAGATGTGCCTGCTAGTATTACATTAGCTCAAGGGATTTTGGAATCAGATTATGGGAGAAGTGAATTGGCTCAAAAAGCGAATAATCACTTTGGTGTAAAATCACATAAAGGTTGGAGAGGAGAGACGTATGTCAAGATGACAGAGGAAGTACGTAATGGTGTTTTACTAATAGAGAGTGCTTCTTTTAGACTGTATGCTACCGTAGAGGATTCCTACAAAGACCATTCAGATTGTCTAGCTTCTCGATCCAACTATGTTACATTGTTCTTGCAAAATAGTTATGACTACAAAGTCTGGGCAAAAGGATTGCAAGCAGCCGGATATGCTACAGACAAACACTATGCAGATAAAATTATTACTATCATCGAAAAATTTAATCTCAATAGATTTGATCAATTAGATGGAGTTGATAAGTTTAGTTCAGCTGCTACTCCAGTGGAAACACCTAATTTAGAAAATCTAAAAAAAGCTATAGAGACACTGGAAACTGTATTGTATGAAGCTGAAATGTACAAAGAAGAGTTGGAAGAGCGTTTGGATGATAAAAATGAAACGCTAAATGATTTAGTAGTTAAGCAGGAAGCATTTCAAGAAAAAGTACAGTCAGAAATAGAAGTGTTGGCAAGTAACTTAACTGCTCAGCAAACATTAATTGGAGAGGTGCAAAATAGATTACAATCAGTAGAAGACGTGCAACGTTCTATGAATGCTGATCCTTGGGCTGATCAGTTTAATAGCGATGGTACTTCTAAAGAAGTAACAGAAATATTTCCTAGTAGAAACCTGAATAGTGAGGGTGTTTTTTATCAAAGTGGACGCAAAGCTACGATTGCTAAACAAAATAGGAATTTGTTAGAAATAGCAGTAGAGTATGATATTGAGTTCAAGGATTTATTGCAGTACAATGATTTGGACGATGATGCTGATTTGCCAGAAGGATACTATGTTTATCTAGAACCGAAAGCAAATTATGTAGAAGATAAGGTTCCAACTCACCAAGTCATTATTGGTGAAACAATACATACCATCTCACAACGTTATGGTATCAAAGCATCAAAATTATACCAACGTAACCATATTCGAAAAGGAGAAGAACCTAAAGTAGGAGAATACATCTTTTTGAATAAATCAAGCAAAGAAAAACCTGCTGTACATAGTACCACCAATGGAGCTAATTTTGGAGCAGGAGGAGCTAATAGATAAGATACGGCCTTACTACTTATATAATATTCGCGAGGAATAACAAAAAAGATGCAAAGTACTTTGCATCTTTTTTGTTATTTTTACGAAGGAGTATAGGAATAATAAGGATAAGATTATATTTGAATGTTTTCAAATGACCTTAAAAATAGAACTAAAACTATATCCGTTTAGAGCATGTTTAAAAATTAAGTTCTTCAAAATCAATGATTTGGGCGAAAATGAATTGATTTTGGATTAAATAAGCCTCTTTTTGAGTTTGGTAGCCTTAGCTACCATGACTAAAAAAAGGTGCAATTGAATTCTAAATCAGGCATTTGCAGCTTGAAGTTAATTTTTAAACAGGCTCTTAGTTACAGAGAATAAATACAATCACTTTCATGAAAAAAAAAGGTTTACATACAGCTTTTTCGCTTGCAATAGCAATGTTTGGTTTTACACTGACAACTACTGCTCAAAATAGCGATTTGACCGTAGAAGAATATATTGCTACCTACAAAGATATTGCAATACAGGAAATGGAACGAAGTGGCATACCTGCTAGTATTACTTTAGCACAGGGGATTCACGAATCTGCTTTTGGCAATAGTACACTGGCAAAAAAAGCCAATAATCATTTTGGAATTAAATGTGCTTCTGATTGGGATGGCAAAACCTATTATAAGTGGGATGATGATGCCAATAAGTCTTGTTTTAGAGTATATAAGAATGCAATGACTTCTTATATCGATCATACTGAATTATTACTAAAACGTTCTCGATATGCTTTCTTATTTAAGTATGATCGTAAAGACTATAAAAGCTGGGCAAAAGGATTGCGTAAGGCGGGTTATGCAACGGATCCTAATTACCCCAATAAACTTATTCATACCATAGAGAAAAACAATTTGGCTCAGTACGATAAGCAGACAGGAACATTAGTTTTTGATCCTAAAGTTGATCCTGAGCTCAAGGATATTCCATTGTTTGATGGAGAAGATGGTTATAGAACTAAAGAAAAAAGTTTCTTATTTACATCTTACAAATCAGGTTTTGATAGACAGAATGGAGCGACTTATGCGAAAGCTAAAAAAGGAGAATCTGCTTTGGCTGCTGCAAAGCGATTTGGGATACCGTACCGACGATTTCTGAAATTTAATGATTTAGAAGATGGAGACCAGTTGATTGCTTATCAATACATTTATTTGCAACCTAAAAAATCAAAATACAGAGGACAGCAAGCTTTTCATAAGGTTAAGAATGATGAAACGATGTATGAAATTGCTCAGTATTATGGAATTAAGCTTGATCAGCTCATCCGAAAGAACTTACTAGAGAAAGGACAAGAACCTCTGAATGGAGAAATGATTTTGTTGAAGGATAAGGCGGTTCGGAAGCCTAAATTACGAGCTAAAGATCATATAGATGCTCAACCTGGAGATGGAAATGAGGACGAGGCAACTAATAATACAACGACCACTAGTAATGATACTAAAAAAACAATAATCAAAATTCCAACAGTAGAGCGTCCAAAGCCTAAAGATATTACACTAAATACACCTACGTATGACTCAAAAGTATATGCGGACACAAGTAATATCAATACCGCTATCTTAACAGATTCTTCTCTCTTGGATATCAATGTAAGAGAGACAGTCCCAACTGTAAAGACTAAGGTGATTACAAACCCTTACGAAAATAAGAGTGCAACCACTACCAATCAAACACGAAATACCAATAACCAGCAAAGTAGCAGCACCAATACTAATGCAGTTGATAACAAAGGTGTCAATCCGAATGCATTATTTGGAGGAGGTAAAATAGAGGATAAACAAACCGAGACTACTCCTATCAAAAATACAGATAACCCTTATGGGAGCAACACCAATACAACAACTAGTAATACTAACACTAATGTAGTGAGCGAAAATCCTTATGGAGGGAATAGTAATACTACAACTAACAATGCCAATAATAGGGTTGTTAGTGAGAATCCTTACAGTGGTAGTGTTAGTAATGAGACCATAGAGCCTACTAATGTGACAAAGACAACAGTAGAGCGTACAACAAATACCAAATATCAACTTCATGTCGTTGGTAAAGGGGATACTTTGTATAGTTTGCAACGAAAATATAATGTTCCTGTTTCGGAAATAAAAAAGATCAATTACTTAACGACTAATACCTTGTACTTAGGCAGAAAACTCAAAATACCTGTTAAATAACTAATAAACTTCAAGGTGTCAGAGGGAGTTGAGCAAGAATTTTGTTGTAGACTACACACTGTAGCACATCAGTAGCCACGGAATTAGTTCTCCATTAGCGAAGAAAGCTATGGCAAGCTATATTATATTTGAAAATGAAAAAATGAACCCATGAATAAGTATTTGACATTCGCAATAGGAATCGTACTGTTCCAATACACTTCTCTTGTTCAGGCACAGGATATTGAGACATTTATAGATATTCATGTCAATACCACCAAAAAACCATTTAATTCTCGTTCGAATGGACAACAGATTGGTATTTGGGAGCCTTTTGATCATGAATGTGGGTACAATCTTTCTTCTCAAGTCATGTCAAACTTGGGTAATAATGTACCTAAACATTCACAGTCGCACTTGGAGGCCTTAGTGAAAGGAAATACAAGAATAGCTTGTTTAAATCTATCTCCTATAGAACAGAAATTGATCAATACTAATAATCAATTAACAGATAAAAATAAACAATCAACTGTCGCTTGTGTCGCAGGAATAGATGCTAATCAACTCTTTTTGCGTCGAAAAGAAATAGATTATTTCAAGGATTTGGTAGAGAATATCAATTATGTACAGCGATATGAGAAAAAAGGACATTATGTCAATGGATTTGAGTATGGCTTAGAATTGATTAAGAATAAAAAACACTTAGAGGATATCGCGGCAGATCCCAATCGTTTAGGATTAATTTTGACGGTAGAAGGAGGTCATTCTTTAGGACACTCTATTTATATTGATAATGATATTACAAAACTAGAAGAGTATCGGAAATTTGTTCTACAAAATGTAGATAGGTTAAAAGGAACACTTCCTTTGTCAGATATCCAAGGGGAATATCTAGATGTTCCTGTTTTGTGGATTTCATTGGCCAAAACTTTCAAAAATGGATTGGGTGGCTTTTCGAACTCATTGAATAAAGCAGAGCAAAATATTTTTGACAAGCCAGAAGGAATGAATACCAAAGAAACGAAATTAGGGATAGAGGTAATCGAAAGACTTATTTCGAAAGATAATGGTAGAAGAATTTTGATTGATATTAAACACATGAGTTTGGATTTTAGAACTCGTTATTACAAAACGGTAGAGCGTTCAGAAATATTAGGAGATGCGATTCCAATCGTATGTAGCCATTGTGCTATTAGTGGTATGCCTAAACGCCAGAATATCTATCGAAAAAAAGACGATGATTCTAAAAACAATAATTACTACCTCAATCATTGGAAACAAAATTTATCAAAGGAAGATATACAGAAAATTCATCGCTCTAGAGGTTTGATCGGTATTCCTCTAGATAAAACAGTACTAGGTGGGCAATTGGCATTGTCTGATATCGAAAATCAATTGTCTAATACTGTCCAATTGAGAAAGGCTTGTATCAAGTTATTGATGGCAAATATACTGACTGTTGTTTCTACGATCAATGATCCATCTGCTTGGGATATTATCAGTATAGGATCAGATTTTGATGAAATGCGTTATCCTTTAGATGTCTACCAATCTTCAGAAGATTTACCACAATTGGCGGTAGATATTCAGCGTTTTTTGGAGCGTCCTGAAAATATCCAAGACCTCTTCAATGAAGAACAAATTCGTAATTTGTTGTTTGATTTGACACCAGCAGAAATCACGGCTAAAATTATGTCAGAAAATGCTTATGAGTTTATCAAGAAGAATATTGATAATGTTTCTAATCCTAAATTAGAAGAAGAAGCTAGTAGTACTGACAATTAAAAAATAATGGAAGAAAATCTTGTTGTCGCAGCACTACTAGGAGTAGCGATCGGAGATGCTATTGGTGTTCCCTTTGAGTTTAAGACAAGAGCAGAAATGCAAGATAACCCAGCCACAGGCATGATTGGTTATGGAACACATCGACAGCCTAAAGGGACTTGGTCAGATGATAGTTCACTTACTTTTTGTTTAGCGGAAGCACTATTAGATGGGTATGACTTGAGGAAAATAGCCCAACGGTTTGTTCTATGGAAAAACGAGGCTTATTGGACAGCAAGAGGACGAGTTTTTGATATTGGGACCACTACTTCAAAAGCTATTACACGTTTAGAAGAAATCCTAACAAATAATGAAATAGAAGCACTTCAAGGTCAAAAGAATTATAGTGAGGAATTAGAGAATGGGAATGGCTCTTTGATGAGAATACTTCCTTTATTATTTCATATCAAGGGATTACCTATTCAGGAACAATTTGAGCTTATTAAAGAAGTATCTGCTCTGACTCATCGACATATTAGGGCGGCTATGAGTTGTTTGATCTACTTGAAATTAGCAGAGAAAATCCTTGCTAAAAAAGATAAAGTAATGGCTTATCTAGAAACCCGAACAATCATCAGAGCTTATTGGGATAGGATTGATTTTCCATTTGCCGAGAGAATACATTTTAACAAAATTATAGAGCAAGATATTCGTTCTATTCCCATAGAAGAATTGAAATCAGGTGGATATGTTATTGAGGTGCTAGAGTCTAGTATTTGGTTTTTTCTCCAGCGAGAAGATTACGAACAAACAGTTTTATCTATTATTAACTTAGGACATGACACCGATACTTCTGCTGCTATTGCAGGAGGTTTAGCAGGACTATATTATGGAATAGATGACATCCCTCAATTTTGGTTAGCATCCTTAGCGAGATTAGAGGATATTATGGATTTGGGTGAAAAGGTCTATAGAAAGTTCTTTTGATGTGGACTTCTATTTCAGAAGAGTTTTTTCATAAAAAAAGCCTTTCAGCTAATTAGCTGAAAGGCTTTTTTTGTCATTAAGAATAAGCTCTAATTGCTTACTAGCTCATTGCTTGTATTAGGTCATATTTTGTGATAATATGCTGTGTACCGGCCTTGTCTTTGACAATGACAGCAGAGCGTTTTTTATCCATAAATTGGCTTAATTTATTGGCAGCAGTTGTTTCTTCTACCACAGCAAATGGTTCGTTCATAATTTTAGCTACTGCTAGATCGCTATTCTCTAGTGGATTGGCTAGGAGAGAGGATAAAACATCGTTTTCACTCAATGAGCCAACAATTTTTTCACCATCCAAAACAGGCATTTGAGAAATATCATTTTCTTTGATCAGTGCCAAAGCTTCTTTTACAGTTTGGTCAGCGTGTATAGCGAAGAAAGCTTTATCATGCTTTTGAGCAATAACATCTTTCACCGTGAGGACATCATCCAAAAAGCCTCGCTCACGCATCCATTCGTCATTGAACATTTTACCAACATAACGACTACCGTGGTCATGGAATAGAACGACTACTAAGTCATCTTCTGTCAATTGGTCTGCCAATTGGTTGATTCCTGCTACAGCAGCTCCTGCTGAATTTCCTACCAAAATACCTTC
Organism: uncultured Aureispira sp.; assembly: GCA_964404215.1. Lineage (GTDB taxonomy): Bacteria > Bacteroidota > Bacteroidia > Chitinophagales > Saprospiraceae > Aureispira. The sequence continues at coordinate 39,114 of CAYOJF010000022.1, read as the reverse complement.
TACACGAGCAATATCTCTAGTAGCAACAGCAGCATCTTTATCAGTTACTTTTTCAAAATGATCAATGATTTTGAAATCTACATTTTCAGGGAGAATGTCTTCCCCAATACCTTCTGTGATGTAAGGATAGATTTCTGCCTCATCAAATATTCCTGTTTCATGGTATTTTTTGAAAACAGATCCATAAGTATCAATTCCCCAAATTTTGACATTAGGATTTTGTTCTTTTAGATACTTTCCTACACCAGAGATCGTACCACCAGTACCTACACCTACTACAAAGTGGGTTATTTTACCTTCTGTTTGTTCCCAGATTTCAGGACCAGTAGACTCATAATGAGCGGTGCGGTTAGATAAGTTATCATATTGATTGGCCCACCATGAATTTGGAATCTCTTCGTTGAGTCTTTTTGCCACAGAATAGTAAGAACGAGGATCGTCTGGCGTAACGTTAGTCGGACAAACAATTACTTCAGAGCCTACGGCACGCAACAAATCAATTTTTTCTTTAGATTGTTTATCACTAGTAGTGAAGATACATTTGTAGCCTTTGACTACTCCTGCAATAGCGATTCCCATTCCTGTATTTCCTGAAGTACATTCAATAATAGTTCCTCCTGGTTGGAGTAACCCTTTTGCTTCTGCATCTTCAATCATTTTAAGTGCCATCCTATCTTTGACGGAGTTACCAGGATTAGTAGTTTCTACTTTTGCCAATACTGTAGCGGGTACATTGACGACTTTGTTGAGTTTTACTAGGGGAGTGTTACCAATAGTATCTAATATATTAGAATAGTATTTTGCCATTGTTGTTAATAGTTATAAGTGATTATTATCATAATAATAAACAAAGGTAAGGAAAGTTGTTTGAATGCAAGTAGTTATTTTCTGATCCTTTTTATCATAAGGGATTAAACTCGAAGAGTGAATGTTTGCGAAACATTCACTCTTCGAGTCTACGTGTTCAGCTTGATCTAAAAAAGCTGTTTTCTTTCCGTTATTCGTAATAACGACTATCCTTTTCTAATAAATTTCTTTGTGATTACTTTTCCATTGTGCTGAACGGCTCTAAAGTAGTAGAGTCCAGCAGGTAAGTTTTGGATGTTGATACGGTTTTCACCTTCGTCCAAACCTCCTTGCCACAATTGTCTACCTGTTGCATCTTGTATCGTTCCTATTGAAGTTTCTTGAATGTTAAGTAGTTCGATAAAAATGTAAGAAGTAGCTGGGTTAGGGTATACATTCATAATAGGCTGGAAAGCACCTATTTCATTCGTTGTATTATTGAAAATCAAACGGCTAGTTGCTCCACCTACACAGAATGTTTTAGTTTCACTAGCACCAAAAGATCCACCATTAACTAAGCTGACTCCATTGGTATTGATGTTATAAGATCCATTACCATAGCTACAGCAGATACCATCACCATAAGAATCATTGATGACAAAGTCATAACAACCAGCAGGTAAGCAGAAAGTCTCTGTATAAGCAGCAGTACCATTAGCATAGCCATTACCAGTATGTAGCGTAGTACCACTAGCATCTACGATAGACCAAGAAGTCTCAGAAGCGTAATTGTCAAAATCTAAATCTAGGGTTACATCTGTACAAGTAGGAGTACCTGTTAGACAGAATTGTTTCGTTTCGCTAGAAGTAAAGGCACTACCATTCACTAAGTTGGTTCCATTTAGGTCTAGGCTGTAAGATCCATTGCCATAGCTACAACAGATACCATCACCATAAGAATCATTGATGACAAAGTCATAACAACCAGCAGGTAAGCAGAAAGTTTCTGTGTAAGCAGTAGTACCATTACTATAACCATTGCCAGTATATAGGGCATTACCATTAGCATCTACGATAGACCAAGAAGTCTCAGAAGCATAGTTATCAAAAGCTAAAGTTAAGACTACTTCATTGTCTGAACAACTACCACCATTGGTAGGGCAAGTCGGGCAGTTAGATCCACCACAATCAACACCAGTCTCATCACCGTTCATAACACCATCACTACAAGTAGGGCAAGCAGCACAGTTAGATCCACCACAATCAACGCCAGTTTCGTCACCATTCATAATACCATCATTACAAGTAGGACAAGTCGGGCAGTTAGAGCCGCCACAATCAACGCCAGTTTCGTCACCGTTCATAATACCATCATTACAAGTAGGAGGAGCGGTTAGGCAGAGTTGTTTTGTTTCGCTAGAAGTAAAAGAGCTACCATTAACCAAGTTAGTTCCATTTAGGTCTAAGCTATAAGATCCATTGCCATAGCTACAGCAAATACCATCACCATAAGAGTCATTGATGACAAAGTCATAACAACCATTAGGTAAACAGAATGTTTCTGTATAGTTCGTAGTCCCGTTGGTATAACCACTACCAGTATGTAGAGTAGTACCATTAGCATCTACGATAGACCAAGAAGTTTCAGAGGCATAATTATCAAAATTTAAAGTTAGAACTACTTCATTATCATTGCAAGCAGTCGGGGGATTGGTACCACCACCAGTACTAGGCGTATAACCCAATGTGCTACGAGTGGTATTTAGTGTTGCCCACATACGAGCGACTTGCCCTTCTGAGAACATAAACATACAAGCATCATCTACATAATCCATGTAGTTCATAAACATATCACTTAGACCTCCACTACAAGTGTTAGTACCTGCACTAGGACATCCATTATTAGATTGACCAGCGATAGGAGTGTCGTCTACAAAGTCATCAGCAGCACAACCACCATCGCCCCAGATGTGACGTAAATTTAGATAGTGTCCAACTTCGTGTACCGCAGTACGCCCTCCATCAAAAGGACTGGCTAAATAGAAGTTGTTGCCACCAGGAGAATTTCTGTCACCAACGTATTGTGGTGAAATAACAACACCATCAGTACTACTAGCTCCTCCTGGAAATTGAGCATACCCTAAAATTCCACCACCGATATTACAAACCCATAGATTTAGGTGTGTACTCGGAGTCAAAGGTGCTACACCTCCTTGAGAGGGCAGTTTCATTGCATCATTAGTTCCCCAAGAACTTTTGCTAGTTTGCTTACGAGTGACGTTAGTCAATTCAAACTGAATTCCTGAATTTCCAGCTGTCACAGATTGGAAAATAGAAGGAACACCAGATATATCTGTATTAGATGCCGCAAAATCTCTATTCATTACATCAATTTGAGACTGAATTTGAGCGGTACTAATATTTTCTTGTGCCGTACGGTAGAGTACATGAACATATACAGGAATGATACGTGTCTGGTTATTTCTAGAATTACCATGCGTACGAATATACTGTTGTGTTGCATTTTCGATTTGTCTTAATTGTTGTTGGCGAGCTGGGTCTTGTTGTATTTGTTGTTGCAATACATCATGAGCAGCACAGTTTCTACCATGGACATGTGTTTGGTTCTGCTGTGCCTGAGTAGTAGTGGCACTAGCAATAAGTAGTAGTAAGACGAAGAGATGAATTCGTTTAAAAGTTTGCATATACTTATAAATAGATTTTGATGATGAGATCAGAAGCGTATAATTAGTAGTGTAATAGGCTTCTTTTTTGGAATAAAATTTTGTCTAAAGCGATGCAAACATACAACAATAAAAATGATATAATCAAATTAAATCTTAATTTAATAGCTGCTTGATAAACTGGAAATAGGTCACTAATTATGGCTTTTATGGTTGTATGTTTGCTTGATTGAGGTGTTTTTTAGTTTTTTATTTCGATTAATTGATTTATTTGAAATAAAATTCTTTTTAGGGGGTTCAGTGTTCCTTCTGTATCAAAGAATATTTTTCAAACATATATTCAATGAATAATTGAAAAAATTAACCATTGGTTAAAAATAAAAAAGCAGAAAAAATAAAAAGTAGGTTTATCTAACAAAGAAGAGCGATAAAATCTATGCTTTTATCGCTCTTCTTTGTTGTAGAAAATGCACTGTAATGCATGCTCTTATAGATGCTCTTATTTTGTCACCTACTTGATACCCAATTTTTTAGCTAACTTTTTCGGTAGAGCTTTTTTGTGTACCATTATATTCATCGTCTTGTACTTGAAGAAAGCTTCTGAGGCATAGAAGTATCCATCACACTCATTGTATTTTGTTCCCCAAGAATTTTTTACGATAAAGTATTTCGTACCATTTTGGTCTTTTAGCATTCCTGTGATGTGCATCCCATGATCATCTGTTGTTTCGTAGTTATCATAGGCTTCCTGACGCATTTCTTGCGTGATTTTCTTTTCTGGTACTGGTTGTTCGAAAGCATTGCTAATTTTTTTAGCACCAGCATCACTAAAGTGCTGATTGTCGCTCCCCTTTTTTTGGATGGTAGATTCATCTTCAGGGACAATCGCCAAACCATCTCTGAATGAAAATCCTTTTTCAGATACATCAGAAGCCCAAGCGAAAGTATATCCTTTCATGACAGCGTTTTCTGCTGCTTCCATTAGTTCATCTATAGTGACATTATGGACTAATCCAAAAGCCCAGTTGTCTGGTACCGCCAATACAAATTGCTCGTAAAATGGATGGTGGGTAAAAGAACTTAAGACAACATATTCGTCCATATCGAGTCCCAATTCCTTAGCGTAGGATTTAGGATTGTATGATTTGCCATCTACCTCAAATGTTTCAGGCACTTCCCCTAGATAAGCATCCAATACGCCATCTACTGCTTTTCTCCAAGAAGGAGTCAGCGTTTTTTGTGGGTTTTTGATGACGACATCTACGGTTGCTTTTAGGATACCATCTAGTTCAGAGTGGTTATGTGTAGTGGTTTCGCCATAGCTCTGCCCTTTGTACAGTTCTTCAGGGACGATACCATGTTTTTTGATGATGTAAGGAATATCATGAAATGCTCCTCCTGCACTAAAATTGAATTTGCCGTGCATACGAACATAGTTGATGGCTTTCTCTTTATAGGCATTACGAACGATGAACATTTCAGAGAGATTATGTTTTCCTTTGCCCATTCGCATCAGTTCAGACTCAAAGAAAGACAAGGCAGAAAAACTCCAACAGGTTCCTGTTCTTCCTTGTGATTTGACGTCAGTAGCTTCCATATCTTTGAGTACGGTAAACTCATATTGACTGCCTTCTTTGTTCGTAATTTTTTCAGTTTCTTGTGCTTGTGCTGTACCTCCCAATAGGAACAGTGCCAAAGCAAACGTAATTGATTTGTGCATAATTTTGAAATAAAAGTAAGTTGTGTTACTGAATAATGAGGATTCCTATCCCTTTGCTTAGGCTCTTAAGATACAGAATTTGTGTAAGAGCTAAATATTTTATAAACAAAAATTTTGGAGTCCTATCCAAATCAATGTAGGGTTCGCTTGTAGGAGGAGGGATTATTTTTTAGGTTTGTACCAAAACTACCGCCTGTGTTACAAATATTCCGCAACAATGATTTTTTGACCAATATTTTGGTCGTCTTTTATTTACTATTATTGAGTACCAATATATGGATTTATCCATCAGATTTGATACAGGATTTTAGTAAAGTACCTGCTACTTTTTTGCCTACTATCGAAAATTGGTTATCGGCTCCTACGGGCAATCACATTTTATTTTTCCTACTTTTATTAGGGCAAGCTTTTTATCTTAATTTTCTGGTAGGGGCTTACAAGATTACTCGTCAATATACTGCTGTGCCAGCGGTTTGTTATATCCTATTACATTTTATTCATGTAGATGCTGATATTGCTACCCCTATTGTCTTTGCCAATACCTTTTTGTTGGGAGCATTGCACTGCATATTGGATGCTTATAGCAAAAAAGCTTCCTTGGGGACTATTTTCAATATAGGCTTTTGGATAGGAGTAGCTTCCTTGTTTTATAGTAGCTATATGGTCTATATTATTTGGGGGATCATAGCCCTATTGATTGTCCGAACGTTTGACCTACAAGAATTTATTCTTATTCTGCTAGGTTACCTTATTCCTTTCTTTTTGGCAGGAACATGGCATTTTGCAACAGGTGACTATCAGGGATGGTGGGCAAACGCTATTTGGGGCAATAGTGTCGAGTCGGGTTATTCCTTTGGCTGGGGAATAACAACATTAGTAATGGTAGGACTACTGCTACTGCCTTACCTATTGGCAGTGCTGAATCTTGGAGGGCTACAGTTCAAAACAACTACTAAAGAGAAGAAATATATTTATGTTCTACTCTTGTTGCCTATCATAGGGCTATTGACTTTTTTGGTACAGACCAATATACCTATTTATCACTTTTATACCTTTGTGGTTCCAATCGGAATACTTTTTGGACTAGTAGCACAGTCCTACAAAAATGCTTTGTGGGCAGAATTGATACACCTATTAGTCTTTATGACTTGTATGGGGGTACAGTATCAAGATTTCTTTTTTCAGTAATAAGCATTACTACTAATTAATTCCTGATAATGTCTATTAATTTTCTAATCAAAATATTCAGTTATGAGAATCCTATTCAGTGCTTTGTTTTTAGCTTTCAGTTGTACTCTATTCGCTCAACAGTCAAATCCTGTACAGTGGGAAATGGAATTAGAAAAAAATAAAAAAGGAGAATATACTATTGTCGCAACCGCTACGATAGAAGCAGGCTGGTATGTTTACTCTCAATACCTAGAGAGTGACGAAGGCCCTATTGCTACTGCCATTATACTCGAAGAAATAGAAGGTCAAACGGCAGACTTTAGTGCAGATGCTACCGAAGAAGGCAACAAAATCAGTGGTCATGATGATATGTTTGGGATGGAAATCACCAAATACAAAAAGAAAATGATCATCAAACAAACCATAAAAGCCACCAAAGGCGAAAAAATTAGCGGTTATCTGACTTATATGTCTTGTAATAATGAGTCTTGTCTGCCTCCTAGAGATGTAGAATTTGAGTGGACGGCTAAGTAAGGGTATGCTGTAGAGCGTTCGTTTGCAGCAGATAAAGTGTACCGCTTTGGATTTAATGGGAAAGAAAATGATGGAGAATGGACGGGTAGTGACACTAGACATATACAAGATTATGGGTTCAGGTTGTACAATCCTGCTATCGGTAAGTTCTTGAGTGTGGATCCACTAAGTCCTGATTATCCATTTTATACCCCTTATCAATTTGCAGGGAATAAACCTATCAAATTTATTGATCTAGATGGATTGGAAGAAGCTCCTAACAACGCAGATGTGGATATGCATAATCTTGAACGTGCAAGGCGAAATATACATAATAATTTTCTTCCTAATTTGGGTGAAATGAATATCATTACAGAGATAAAAGAAGTGCCAATAATGATGAGGAAACCTCAACTAGCATCAAATTTATTTCAGGTTATTTGGTATTCTCAACAAGCTAATACTAGTGGAGTCAAGTTATATGGACAGATATTAAATAAGGTTGCAAATGATCCAGCTGTTAGTGAATATAGAGAAGGTATTCTTAGTAAAATTGGGTACGATCCGTTTTACTTATCTAGTGGCAGTACTATTATTGAAGATTATGGCTTCAAGTCTTTTAATACAAGAGGTATAGGTTTTGGTGGTGAGAGGAATCAAAAAGTCTCTATGCTTAGGCAGGGGTTTGATATGATCACTAGCCCAATAAGAGGTGCTATTGAGCATAGGAAGACATGGGAAGTTGCTGCTAATGAATTGACATGGGTTATACGAAATGCAGGGATAAGGATTGACGTTAGTATGCATGAAGATGGCAGAGTAGATCTACATTACAAAATAACAGACAATTTGGACTTAAGTTCTAGTGATGGACGTAGTAAAGCGTATAATGGATTATCCGATGGGTTAGGAATTTGGTATCATACAATTTTAAATGCACCAGTAGATTTTTCGGTTGAAGCTGAATGGACAGAAAGTTATGATTTTAATGATATCAATTCTCGTGTACATGATGGACAAAAAGAGTTTAATAAAGAGATACGTAAGGAGAATTTGGAGTAGTATTTTGGTATTTGTAATAGCTCAATCATGTAGTTCAGCAAATGAGAATAGAGTATGTCCTTTTAGTAGCGATGGTTATCATAGACTTCCCTTACTGGGACGCTATGAATTAAGAAATAGTGCTACTAATAGAGAGGGATGGTGGTTAATGTCTCCTGAGTATATGATACCAGAAAGTGGTTTTAGTGGTTGGCAATGGTCTGGATCTACAATACCTAAATTTGTATCAATACAAGAAAGAGATAGTACTATTTATTTATGGAATTGGGGGGGGAATAGTGATACTAATCCTTTATCAGATAGTATTTATTTGATAATAGATATAGTCGCTAGAGAAGAAAGGTATTATTTTGAAAGAGATAACTTTATCAAAGATATAGAGTTGTATCATAATTCTTTGTACCCTCAATGGCATAGTGTATTAGAGTCTTGGCAATATTTAAGAGGTAATGGGGTGTTGCCTTGGAAGGTATTAGATGAAAGAAAGGAAAAAGAAGGTGATCTTCCTCAGGAGTAAGCCAACTATTACACACGCCAGTAGTTAGAAAAAAACTACTGTCATGGTACTAGGCTCACCCACCACGTTCGTGGGGATCTTCGACATGTTCGTCATCTCGCAGGCTCTTAGGCTAGTTCTCTTCAAGTATTTGAGCCCTATCCACCGCCTGCCTAGTCCCCAAGTAAATTGGGGATCATGATATGTGTACCGCTGGGAGAAAAAAATCTGCGACTATAGGTCTACAAGTGGACTGATAAACAATAATAGGGGAGCTGAAATTCAATTTCAGCTCCCCTATTTGTATTATTTTTAAAACAGAATTTATCTAAATGCTGCTCTAGGAGCAGGGTTTAAGATCTTAGTAGCTTTAGCACCATATTTTTCAGAAGACTTCAACTCTACAAAAAGAGCTTTAGCTCCTTCTTGATCGCCTTGTTTCGCCTTGGCTAATGCCAAATACCACTTAGCATCTTGTTGAATACCATTATTTTTGCTATTGGTCAACTGCTCAAAAGTAGCTGCTCCTTTTTCGATTTGACTTTCTCCCATATAAGAAACTCCTAAATAGAAATTGATATCGTCATGATCTCTAGCTTTAGGGTTATTTTGGGTATAGGTCTCGAAGTAAGGAATAGCTTCTTGATAGTTGTTGTCGTTGTAGAAGTTCAGTCCTTTTTTCAATTCACGAAGAGCTTTTGTCATTTCATCATCTTCGCCACCACTACGGGTGTTTAGCATCAAATCCAATTCGCCTGATACCATATCTTCATAGGCCATGAAATTATCTTGATAGACTGCTTCACCACTGGCATTTGGTTTGACGAAGCACAAGGATACAATCATTACAGCAATAGCTCCTGCTGCTGCATAACGAAAACGTCCGAATTTGATTACTTTATTATTTTTATTATTTCCCATGATTTTATGCTCTTAGTTAAATTTTAGGTTTGTTTTCTTATTACTCTATGCAATTATAGTACAAAATGTTACTATCCAATACCAAAAAATAATATTTTACCAATGAAGTAAGCAATGAAGTTGAACAACTTGCCTTATTTTGCCTTATCACTGGAATACTAAAATACAAAAAATATGAGAATAATTGGTTATTTGGACACAAAGGAATATAAAACAACGGTTTTTAAACATGAGACAAAGTTTCTAGTCAAATTTGAGACCGCACTTTTTGAACAAACCTATAAATTTAGAGAAACAGAACAGCTACAAACCCTAGAAGACATCAAAAAATTGGTAGATATTGACTTTTTGGTAGGAGTAGAGGATCGATTTGGTTTTATGTATAGAGATAGCAATGAAATGTTGGGGCGATATATTGCCGACCAAGAAGAAGAATGGGAAGAGATTATTTAATGATCTTATCCGTTACAACTTTATCAAAAATAGCCTCCTTTTCCTATCGGATAAGAAGGCTATTGTAGTGTAAGTATGGTGGTGTTTACTGAAAAATGGTGTGTGGTATATTCTAGTCTAACAATAGACGGAATCACCAATTAGATTCGTTCTCTTATCTAATTATTGAGCGATAATTTTACCTGATCCAATCAGCAGACCATTGCCTTTGAGGCGATAAAAATAAACCCCTTGGAGTAAATCTTGGCGGTGCAGTAGGATTGTATTTTCATTTTCTATAGATTGGTGACGAATGATTCTACCCGTAACATCTAGAATTTCTAGGTGTAAGGTTTCAAATGTTGCTCCACGAACGGTAAGGGCCGTCTGAAAATGGAATGGATTAGGAGAAACATCAATAGTGTATTTTTCATCGTGAATGTGGTCAACAGAGACTTGCGTACGGTAGTAATTATCTCCAATAGTATGTAAGGTGGTATTGGTGAAAATTGGTGGGTTGTAATCAAAGTAAATAGCGGCCTGATTATTAATAATAGTACCTATAGGCAAGTTGGTGTTTTGGTCAATTGTGTAGGTGAAAAAGCCATGCGAAAGAGGCTCATTCGTTAGACTATCCACTAATTTTATATCTGAAAAGGTGACTGTCAAAATACCTGTATTGGAAAGATTCCAAGTGTAAGGATGACTACTAGTCTGCATTTGCAATGAAGCAGGGTTTACATGGATAGAAAGGGTATCTATAATCACAACATTGAAAGCGGTATCGTTTCCAGTATTTTGAAACCTCACTTTGTAGTTGATGGGGATATTTTTAGGAATGAAATGATCTTTTCCATATCCAAGTGGTTGTCCTGCTTTGTCGTTTGGGTCGTAGGCAGCTCGCATAGGCTGGCAGTCAATATCAATAAATGGAGTCGTATTTTCATTGAAAAATGCCGTGACACTAGAATCAAATACCACTCCTGTGCTATCAACTAAACAATCTCTGATGGTACTATGTGCAATAGGAGAGGCGACTTGGGCAGGTATTCCCGGTACTTGTATGGCTTCTATACGATAGGTTTTTCCTGGAGAGGTTGGGTAGCTAACTTGTGTGCTGCCGTTGGCACCCAGTGTAAATGGATTGGTTAATAACATAACTTGATCTTCAAAAATAGAATATTGGAGTGGTGCATTCATACTACTCCCTTCATTGCGAAGCAGAAAGAGAACACTATCTGTGGTGCAGCTAGCACTCGTTTGGATAATTGGTCCCATCCAAGGGTTGCTACACAAACTATCTGGGTAGATGTGGGCTTCTGAACAGAGGACATGTCCGATGGGAGTCATGGTATCTGCAATGACATTTATTTTGAAAGTATGGCAGGCTCCGATTCGGACTGTATCTAAATCAAATGTGTAGGTGTTTCCATTTTGTTGTTGAATCGGAATACTGGTACTCAAGACGTTTAGAGCACTATCAATCTTAACTTCTACATAGGCATTGTAAGCATCAGCTGTACCTAAATTGCAGTAGCGGACGGTGTAGGCACTACCTCCTCCTGTTGCTCTCAAAAAGGGAGCGGATAAACTGACCTCTAAGTAAGAGCACGTATCTGTTGTCTGAACAGACCAGTCGATAGTATCAATAGTACTACTAGATATATTGGCACTTTGGGAACCTAGGCAAGGGGAACGATAGGGTAAGCTATTGTCAATGACAATGGTATAGTTGCCTGAGTCTAATTCACCTGTATAGAGCCCTTCTAGGTTGGTATTGACGAAGTGACTAATATTAGTAGCATTATTTGTTAAAGTCAGTTTGTAGGCATCAATACCAAGTTCGGTACTTTCAGCTTGACAGTTGGAGTTGGCATCGTCTCTGACATATCCTAAGAGTGTTGTATTAGCACAGATAGAGGAGAGGGTCGCCCACTGGTCTACTGTAATGGCTAAAGATTGAGAAGGGTTATCTACACAAACAATCAAATAACTAGGATTGAAATTAAAGAAAAAATTAGTTGAAAAAATAACTCTGTTTTTAAGATTGACATGAGCCAATTGATTGTAACGAGCATAGATAGTTTGGACATTAGGTACCTCTTTGAAATCCAAATGAGTTAATCGATTGCTATCACAATTTAGGAGGTTTAAATTTGTATTATTTTCGAATAGGATGTCGTTGAGCTGCCCATGAGAACAATCTACACTATAAAGGTTAGGGCAGTTCTTGATATTCAAATAAGTGAGTGTATTGTTATTGGATATATAGAGTGCTTGAAGAATGGGATTTTGTTTTGCATCAATAGAGTCGATATTATTATATCCAAGAGATAGAATTCTTAATATAGGACAATGAGTGACATCCATTTTTGTTAAAGAATTGTATTGGCAATATATTTCTTCTAGGTGAGAACAATTAGTAAAATCAATTTGAGTTAATTGATTTTCATTAAGGCTTAGTATCTCTATTTCATTTGAATCTACAAAATTGACAGATTGAATTTCATTGTTATTACAGTTTACTGCATAAAGTCTTGGGGTATTGGAAATGGTTAAGGATTGCAATTTACTACTACTTGCCGCTATTTCTCTTAATGAAGTACAATTAGTAGAATTGATATGAACTAGATTAGGGCAATCGTTTGCATGAAGGTTTTGGAGGGAAGTATGATTGGAAATATCTAAGCTGTCTATAAGGGTACTATCTACTGATAGTAATGTTAGATTAGGGGTGTTTATTATGTTTATGAACTCTAATGGATTTGCAATAGCAATGATGCGAACCAAGTTTTGCAGGTTACTGGTATTTAAACTATCTATCTGATTTCCTCTAATATCTAAGATTTGTAGAGCCAAAAAATCCTGAATTCCTTCTAAGCTTTTTATATTCTTGTTTTGTATGAAAATATAAGGGATGGTATCAATGTCAGCGGTCTGTACTTGACCATTTATGGTGCTATCTGAGTCAATCCCTGCTGATATGAGGTATGCTTCAAAGGTAGTATCAGGAATAGCTGTAATTTGGGCTTGAGTTTGATGGTACCCCCAGAGACTAATCAGGGCAATTAGTAGTGTCTTAGTGAAAAAATTCATGGATAGCTTTCTTTTTGGTTGATGAATGATACAAATATAGATTAGCTTATTTTCTGAAAAAAGAACATTTTTTGTAGCTTGTTGGATAAAAAAATATAAAAATGCAACAGAGTAAACTGTTTGAGTTGTACCAAGAGTTAGATAAAAAAGAACTCAGATCGTTCAAGAAATGGGTGGCATCTCCACTACACAATGAACATGAAGATGTACGTAAGTTATTTGATTTTATAGAGACTCGTTATAGTTGGACGGCATTGACCTTACACAAAGAGAGAGTATGGGATTATCTCTATCCACAAAAAAAATATGATGATAATCGACTTCGCTATATCATGTCATTATCCTTGGAAGTATTGGTAGATTTTGTTGGATATAATTGGTCAATAAAAGATGAAGTGGAGGTGCAAAAAAATAGAATAAGAGCTTTGCAGCACAAAAAACTAATAAAACAAACTAAAAAACCACTTCAAAAAGCAGAAAAAATACTAGACCAACGCTATCAAGATGCAGACTTTCATTATCACCAATATCGGTTAGAGGAATTAAAGTTTGAGCTAGTGGAAAAAATAGATCGAACTCAACAAACGAACATCACTATGCTTACTAAGCATAATACGTTGTTTTTTATGATAACGACTTTAAGGTATGCCTGTATTGCATTGTCACACAAAACGATTAAAAATACGGAATATGATATAGATATGTTAGGTGCAGTTTTGGAGCAGATAGAAAAATATCCTAAATATCAAAAATACCCTGTTTTGATGTTATATTACCACGGTTATTATACACTCAAAGGAAACGAAAGTAATTTTATAGCACTCAAAAATTACTTGCATGATAAAACTATATTAATCGAAGATAAAGAAAAAAGAGAATTGTTATTGATGGGAATTAATTATGCTATCAAACAATTGAATATAGGTGATAAGAAATATATTAGGGAAGCTTTTGAATGGTATAGAATAGGGTTAGAGCAGTCATTACTATTAGATAAAGGGAGGCTTAGTCGCTTTGCATATAGTAATATTATAGACTTAGGATTAAATCTGAAAGAATTTGACTGGATAGAACTATTTATTAATCAATATACCTCGTTTTTAGATGAGGTAAATAGAGTTAATTTCAAACAATATAATTTAGCAAAACTGAATTTTTCTAAAGGTAAGTTAGAAATTGCTAAGGGCTATTTAGGACAGGCTGATTATGAAGACCTTTTACTAAATATAGAAGCAAAGGTGTTACTACTCAAAATCTACTATCAAGAGGGGTACTATGATGCATTAGATGCTTTGTTAGACAGTTTTAGAGTTTTTTTAGGGCGAAAAAAGGTATTGAGTTATCATAAGCAAAATTATATGAATTTGATTTTGATGACTAAGAGGATATTGAATATAGGAAATGATAAAAGAGCGATTGAAAAATTAAAAAAAAGAATTATAAATATACACCCCTTAACTGCTAAAAAATGGCTCTTAGAGCAATTAGGAAAATAATGATTGCAACCAATCAATCATGTTGGATATACTGCTAATAAAAAGCCCCTAAAAGATTTTCTCCTTTAGGGGCTTATTGTTGACACATAGTAGTTTTTTTACTTCAATCCACTCGTCATATCTTCTGGGCGAACCCATTGGTCAAATTCCTCTTCAGTCAAATAACCTAGAGCAATACCGGCCGCTTTGAGCGTGCTATCTTCTTTATAGGCTTTTTTAGCGATTTCAGAAGCTTTGTCATAGCCAATCTTAGTATTAAGAGCAGTGACTAACATCAGAGAGTTATTCAAGTTTTCTTTGATGAGGGTATAGTTAGGCTCTAGACCTGCGGCACAGTTAGTATTGAAACTCTGACAAGCATCTCCAATCAACTGAGCTGACATCAAGAAGTTGAAAATCATCATAGGTTTGAATACATTCAACTGAAAATGCCCTGTTGCACCACCAATATTGATGGCCACATCATTGCCCATTACTTGAGCCATTGCCATAGTCAATGCTTCTGACTGAGTAGGGTTGACTTTACCAGGCATGATAGAAGAACCCGGCTCATTAGCTGGGATAATATACTCACCAATACCACAGCGAGGACCAGATGCCAACATACGAATATCGTTACCAATTTTCATCAAAGAAACAGCAGCTGTTTTCAATGCTCCATGAGCTTCTACGATGGCATCGTGTGCGGCTAGGGCTTCAAATTTGTTAGGTGCTGTTACGAAAGGTAATCCCGTTAGATCTGCGATATTTTTAGCAACTAGCTCGGCGTAGCCAGCAGGTGTATTGAGTCCAGTACCTACTGCAGTACCTCCTAGAGCAAGCTCAGAAAGATGCTCCAATGTGTTTTTAATGGCTTTGATACCATGATTGAGCTGTGCTACAAAACCAGATAGCTCTTGACCAACTGTAACAGGAGTAGCATCCATGAAGTGTGTACGACCGATTTTGACGACATCTTTAAATTCTTCTGATTTGGCTGCTAGTGTATCTCTAAGTGCTTCCATTCCAGGAATAGTACATTCTACTACTTTTTTGTAAGCAGCAATGTGCATAGCAGTAGGGAAAGTATCATTAGAAGACTGTGATTTGTTGACATCATCATTTGGATGAATGGTTTTCTTTTTGTCTGTCAATCTCCCATTGTTCAGTACATGAGCACGATTAGCAATTACTTCGTTCACATTCATATTAGACTGTGTACCTGAACCTGTTTGCCATACGACTAAAGGAAACTGAGCATCGTGTTTTCCTGCCAAAATTTCATCACAAACACGACCAATCCATTTTGCTTTGCGTGCATCCAATACTTTTAATTTGCTATTGGTCATAGCGGCAGCTTTTTTAAGAATAGCAAACGCCTGTATTACTTCAGTTGGCATGGTTTGTCCACCAATTTTGAAATTTTCTTTAGAGCGTTGTGTTTGTGCTGCCCAATATTTGTCAGCAGGTACATCTACATATCCTATGGAGTCTTTTTCTTTACGAAAGGTCATATCTAAGTGTTGTTTTTTAGCGAATTAATAATAGAAGTTAGTATCAACTAACTTCACCTCATAAAGCTCTATAAAATTATTGTTATTTGCAAGAGAATGTCTCTAAAATGGTACAGAGTAATTTTATACTAAAATAGCCAAGTAGAGGAATTCCTCTACTTGGCTATTGACAGCTACTATTAAATAAATAACTTTATTATTCCTTTATTATTTTATGTATGCTTTTATCCCCATTGTCCAACTGAATAGAGACTAAATATAAGGCATTTGGTAATTGTTCAAAGGCTTGTAGAGTAATGGTTTCATAGGCATTGACTGCTTGCTCTTGATGGTGAACTAAACGCCCTTGTGTATCTAGTATACGAATAGCAGCGGTTTCTACATTAGCAGGTAACTGATCAAAACGGATATGGATGAATTTATTGGCTGGATTAGGATAAATAGCCGTAGCCATTGTATTATTACTACTGCTTTCTACTGTTCTACCAGCGACCACTCTAGTATCAGAATAAGTAATAGAGCCATCAAAATCAACTTGACGTAAACGATAATAAGTATTTCCTATATAGCTATTATTATCTAATAGTTGATAATAGTTTAGATCAGTAGTCGTTCCTTTTCCTTCAATGAATTCAATAGCTGTAAATTCACTTTCAGTAGCTAGTAGACGCTCTACATAGAAACCTTTATTATTTAGTTCAGCAGCAGTGGACCAGTCTAGTTGTACTAAGTCTGCCTCTTTGCGTTTGGCCGTGAATTCTAATAACTCGATTGGTAGATTAGATTTATTACCTGCATTAGCGACTAGAATTTGAGAGAAAGAAGTAATATTAGCAGTAGCATCATAACTCGTACTACCAGCAGTACCTGCGGTAGCGGCATCAGCACACCCTATTTGGGTACCCCAAGTAGCTCCAAAGGCATTGCTTGATCTTTTGTAGATGCCAAGATTTGTACAGGGCGCAGCAGCATCAGCAGGAGCTACATAACCCATTCTATTGATGGTCAAATCTTGTAGGATAGAGAACGTTTGATTAGTACCATAGTTATTGATAACAAAATATTCATCATCTACATCGGTCCCAATACTTTGCCAACCAGTAGGTTTTTCTGTTTCCAGTCTTGAAATGACTAATTCGCCATTTGGAGTAGTCACTCCAAATTCGATTTGGGTACCTGTGTTGGGGAAGGTATAAATACCTCCTGCTCCAATCGTAATTCTATCAGAAGTACCACCTGCTACAGCTACTTCAGAAGCGATATAATTAGCAGCATTCATATTGGATGTAGTGCAATTGTTACCATTTCCAGAGGCATCTTTTACTCCATTAGTAGTGCCTACAGGGTCGTCATTGTTAAATTGATAATAGGCTACTAATCCTGTTTCATTCCCTTTGAGGGTTAGGTGTAGATTTTCTCTAATTTGATCTTGTGTACGAGCTACATTCCATATTCTTACTTCATCCATTTGTCCTTGAAAATAGGTATGTATTTCACCATAACCTAAACGAAGGGGAGATGTGGTTGTCGTTGGTGTTATTGTGGATGTTGCTTGTCCGACCTCAATACCGTCAATATATAGACGACAGTTGTTCCCATTGCGAGTGGTAGAGAGATGGTGCCACTCATTTAAAGGAAGAGATACATTATATACTAGATTGAAACGACCACCAGAACCATCGTAATGTTGAAATAATAAATCATTTGATGTAGAGTTATACCATAAACCATATGTTCTATTATTAGGGTCTCCTTTACCAATTAGACGAACCCAATCATTGGGGCTTCCTGTAAATTTGAACCAGCCTTCTAGGGTCAAATCACCTGTTATACTTAGAGAGGGATCATTCGTACCAATAATTTGTTGATTGCCATTAAAGGCATACATATTACCTCTAACATCAGATACATCTGCATCAGAATCCTGTACAATCATAAATTGCCCTGTTTCTGAAATTTTACCAAAAGTGACCGTATTGGTTGTCATATTACTCGCAGTAGCAATATTGGTCCATGCTTCATCAGAATACATTGGACGCCAATAGAGTTTATATTTACTAGGATCAGTACTAGCAAAAGGCGTTGGAAGAGTGAACGTATAGTCTGCTAGCATACTAGAAATGAATGGGGACTCTGATTTATTTACCGTCCACATCGGATTTTGAATGATATTGACTCCTATTGCTCCATTGATGTTCTCAGGTGTAAATGCTTGATAGGTTACTGTAAAATCTTCTGTTGCACTATGTTGGAAAAATTGAAGGCTTAGGTTAGCCGTATTGAAATTTTGTATACTACTACCAGCAGCTACATTTGTTCTTGTTTGACTATTAGAAACTAAAGGTAAGTCATTACCTACATTGACAGTAGAAGCATTCCAGGCGGTAGTAGGATTCATATTGACATCTAGTGTACCACTAGCATTACCATTGCTACTGCTTACCGTAGTAGAACCTACTCCATCATTGAGCTGATAATAAGCAACTAAACCAGCACTACAGGGATCTAATGTTAGGTGAAGATTTTCTCTGATTTGAGTAGCAGTACGAGCTGTATTCCAGACTCTAATTTCGTCCATTTGTCCATCCAGATAATTACCAGTTGCCCATGCACCCAGTTTGAAGGTAGCACTAGATACATCAATAGCTCCAGTTTGGTTAATACTATTTAGCTCTATTCCATTGATATAGATTTTTATACTAGTACCATCGTAAGTACCTGCAATATGATACCATCTACCAGGAATGGCAGCCATGCCGGCATTAACAGTGATCCAAGTACCTGCTATTTTTAGGGCTAATTCAGGGAAACCATTGACAACTTGTAGAGAATAGGCATCATTGCCAGTAATATCCCCAAATTTGGTAATAATTTTCTGATCTCCAGCACTGCCATTTAGGTTGACCCAACCCTCGAGTGTGATATTAGCAGTAATGTCTAAATCAGTAGAGTTCCCCATGTCTACTACATCGTCTATTCCATCAAAGATAAGGGCAGTACCTCGATTGACATCAAAATCTGAGAAAGAGATATTCGCCCCACAACTAGTTGGGACAGCGGCAAGAAAACTACCTGCACTGACACTTCCTGTATAGGAGTCACCAGAACCTCCATCTGTACTAGATCCATCAGGAGCACCCCAATAATTACCAGTCGCTGTTATTGGAGCACCTGCTTGTATAGCAGTAGTATTCTGCTCTAAAACATTATCAGTTAAACTAATAGCATTACTAGTGTTATTAGTGGCTAATCCAATATTATTATTCCTAAATAGATTGCACTGAAAAACTATATTGGTATCTCTAGAAGAGTTAAAGCTAGTAGTGAGATTTTTGAAAACACTATTTTGAATAATCAAATTATGGCA
This sequence comes from uncultured Aureispira sp., assembly GCA_964404215.1. Classification (GTDB taxonomy): domain Bacteria; phylum Bacteroidota; class Bacteroidia; order Chitinophagales; family Saprospiraceae; genus Aureispira. Next base: position 19,878 of record CAYOJF010000022.1, on the reverse strand, counting down.
ACCTGATGTTAGTATTCCACTTCCTACTTTAGCAGTAGAACATCCATTCGAGCGCTGAAATTCTACATTATCAATAGTAATATCAGCAGAGTTTTCAATAAAGAGGAGATAATTAGTATTGCCAGCAGCGGTAAGGGAACTACCATCAGGGATGACAATATGAGGGCTGCCGCTATTTCCGTCATTGATGAGTAGAGGAGGAGTGGCTGCAGTGACTGCATTCATCTTGATGAAAGTTTCAGAGCTAGTTCCGCCCCAAGTATTGCCTGTAATGGCACCTGTGGCGATATTCGAGACATTATTCAGAAGAAGAGCAGGTGAATTATTATTAGTTCCACTATTGGAAAAGTCATTGTTTTGGACGGTAGGATTGGAGGTATTAGACTGAATAGTAGCACCAAGAGAAAGGAGGGAAAAATTACAGTTTTGTACAATAATATTATCAGTATTTTGAGCGAGTAGTCCGTTAGCAGCTCTAGCGGAAGTACTTCGCTGAAATTCTACATTATCAATAGTAATATCAGCAGAGTTTTCAATAAAGAGGA